>NZ_AZUN01000001.1:3656209-4020564 GCF_000527095.1 Methylomicrobium lacus LW14 | reverse complement strand
AGACCTCGGCCTCGCAACAGTCGCTGACGCCGGCCGAAGTGCTGGCCATACTGAAAGAGGGCAACGAGCGTTTCGTGAACAACCTGAAGTCGAATCGCAACCTGCTCGAACAGGTCAACGACACCCGCAAAGGCCAGTTCCCGATCGCGATCATCCTGAGCTGCATCGACTCCAGAACCTCGGTCGAACTGATTTTTGACCAGGGCCTCGGCGACGTGTTCAGCGCCCGGGTCGCGGGCAATGTCGTGAATGACGACATTCTCGGCAGCATGGAATTCGCCTGCAAACTGGCCGGATCGAAACTGATCGTCGTGCTCGGTCATAGCCTTTGCGGCGCAGTCAAAGGCGCCTGCGCCGATGTCGAACTCGACCATTTGACCGGCCTGCTGCAAAAAATCAAGCCGGCAGTTCATGCGGTTCGCGCGGAGTTCGACGCGAAGAATCCACCCGAACAGCCCGTGCTGGTACAGAAAGTCGCCGAACGCAACGTTCACTTGAGCGTCGAACAAATCAGGAAACAAAGTCCGTTGCTGGACGGCATGGCGAAGGCTGGCCAAATCGACATCGTCGGAGCCATGTACGATGTGGAGACCGGGCAGGTCGAATTTTATGCCGATACGCAGACCGCAGCTGCCTGCTGTCAAGCGCATCCGGCCGCCGTTGCGCCGGCTGTTACTAACGTCATACCCATCGGGTTGCAGGCTTTGGGCAAATCCGCGGTATGAGGTAAAATGATCGGCTAGCCGCGGCCGCGTTGGACACACGGCAGCGGCAAGTCCGGCCAGATGCCGTTTCTGCCGGCCCTCAACCTATGAACCCACTCACTCAAAAAGAGAAAACACCATGAAAAAATCTTTGTTTCTGGCGGCCATGCTGGTCTCCGGCTCTGCGTTCGCGACGACCGATCATTATTTGCTGCGAGACGGCAACCACGTCCATCACCTGAAAATCACCCAGCTGAACGATGAAATCACGGTCAGCACCGATGTCGATTTCGAGCCGAATGCGAATGAAAAAGACGCCAAGGCCTGTTCGGCGGACGTTTCAGGCGAAGCCAAGAAGACCGGCGAAAACCAATTGCTGATGAAGAAGCATATCGAGGGCCAGGCCGATTATTGCGAACTGAAGATCCAACTGAGCCCGAACGGCGCGAAAATCGAGCAATCGGAACATTGCAGCAATTTTGCGGCAGGCATCTGCCATTTCAACAGCGACGGCAAGGAACTGGTCAAGATCAAATAAATCCGGCCTAGCGTCTCGATCGGCGGCACAATCATGACCGCCGATCCAGCTTCCGGTAGCCGATCGCCTCGCTCAAATGCGCGATCTCTATCGTTTCAGAGCCAGCCAGATCGGCGATCGTGCGCGCCAGCTTCAAGATCCGATGATAGGCGCGATTCGACAAGCCGAACTTGTCCATCGCCTGCTCCAGTAAGCGGTGGCCGGGCTCGGACAAATTGCAAAACTGTTTGACTTCCTTCGCGGTCATCCCCGAATTGGCCTTGCCGGTGCGCGCGACGGCGAGCATCCTCGCCGCGGCGACGCGCGCCCGTATCACCGCGCTGCTTTCCTCCCCATCGGGCGAGCCTTTGCGCAACACCTCATGCGGAACCCGCGGCACTTCCAGATGCATATCGATCCGATCGAGCAGCGGCCCCGAAATCCGGGCGCGATAGCGCATCACCTGTTCGGAGGTGCAATGACAGCGGCCCGACGCATCGCCGAGATAACCGCAGGGGCACGGATTCATCGCGGCAACCAGTTGGAAACGGGCCGGAAAATCGGCCTGCCGGTTCGCGCGCGAGATCGTGATATGGCCGGTTTCGAGCGGCTCACGCAGCACTTCGAGCACTTTCCGGTCGAATTCGGGCAGTTCGTCCAAAAATAAGGTGCCGTTATGCGCGAGCGAGATTTCGCCGGGCCGAGGGTTACTTCCGCCACCGACCAACGCCGCAGCCGAGGCGGTATGATGCGGTGCACGGTAAGGCGGCCTCAGCCAATTTGCGACATCGAGGCCGTGATCGCTGACCGAGGCGATCGCGGCGGTTTCCTGGGCCTGCTGCTCGGTCAACAATGGCAGAATGGTTGGCAGACGCGAAGCCAGCATCGATTTGCCGGTGCCGGGCGGGCCGAGCATCAGAAGATTGTGCGCGCCAGCCGCGGCGATTTCGAAGGCGCGTTTGACGTGGTACTGGCCGTGCACATCGGCAAAATCGAGATCATCGCTAGGCCGCTCGGGCGCGCTGCACTCAAATTCGGCCGCGATCGATTTCTGCCCGGCCAGATGCGCGCACACCTCGAGCAAATGCACGGCCGGAATGATTTCGATGCCCTTGACCAGCGCCGCCTCGGCGGTGTTGTCTCTGGGCAGGATCAGCTTGCGCTGGTTATTGCGCGCCTGAATCGCAACCGGCAACACGCCGTTGACCGGCCGCAGTTCGCCGCCGAGTGAAAGCTCGCCGATGCATTCGAACTCCGAAAGCTTGGCGCCCGGAATTTGACCGGAAGCCGCCAGAATGCCGAGCGCGATCGCAAGATCGAAGCGTCCGCCTTCCTTCGGTAAATCGGCCGGCGCCAGATTGACCGTGATGCGCTGAGCCGGAAATTCGAAACGCGAGTTCTGAATCGCGCCGCGCACCCTGTCCTTGCTTTCCTTGACCGCGGCTTCCGGCAACCCGACGATATTCAACGCCGGCAGGCCGTTCGCGACATCGACCTCGACCATCACCAGCGGCGCTTCGATGCCGGTGCGCCCGCGGCTGTAAACGACCGCCAGAGCCATCGCGCCGACGCCTACGCGCTTACAACTCTTCCTTGGACAGCACCTGCTGTTCGAGCGCGGCGACGCGTTTTTCCAAGGCTTCGAGGTTGGCGCGGGTTTTCGCCAGCACCAGCTTTTGCACTTCAAATTCTTCGCGGGTGACCAGATCCAGCTTGCTCAAAGCGCCTTGCAGCACCGCATGAAAGTTCTTTTCGAGGTCTTCTTTAATATGATTCAGACCGGGTGGAATGGTATTGGCCAGCTTGCTGGCAATTTCATCGATTGACTTTGCATCAAAAAACATCGGTAAACTCCGTAGGAATATCGCCGTAGCGAAATGGGCGGCTGAAAACCGCCGAGGATGAGAACGGGGAGGCCCAGGCCGCCCCGCCCTGACTTATCTTAAGTATAGACTCAGGTTTAGACAATAAAAACCGGAGCTCAGCCGCCGAACGCCTTTTTGAAAAACTCCGGCTGCGCCAACGCGGCCTTGTGCATGTCGACATTGTAAAAAGTCGTATCGAAAGGCTTGTTCGCCGACTCCTGTTCGCGGAATTGCTTCAGGCTGCTCTTGCCCGCGATCGTCGCGCTCCACCAGCCGGAGGGATAGATGCATTGAGGGAAGAACAGGGTCTGCAAATGGGCAAAGCCTGCGGACTGCATCGCGCCGCGCATTTCGCCGATCAGCTTCATGTAAAACAGCGCCGATTCGCTTTGCTGCACGACCATGCCGTTTTCGGACAAACAGTTGAAGCAGTCGCGGTAAAACGCCTCGCTGAACAAGCCTTCGGCGGGGCCCGCAGGATCGGTGCTGTCGACGATGATGATGTCGACCGAATTCGGCTCGGCGTCCTTGACCCACTTGATGCCGTCGATGAATTTCAAATCCGCGCGCGGATCGTTGTTCGACTCGCACAGTTCCGGGAAATAGATTTCGGCCAGGCGGGTCACGCGCTCGTCGATGTCGATCTGCACCGCCTTTTCGACCGCCGGATGCTTCAAGACTTCCCGCAACGTGCCGCAGTCGCCGCCGCCGATGATCCAGACCCGTTTCGGATCGGGATGGGTATAGAGCGCCGGATGGCTGATCATCTCATGATAAAAAAAGTTGTCGCGCGTCGACACCATCGTGCAGCCGTCGATCACCATCAGGTTGCCGAAGCTTTCGGTCTCAAAGATTTCCAAATGTTGAAATGGCGACTGCTCTTCGTGCAGCTTTTTCTTGATTTTCAGCGAAAAGGCCGAGGCGACGCCGGGCGCTTCTTCGGTAAACCATTCGTTGGGATTGATCATTTGCGTTCCTGTAAGAATAAACGGGTAAAATAGCACGCATTATATATTAGAATTCCGCACATACGTCATCTTGGAGATCAACTTTGAATTCGACTGCTTACCCACACTGGACCCTCCGCGATTCCGCGGAAACCTATGCGATCGACAGCTGGGGAGACGGTTATTTTACGATCAACGCGGCAGGGCATGTCAGCGTGAAGCCGAGTTCCGACCAGAACGTGGAACTGGATTTATACGAAATCGCCCACTCGCTGCATGAAAAAAACCTGTCGCTGCCGGTGCTGGTGCGCTTCACCGATATTTTGAAGGACAAGGTCAACCGGCTGAACCGGGCGTTCGAGAAAGCCTGCGCGAAATACGACTATCAGGGCCGTTACACGCCGGTGTATCCGATCAAGGTCAATCAGCAGCGCCAGGTCGTCGAAGGCATTCTGAAGGCCGATCACATCGGCCTCGAAGCGGGCAGCAAGCCGGAGCTGCTCGCGATCATGGCCTTGTCGAATCAAAAAGTGGTGGTCTGCAACGGCTACAAGGACAGAGCCTACATCCGCCTCGCGCTGATCGGCCAGAAAATGGGCCTCGATCTGTATCTGGTGATCGAAAAGCCGATCGAACTGGAATTGATCATCGAAGAATCGCACAAACTGAACATTAAGCCGAATATCGGCGTGCGCGTCAGATTATCGAGCATCAGCGCCGGCAAATGGCAAAACAGCGGCGGCGAAAAGTCCAAATTCGGCCTGCACGCGCACGAACTTCTGCAACTGGTCAAAGGACTGAAACAGGCCGATCTGCTCGATTCCCTGAAACTGATGCATTTTCACATGGGCTCGCAGATCGCGAACATTCACGACATCAAGGTCGCGTTGAAGGAAGCCGGCCAGTTTTATGTCGAACTGCGCCGCCTCGGCGCGCCGATCCGCATCGTCGATGCGGGCGGCGGCCTCGGCGTCGATTATGACGGCAGCCGCTCGCGGCGCGAATCGTCGATGAATTACAGCGTCGATGAATACGCGCAGAACATCGTGCGCAGCTTCTCCGAGATTTGCGCGGAAAAACAGGCGCCAGAGCCGGACATCATCACCGAGTCGGGGCGCGCGATCACCGCCCATCATGCGGTGCTGATCACCAATGTGACCGACATCGAGTCGCCTTACCGGGACGGCGAGCCGCCGGCCCTGGCGGAGCGCATCAATCCGGTCGAACTGTACCATGACGCGCAGTTCGAGCTGGCGGAAGCGCGCGCGCGCTTTGCCCAGGACAAACTCGACATCGAAGGCCTCGCCCAGGCCGAAAACGCCTACGCGCTGCTGTGCCGGCAATTGCAGCACCGGCTGAATCCGAACACGCAGAGCGAAGAAGCGATTTTGCAGGAATTGAACGAAAAACTGGCCGACAAGGTGTTCTGCAATTTTTCGCTGTTTCAGTCGATGCCGGACATCTGGGGCATCGACCAGATCTTCCCGATCATGCCGATTCATAGGCTCGATGAAGAACCGACCCGGCGCGCGGTATTGCAGGATCTGACCTGCGATTCGGACGGCCGCATCGACCAGTATATCGACGGCCAGAACATCGAAAAAACGCTGCCGGTGCACCGGATCGACAGCCGCGAGCCTTATCTGATCGGCTTCTTCATGGTCGGCGCCTATCAGGAAATCCTCGGCGACATGCACAACCTGTTCGGCGACACCCATGCGATCAATATCGAACTGGACGAACACGGCTATCATTTTTTCGATTTGCAGGAAGGCGAGCATGTGTCCGACCTGCTCGATTACGTGCATATCAGCCCCGAGGAATTGAAGGCGGCCTACCGCGATAAACTGGCCGCCAGCGGGCTCGGCGTAGAGGAACGGCGCGCCTATGAACAGGAACTCAGCGCCGGCTTGACCTCCTATACTTATCTGGAGAAAGCATGAAAGCCGGCATGATCGGGCTCGGCGGCATGGGCGCGGGCATGGCCCGGAATCTGGCCAAGGCCGATTTTTTGACGGGCGTTTACAATCGCACCCCGGAGACAGCCGAAGCGCTCGCGGAAATACTCGGAGTCACCGCTTTCAGCAGCATTGCGGATCTGGCCGGCGCGGTTGATGTCGTTTTGCTTTGCGTCTCGGCCGACCCGGATGTACTCGCGGTCGTCGACGCGATACGGGAATCGGTCAGGCCCGGAACGATCGTGGTCGATATGTCGACCGTCAGCCGCCGCACCGCACAAGAAGCCGCCCGCAGGCTGGCCGAGAAACAGACCTTCTTTCTCGATGCGCCGGTGTCGGGCGGCGTCGAAGGCGCGAAGAACGGCACTTTGGCGATGATGGTCGGCGGCGATCCTGCTGTATTCGAAAGGGCGAAGTCGGTACTTTCTGCGATGGCGACTCGGATACTCTACATGGGCCCGACCGGTGCCGGCCAGGCGACCAAGGCGGTCAATCAAATCATGTGCGCGGGCATCAACGAGGCGGTCACCGAGGCACTGGCCTTCGCCGAGGCACAAGACCTGCCGATGGACAAGGTGATCGAGGTGATCGGCGGCGGCGCGGCCGGCAACTGGTTTCTGGACAAGCGCGGCCTGACGATGACCCAGGGCGTTTTCAAACCGGGCTTCAGGCTCGCCCTGCATCACAAGGATCTGAAGATCTGCCAGGCGATGGCGGCCGAAGTCGGCGTCGAAATTCCGCTCAGCGATATGTCGGTCAGGGATTATGAACGGCTGATGGCCGAAGGTTACGGCGATGAGGATATTTCGGCAATGTATCGTCTGAAAAAAAATGATCGCCGATGAATGCCCACCGGCTCCTTGCAAATCGAGCTATAGAATACGCAGCAGAGAGTCCGGATAAACGAACCGTTAAGGATTCGTTTGTGAAAATTCTTTATCATTCAACAGAGTCGGGTAGGATGCTCGTTTAAGGCTAAATGCGCCTTTTTCTTGCATCGATCACACAGTTTGAAACGAGTCCATTATGTTTGACGACGATGATAATATTTTTCTAGATACCCAGAGCTCTTTACTGAAAATACATGCGAATGACCTCCGGGTAGGAATGTATGTATCAAAGCTCGATCGGCCGTGGCTGGAGACGCCTTTTTTGTTTCAAGGATTTGAGCTAAAAAACCAGGCCGACATCGATGCCGTTAAGCAGCACTGCGACTATGTATTTATCGATGTTTTCAAGCAAAACAATTTAATCCGCGAATCACCCGGTACGCCTTATAGCAAAGGTTGGCTGGAAAGCCGTACACCGCCGAAGAAGAGCGCTAGTTTTGAACAGGAAATCGAGCGGGCGGGCACTACCTACCGAAAGACCAGTCATCTGATTAAAAGCTTCATGGATGAAGTCCAGCTCGGCAACAGCATCAACGTTCAAATTGCGGAAAAGTTCGTCGCGGAATGCGTAAACAGCATTTTGCAGTCGCCGGATGCCTTGTTATGGATGACTCAGCTTAAAAATCAGGACCTGTATACCTCCCAACACAGTATGAATGTTTGCATACTAGCCATTGCGCTCGGCAGGCATCTGAACCTTTCCGTCCATGAACTGAATCATCTCGGCCTGTGCGGCATGATGCACGACATGGGTAAAATGCGTGTGCCGCTGGCAATTTTGAATAAACCGGGCAAACTGACCCCTGCCGAACGCAATATCATGCAGAGCCACGCCGAATTAGGCTGGAAGCTATTAATGTCGAGCTCCGACATGTATGCGGGCGCGATCGATGTGGCCTATAGCCATCATGAAAGATTGGATGGTGCGGGATATCCGAGAAAACTGAACTCCGAGCAGATCACGCCTTATACGCGCATGGTGGCCATCGTCGACATGTATGATGCGATGACGAGTGATCGTATCTACCAAAAGGGACGGAACCATCTGGATGCGATCAATACCATGCTCAAGGCTGGCGATTCTCACCTTGATTCGGCGTTAACCTATAAGTTTATTCAATGCCTTGGCATCTACCCTCCCGGCAGCGTTGTGGAAATGAATAACGGAGAAGTCGCCATCGTCATCGAAGTGAATCCGAAGCTTAAAATCAGGCCGAAAATCATCCTGCTGCTGAATGAAAACAAACAGCCGAGAAGCCCGCGCATAATAGACCTGGCGAAACTCGATCTGGATGCCAGCGCAAGACCTTATACGATCAAGCAAATCGTCAGACCGGAAACCTACGGCATCGATTTGAACCGGCTCTATCAAATGGGGCTTATCCAACACGCCGTGGCTGCGGTTTGACGGATAACCTGCCCTGCCGTACGTCAGCGCGGACTCTTTTACTTCGGCAGGACGGGTTTTGAAAACCCGTCCGAAAGGTTTCAATTCGTTTCGAAGTTCAGATAAATTTGGGGACGGGATACATATCCCGTCCCGCTCAAGGTATAGATCGGGGCTTGGGAAGCAGTCATAGCGTGACAGTCAATCGCTAAACGCATTTACTGTTCCACTGTCCTCGAATCTAAAGCATGGTTTAAGAGCTTTCTAGTGCCTCAATTGGTCAGATGGCAATGGTCCGTAGGGGATGGCGTCCAAGGAGATGTCTAGATCCGTGCCGTAACTGCTTTTACACCCCCCCCCTTCGCATTGCGCGGGGTTTCCGTTGGAATTGGCTATATTGCCTCCGCCGTCGGTAACTCCATTTACATCGAATCCGAGGTCGGCATTCTTATTAGCGAGGTTTTTCGATAACGTCACACCGGCTAAGTAACTGCTTTTACAAACCACCCCTTCGCATTGCGCGGGGTTTCCGTTGGAATTGGCTTTATTGCTTCCGCCGTCGGTAACTCCATTTACATCGAATCCGAGGTCGGCATTCTTATTAGCGCGGTTTTTCGATAACGTCACACCGGCTAAACCGGCTGGGTAAGGGGTTCTCATAGGCGGATTGGTCCCCATCTCCAAAGTTGCCCGAGCCGTCACACCATCATCATCAGACAAGACTTTTTCCGACGAAAAACCATTACTTTTCAATAGATTGCCACTTATCTTTGTGTCTTGGCCTGGACAACTGGGGTGCCCAAGATCTTCCACGCAATTTAACGCGATAAGTATCCCCGAGTGGCCGCTACGGTAGATCTTATTCTTCACGATCCGGTTTCCCTGCAACCCCCAAGTAGGTACCAACCGTTCGTCAGTATACATCGTGATGCCCATCGCGTTCTCTCGGAAGATGTTGTAACGAATCGTGTTGTTGTTGGTTTTAAAGCCGTGCTCGGGAAAGAGATTGACCCCAGTCGTGTTGCCTACGAACTTGTTATTTTCGATCAGTATATCGTCAGCCTCCTGAATACTGATTCCTTTCCAATTATTTTTGAACACTGAGTTTATCACCCTCCCTCCTGGAGCATGGAAAAAATCCAGGGCGACTCCGGGTATTTCTGAGAAGGTACAGCGCTTAACCGTGAAGTTGGGCCCGGCCTCAATGAAAAATCCGCGGGGGCTGCTGCCTTTTGTTATCTTGAGGTTCGACAGCGTCCCGCCATCCCCCAGCCAAAAGATTGAGTTAGTTTGGAGCACCCCATTACGTATTACGAGGCCATTGCCAAAAACACCAATGCTGTTTATCGTGAGGGTGAACCGGTTAAGGTTGAAAAACTTGTTGTTCTCATTCTCCCAACTGACTTGATCGCACGTTGTATTTTGAGTGAGACGATAGCCTCCGGGGACAGCGATTACCGCCGGGCAGTCTAAGGGGGTATTAGCACGCGCCTCACCTAAAGGCAACCATGCAAATGATAAAAAAATAATAAAAAAATATATAAACCTATTCATGGGTTTCCTCCTCTTTTTGAAGTATTCGGCCAGCCTTGGCACATAGACACAAGCTTGTACTTGCGCAAAAAAAGCCTAACCCCTAATATCGCCATAACGAAGTCACTTCGGTAGTCCGGCTTTTCGTTTTTCGCGATCCACGACTTTTTGCCTTCATCTTTCGACAGGTCTATCTTTAATTATCACTCTTGGATTACTGATTTTTCAATTAGTAAGAATACTTAGTCGATCCTGAAAAAAGATTATCAGCCATTGTCTGGCTGAGTCGATCAAAGGCACTCAGACGATTACCCGTGAGGTTCCGGTGTAGATCCCTCGAAGCTAGCAGATGCAAAGCCTTCAATAGCCGATCGCCGCGTAAATTGTACTGGCTCCGACTCTTCATCAATGCAAAAAAGAGCCGCATCCAGAGGCTGAAGTTCCAGAAAATAATGGGGTCATATATGGTCCGCCCCGTATTGCAAGAAAAAATTCACATGTGACATAAAGAAATAATGCGCCCATATATCCGGCCTTATGATGAAGTGCTCAATGACTTCCGGCCCTGATGGAATTCGCGCATTCCCACCTCATCAGGTCTACGGCTTCAAATGAGCCCGAGACCCCAGCAGGCTCTTGGAATGCAGGTGTTACCTTTTATGCCATCACTTGAATGTTATCTCCGCAATTCGTTGCTGATGTTTACCCGTTTCACTGTTTGGCTCGACAGGAAGAGCTTCCCCTTTTGAAGAGTGATATGGCCCTCATGCTGCCGCCCGATAATTTTCTTTCTTGGTCAGCAATGCCCAGGCAATGCGGGCATTCTTGTTGGCCACCGCGACATTGGAAATATTTTCGCCGCGTCGACGCTTGATGTCGCTGATCCAGAGATGATGCTTGTCCTCGTGCTTGTGTGCCACCCGCGAAACCGAGCGCCCGCCGTGAATCAGCAACGTCCGCAAATAGGCATCGCCACGCTTACTGATGCCTAATAGCGTCGGCTTGCCGCCGGTGGAATGCTGCCGGGGCACCAACCCTAACCAGGCTGCCAGTTCCCGACCGCTTTTAAAGACGCTAATGTCGCCGATGGCCGCGAGCAGCGCGGTCGCGGTTAGTAGCCCCACGCCCGGAATCGTCATCAACCGTTGGCAGTCTTCATGCTGAGCGCTGATGGCCGCTAATTTCCGTTCAAGCGTCGCAATGCGTTGATCCAAATACCCCATTTCATCATAAAGTTCATTGAGCAATTCCCGGAATAAGGCGGATAAGGCATTCTCCGAATCTTCCAGAAGCGCCGGCAAGGCTTTCCTGACATGATGAATGCCTTTCGGGATCACCAGGCCGTATTCCAATAATAGACCGCGCACCTGATTGGCTTGCGCGGTGCGCCGGGACACCAGCTGGCTACGCACCCGATGTAGGCTTTGAATGTCTTGTTGTTCGATCCCCTTGGTCGGCACAAAACGCATGTTGGGGCGTTGTACCGCCTCGCAAATGGCTTCTGCATCGACCGCGTCATTTTTGTTCGATTTGACGTAGGGCTTGACGAACTGCGGCGCCATCATGCGCACCGTATGGCCGAACGCGCTAAAACGGCGCGCCCAATGGTGGGCTCCGCCACACGCTTCCAGCCCAATCAGACAAGGGGGCAGATTGGCCACGAAAGCGGCCAGTTGCTTGCGACTGAGCGTTTTGTTGATGACGCGCTGCCCGGCAACATCGACACCGTATAAATGGAAGCTTTGTTTAGCCAAATCAATGCCCAATACTTTGACGACATTGTCGGTGTTTGTATGATCGTTTGCCATGGTCTGCCTCGCTTCTGTTGAGAGGGTATAGAAAATACCATCTTGGCCCCATTTCGGCCGCTTGGGAAGTGGGGCGGACCATTCCATTAGGTTAATTTATGCAATTTAACCTGACCCCATTGACTCCATTATCGTAAAATTGGTAGTGATCAGCGAAAATCTTAGAAGTCGCTATGTGTATAAAGCCACCTAACGTGAAAGTAAGGTGCACCGCGCTTTTGCGGCGTCCCTCTTGACTGCCGGGTTGGACAGATTACTCATGAACACAGCGTAACTCTAAGGCTGACCATTTGCCACCAGCATCTAAACAAGAATCAGAAGCAAGATATTCTCTGATGCTTGGGATGATACCCAAAATGCTTGCGAGGATAAGGAGTACAACAGCAGCTCTGCTTAGAGAAGGCAAGCTGCCAATAAGAAGAAATACGCCAACGCCAGCGCTGAGGAAAGCTAACGCCCACGACAAGAAATTGCCTGCGCTGAATAGCCACCCCTCGGGGTTAGGCGTGGGCGGGCCACCAGCAAGCCAAGCTCGATAAAAAGCACTGTTGAGGTAAACGATAAAAAGGGCAATGCCAGCGAGTAGCAAACTCCAGCGAACAGTTATTTTCACAATGCTCATGACGATGCCTAACGTTCGCCATAACCGGCGTGCAAATGCGGAGCGCAGCGTAGCTTTTGCGCGTCCGCGTTGATGGCGTTGTTAACCAAGACTGTTCCAAAATGCCAGTTCATAAACGATTTCTTCCGGCGATGGCTCCGCTTGCAGGAACCCACTATACGAATCCATTACGACTGCAACGCGCCCATCATTACTCACGACTGCAAGATGCCCCTTCGAAAGCGATGCAATCTCTTTCAACTGGCCAACTACCGCCATGTTCACGCCAGCAAGGACAGGCAACTCAGGCACCCACTCATTTTTGTCCTCGAAAGTAATCCCAGACGCCTTTCGAAACCAGAGAAAATAATCCCCAAGCGGTAGCTCTTTGGCCCTTTCGAGGAACCACGAGATTGCATTGTTCTCGTACGAGGTTTGCAGAAGCTCTATTCCTTCTCCCGCTTCCGTGCCTGAATGCAGCCGTGCACAGCGAGCAACTGCGCGCTTAAGTTGTTCCGGGGTTTTTGGGTGGAACAATTTTGCATGCGACATTAAGACGCTTTTAAGCCCCTCGGAGGCACCCGCGTACAACTGCTCGAGTGCTAGCCTCTGAGAGTTCTTGGTGGCCAAGTCAAAAAGTATTCGCTTCTGCATCCTCATGAATTGGCTAACGCCAGCTTAAGCCGTGGCCCTGCCGCAGCGAAGCGAAGGCAGGGGCGTCGGATTGAAGCGATAGTTGTACGGCATTTGGCTACCTCTGGCGCGTGCTGATATTGGAAGCGGACTCTACGCAGACGAGCTGCATTACTCCTAGCTTTTGAGCTGACAATGGACAAACCTCGAGTGTTGCGAATGCATCCTGCTCAAACGAAACCATGCTTTTGAGACTATCCGGCATGGACTCGTTCTCGGATGGCACAACACCGAGAAGCCGCTTGGTGCCGACTGGCCAAATTCGGATTGACGGGGTGCCGTTGTATACCGAGACGCGACCGCGGAAGGTGCTGCATTGGCCGACGATGGCAGGATTGCTTTTGCACGGAACAGGTTCAGCACGTGCAGCGCTGACCGTAATGCAGCAACCAAGAAGCAGTAGCCAAACTCTCATGACGTACAACGTAAAGCTAACCGGGCGCGGCACGGAAAGCTGAAAAAATAAAACCGCATTGTAACCGCGCTCCGGTTGAGCGCCATGTTAGATGCGGTCATTGTCATTGCTCCTTCGGTGTTGGTGAAACATTAAGCTCAGCACCCATAGTTTCGAGAATCTGCCGCACACTTGCGATTGCATCGTCGTGGACGTTGCGCAAAGTGATGCACTGGCGAGAACGAATTCCGCGAGCCATGCTCTTGAGTTCGCTCGGAGATGTATTGATTGCTCGACGGAGACGTTTCGTAAGCTCAGTTCGGGCGTGTCCATCCCACCCTGTGAACCCAACATCATGCTCCTTCCAGCCAAGAATCTCGATTGTTGCCATAAGCATCTAACTACAATTATGCATCCTAACAGACGCAAAAAATTTCGTCATAAGACTGTCTAAATATTTATAAAATCAAAAAACTGATTTCTATTCAATAATGTGCAAAAAATTATCACATCCCAATCAAAATGCAATACTAGTCACAAAATTTATCTGGTAAGCCGCCCAAGTTGCTAGATCAAGTTCGTGACAAAATCCACCCGAAGCATTACAGCATCCGCACCGAGCTGGCTTATACGGACTGGATCAATCGATTTATTCTGCACTTCGACAAGAAACATTCCGCGCGAGACGGGCACCTGAGATTTTGATCCGCGACGGCAAGGGCGCAAAAGGCCGGATGGTTTATTGCATGCCTTTATACATAAGTCCGTCATTCCGGCAGGGATTGCCGGAATCCAGGCTACAGAGAGGTTTAGAGCTTACCATCCCTGGCCTGGATACCCGCTTCCCGGCGGGTATGACGGTATCTATGTATAACGATGAGGGTTTATTGGGTTCAGCCCTTACAGGCGCATTTGGTCAAATTGCGCGGAATGAACGGGGCCAGGTCTTGAAGCAAAGCAATATTTTAAACATCTATTGCCATTGCAAAACCTGCCCCCGCGAATGATGGCGACAGTAAGCGTTTTAGGAGAGGCTATTTGCCCCGCTCTTTCAAGCGTCGGCTGAAGTTTTGTCTTCTTCCGCTTCAGACGCCTCATCCGCAACCGTCTCTTCTGCCGGCTGAGCCGCTTCCTCCGTCTTCTTAGTCCGGGATTCCAAGAACTCGACGAACCAGGCCTGGTTCTGCACGCCCGCCATGTCCGGATCGTTCACGATGCTTTGCGTTTCCGGCAGATAGCCCTTGTCGCGTGAAGTTTCCAGGGCTTTCAGGCAAGCCTCGTTCTCTCCGCGCAACGCATGGATACAGGCAAGGTTGTAGGAGGCCGCGCCGGCCTGAATCGAATTGGCTCTTTCGAATTCGTGTTGTGCCTTCACATACAATTCGGAATTTTTCGCCGCGTTTTGCAGCCTCGCCATATCCATATAGCAAACGCCGCCGTCGATCGCGGCCGCCAGATAATTCGGGTCCAGAGTCAGGCAAAAGGCGAATTTCAAAATCGCATCGCGGTAAAGCGCCAGAGACTCTTCGCCGGTCTTGGTGTTGGCTTGAAGAAATAGCGCATTCCCCCAATTATAAAGGGCTTCCGCCCGCAACGGATCGTCATGCACGATGTCGGCATAGTCTTCATAGACTTTCTTGAACAGATACTCCGCCTTGCTGCCTTCGCTCTTGCGGGCCTCCTTGGTCTGCTTGATCGCGGAATTCAGGCGCGAGCGCTTGGTTAACGAATTCAAAATCGACATCGTGTGCTTCCTCGGTAATAGTTATTAAATCCAAAAGCATAGCAACTTGCTTGCGGAAAGATCAAGGTTAAATATAGGACGGCGGGGACGAGAAGCGGGTGCTCCCCGCCCTCCCCTGTTTGTTACTTGCCCGGAGCACGCCGCTGTGGTTTGCCAGCCGATTTGCCCGCTGGTTTGCCGCCGGTACGCGCCGGCGTCTTTTGGTGATGCCGGTAATCTTTTTTGCCGGACGGATTCTTGGGCGCCTTCGAACTCGGCTTATCCACCACTTTCAGCGATACCGGCTCATAACCGGTGTCGGCAACCCTGGGCAGTTCGCGTCCGAGCAGTTTTTCGATCTGGGCCAGCTGATAGGCTTCCTCCGGACAAACCAGCGAAATCGCCTCGCCGTTCGCGCCCGCGCGGCCGGTGCGGCCGATCCGGTGGATGTAATCTTCCGGCACCTGCGGCAGATCGAAATTGATCACATGCGGCAAGTCGTCGATGTCGAGACCGCGCGCGGCGATGTCGGTCGCGACGAGGGCTGCGACCTGGCCGGCCTTGAACTGTTCGAGCGCTCTTGTCCGCGCGCCCTGCGATTTGTCGCCGTGCAGCGCGGCGGTGCGGATGCCGTCCTTGACCAACTGCTTTTCGAGCCGGTCCGCGCCGTGCTTGGTGCGCACAAAGATCAGCACCTGCTTCCAGTTGTTGCTGCCGATCATATAAGACAAGAGCTCGCGCTTGTATTCCTTGCCGATGCCGTAGCACAGCTCCTTGATATTGTCCGCGGTCTTATTGCGCGGCGCGACCGATACCTCGGCCGGTTCGTGCAGCAATTGTTTGGCGAGTCCCTTGATTTCCTCCGGAAAGGTCGCCGAAAACAGCAGGCTTTGCTTCTTTTTCGGCAAATGCCCGATGATCCTGCGGATGTCCGGCAGGAAACCCATGTCGAGCATCCGGTCGGCCTCGTCGAGCACCAGCATTTCAATATGCGACAGGTCGACGTGTCTTTGCAGCAAATGATCGAGCAAACGTCCCGGCGTCGCGACAACGATGTCGCAGCCTCGTTGCAGGCTGCGGATCTGGCCGTTGATGCTGACGCCGCCGACGATCACTTCGGCGAATAACGGCAAATGCTTGCCGTAGGCCCTGACGCTGTCATAGACCTGCGCGGCCAGTTCGCGAGTCGGCGCGAGAATCAGCGCGCGAACCTTACGCGGTTTTTGCGGTTTGGCTTCGGATTCGGCCAGAAGCTGCAACAGCGGCAGCGTGAAGCTGGCGGTCTTGCCGGTGCCGGTCTGGGCGCCGGCCAGCACGTCCCGGCCTTCTAGAATCAGCGGGATCGTTCGTTGTTGGATCGGGGTCGGGGTCAGATAGCCCTGTTCCGCAACCGCTTGCAAGAGCGGCGCGGCAAGGCCGAGTTGTTCAAAAGACATCAAGAAACTCGATAAAATAGAGAAAAGGAGACGCGCGGCCTAGCCGCCGGTCATGTTCATGTAACGCAGGATCACCGGTTGTTCCTGCAGATTGAATTCGTGTTGGGCCGGTTTGATCTGCATCGCATCGATCAGGGTTTGTTTCAGCAGGTTGATATCGCCCGGATGCGCGCGGACCACTTGTTTCAGATCGACCGAATGTTCGTTGCCGAGACAGAGCAGCAGGCGGCCTTCGGCGGTCAGCCGGACCCGGTTGCAGGTGCTGCAGAAATTGTGGCTGTGCGGCGAGATGAACCCGACGCGGGACTTCGTGCCGGCGACTCTAAAATAATTCGACGGGCCGCCGGTTTTTTCGGGCGTCGCGAGCAATGAAAAGCGCGCCGCCAAATTCTTCTTGATCAGATCGCTCGAATAATAAGCCGTGGAACGGTCGTGGTGTTCGACGACGCCGAGCGGCATTTCCTCGATAAAGCTGATGTCGATCTCGCTGTCGACCGCAAACTGCACCAGATCGCAGACCTCAAGGTGATTGTTGTCTTTCAGCACGACCGTGTTGATCTTGATCCGCTCGAAACCCTCGGCCTTGGCGGCCGCGATGCCGTTCAGCACGGTTTGCAGATTGCCGGTGCGGGTGATCGCCTTGAATTTTGCAGGGTCCAGCGAGTCGAGGCTGATATTGATGCGCTTGACGCCGGCTTTTTTCAAGGCCGAGGCCATCGTTTCGAGCTGAGCGCCGTTGGTCGTGATCACCAGTTCCTTCAGTCCCTGGAGCCTGCCGAGACTCTCGAACAAATCCAGCGCGCCTTTGCGGACCAGGGGTTCGCCGCCGGTAATGCGGATTTTTTTGACGCCGAGTTCGGTAAAGGCGGCCGCGATCGTCTCGATCTCTTCGAGGGTCAGAATCTGCGCGCGCGGCAGAAACGTCATCTCCTCGGCCATGCAATAGACGCAGCGGAAGTCGCAGCGGTCGGTGATCGAGATGCGCAAGTAATCGATCTTTCTGCCGAAACGGTCTATCAGTTGATTGGCTTCAGAAACTGGGTTCATTGAGGCGCTAAGCTCAGGGTTGCCGGGTCCGCCCGCCTAAGGCGCCGGACCGCCGCAACAGGGTCATAAAGACTGGATTTTATCATAGTTCGGGCCGGCAGTTACGCCGCGCCTCGGCAATTGACTATTTTCCGAATGCGGGCAAAAACTGGCCATAGCCTTGTTTTTCCATGTCTTCGACCGGAATGAAGCGCAGCGCGGCCGAATTGATGCAATAACGCAGACCGGTCGGCTCTGGGCCGTCGGTAAACACATGGCCGAGATGCGAGCCGGCGGCGCGGCTGCGCACCTCGGTGCGCGGAATGATCAACAGAAAATCCTTTTTCTTGATTATATTGTCTTCGACCAGGGGTTTCGTAAAGCTCGGCCAGCCGGTGCCGGAATCGTATTTATCCTTCGACGAAAACAGCGGTTCGCCGCTGACCACGTCGACATAGATGCCGGCGCGTTTTTCATTCCAGTAGGGATTATCGAACGGCGGCTCGGTCGCTTCTTCCTGCGTGACTTGATATTGCTGTTCGGTCAGGCGCTTGGCCAATTCTTCCTGCGACGGCTTGATAAAGGCGCGCCCATCTATCTTGGGGGCAATAGCCAAGTGCAGATCGGCGCCCCAGGTTTTTTCCAGATATTGATCGCGGCCCGACCGGTAGCGCCAAAATTTGTAGATCAGCGGATTGTTTTTGTAATAATCCTGATGTTTATCCTCGGCCTGATAAAAATACTCGAACTTCCGGACTTCGGTCACGATCGGCGCCGAATAACGTTTCGATGCGGCCAGTTCCGCAAGAGACTTTTCGGCCAGCGCCTTTTGTCCGTCGTCATGATAAAAAATCACCGAGCGGTACTGATTGCCGCGATCGACAAACGAACCTCCGCTGTCGGTCGGATCGATCATGCGCCAGAAGGCTTGCAGTAACGTCGTATAATCGATTTCGCTCGGATCGAAATAAACCTGCACGCTTTCGACATGGCCGGTCTGGCCTGCGCTCACCTCTTTGTAGGAAGGATTCTCGACCTGACCGCCGCTGTATCCCGAGATGACTTTTTTGACGCCGGGGAGTTTTTCAAAACCGGCTTCGGTGCACCAGAAACAACCGCCCGCAAAGGTCGCGACCGCCCATTGCGGATTGTCTTCGGCCCGACTCTCGGCGCCTCGCATCAGACAGCTAAACAGCATCGTCAGCATGACAAACTTTTTCATATAAATTTCCTCTGCGGGTAAGACCCGGGACTAAAACCGATGTTCAACGACAAGGCAGGATCGTGCATTCAACATAAAGAGCCAACATTGAAGCGATCTCAGCGCGGATAGACGATATGGCGCATTTGCCGGAGAATCCATTGTTGCCGCGCATGCACATAAGACGACGGACGCGCCGCCTTCAGGCGCAGCGGATTCGGCAGCGTCGCCGCGAGCAGGGCCGCCTGCGGCCGGCTCAATTGACTGGCCGGGCTGCCGAAATAGCGCCGGCTCGCCGCCTCGATGCCGAACAGATGATCGCCGAATTCCGCGATGTTCAAATAAACGGTCAAAATCCGCTCCTTGCTCCAGAACGTCTCCAGGAGGAGCGTAAACCAGACCTCGAAGCCTTTGCGGACAAAGCTTTTGGACGGGCTTAAAAACAGGTTTTTCGCGACCTGCTGCGAAATCGTGCTCGCCCCTCTGAGGCGGCGCCCCTCGGCATAGTTATCGACCGCCGCCTGAATCGAGCGGAAATCAAACCCCGCATGGTCAAAAAAACGCTGATCCTCGGACGCGATCACCGCCTGGTAAGCGGCCGGCGCAATCCTGTTGGCGCCCACCCAGTGGTAATCGATCGACTTGAATGTGGTTTCGTAACGGAAATCCTCGACATGGCGATTCAGCATGAACGCGGTCGTCGGCAGCGGCAGCCAGCGAAACAACAGGCAAAATCCGACCGATGAAGCCACGAAGGCCAGCATGGCCTGCCAGGCGAATTTGTATAGGGTGGCCCGAAGCGCTAACGGCGGGGAGTGACGGTGTTTTGAGTGGCGTTTTTTTCTGGTCAAGCGAGAGATGGGGTCTGGGTGGCCGAAACCTGCAACCCCATATCATAAAGCCTTTGAGCCGGCTTGGATACCCGCCGCCGTTTTTTGCAGGAAAGCGCTAGGTAATCATACCAATAGCCAACCACAAGGCGTGCGCGCACAATAATCAGGGTTGACTCCAGACACCCCATTCATCAATCACTGAGGATACACCTATGACCACCTGGGTAGTTGTTGCAGATCATACGCGCGCGCGTTTTTTTCAGATGGATTCGTCTTCCTCGCCGTTAGAGGAATTCGATACGCTAGTCCACGAAGAAGGGCGCATGCATGACCGGGAGATGACGTCGGACCTGCCCGGCAGGGTCAAGAATCCGGGCGGACTCGGCGGCCATGCCTTCGAACAAGAGACCGATCCGAAAAAGCACGAGGCCGAGGTGTTCGCAACCCAAATCGTGCATTCTATCGAACTCGCGCATAATACCAACCGCTTCGACCGATTGATCGTGGTCGCCGATCCGTCCATTCTGGGCTTGATCAGACAACACATGCCGAACCATGTGAAAACGCATATCAGCCTGGAACTGAACAAAAATCTTGCCAACCTGAGTGCGGCCGACATCAGAGCGCATCTGCCGGCCATTTTACCGTAATAGCCCTATGGCGGCACCGGAGACTGGCCTAAGCCGCGTATAACGTGCGCCGAATCAGGTCAGTCCCCGCGCTCATTGCAAGACCGGTGCCCGGTCAAAGTTAAGCGGATACGCTTCAATCCGGCTCCGGCAAAGCAATCGGCTCCGCATCGCTCTCGATGCCCAGTATCTCGACGCCGCGCAATTTTCTTTCCATCGCCGAGGTGCGCGTCGTTTGCAGTTTTTCCAGCGAAATCGATGCGGTCGAGAGTTGTTTATAGACCAGATTCAATTGCTCGGAATACTTGCCGAATTCGGTCTTCACCTCGGCCAGCACCTTCCAGACTTCGCTGCTGCGTTGTTGCACGGCCAGCGTCCGAAAGCCCATGTGCAGGCTGTTCAACAAAGCCGACAAGGTGGTGGGCCCGGTAATCGTGACCCGGTAAGTGCGTTGCAGTTTTTCGAACAGCTCCGGCGAACGCAAGACTTCCGCGTACAAACTTTCGACCGGCAGAAACATGATCGCAAAATCGGTCGTATGTGGCGGGTCGAGGTATTTGCCGGCGATGTCTTTCGCGAAACTTTCGATCGCTTTCAATAACTGTTTTTGTGCCGCATCGACCGCCGCCGGATTGCCTTCGTCCAGCGCGCCGAGCAGCAACTGATAGCTTTCGAGCGGAAATTTCGAATCGATCGGCAGCCAGACGGTCTTGTCGTCGGCCTTGCCCGGCAATTTGACCGCATATTCGACATTCGCCTGGCTGCCTTTTTTGGTTGCGACATTCACGTCGTACTGCTCGGGCGCCAGGATTTGCTCAAGAATGTTGCCGAGCTGATATTCGCCGAGGATGCCGCGCGTCTTCACATTCGACAACACTTTCTTCAAGTCGCCGACCCCGACCGCCAGCGTCTGCATCTCGCCCAGCCCCTTATGCACCTGCTCCAACTGGTCGCTGACCCGTTTGAACGACTCGCCGAGACGCTGCTCCAGCGTATTGTGCAGCTTTTCATCGACAGTCTGGCGCATTTCATTCAGCTGCCGGGTGTTGTCCTCCCGGATCGCCTGCAACTGTTTTTCGATCGTTTCCCGGATTTCGTTGATGCCGGCCTTGGCCAACTGATTTGCTTCCTGCTGCTGGCGGTTCAAATCGCTAAACTTAAGCCGGAGCTGTTCGTTGAAATCCTTGATGCCTTCGGCAAACTTGCCTTCGAACGAACCGAGCCCCGCGCTCAGCTCCTGCCGGTTTTGCTGCGCGTCGGCTTTGATGCCTTCCTGAAACTGGGTTAAGGTTTCGGCGGTTTTGTCGCGAAAATCGTCCTGTTTCCGGCTCAACGAGTCGCCGGTCACCTGAAACGACCGGCCGACGCTTTCCCTGAATTCGTTCGCGTTATTGATCAGCCTTTCGGACAGGCTGACCAAGCCATTCTTGAACGTGTCCATCTGCGCATGCTGGGTGCGCTGGTTTTCGGCGATCCGGTTCAGCAAGGTATCCTGGAGATTTTTAAACGCCTCCTGCAACTCGCGCCGATTTTCCGCGCTAACCTCCCGGAGTTCCTTCCGGAATTCGGCAAAGCCCTGCTTCAAGGCGGTTTCCTGATCTTTTAACGCCCTCATCGTCACCTCGGCATCGACGCCCTGCGCCGCCGTCAGCAAAGCCTGCAAACGCCGCAACGCGAGCCACTGCATGATCACGATGATCATCCCTAACAAACCGGCGATGATCGCCACCGGCATCCAGTCAAACGCCATACAATTCCTCTACCGTTGATGAAGTCAATTTGCTTGAAAATGACAAGATGCCGGCACTACAATAGCGGCGGCCGACTCATTTTGTTAGCCAGTTCAGTCCTGCACAAATACCACAATAAAAATAACCCGGGGTACCTCATGTCCAAGCAAGCGCTTATTCCAGCGACGATTCTAACGCTATTCTCTCTCGCCGGCACGCCCGGCATTGCCGCACAATCCGGCACCGATGCGGTGACGCCTCCCGCCAAGGAAATCAGTCCGGTCGGCAAAGTCCCTTATCAAAACGACAGTTGGACCGACACGCAATCCATTCAAGGCGACCGTTCGCTGGTACTGGAAATGCAGAAGGTCCCGCCGGGATCGCGTCTCGTGGTGCAGCAAGTTTCGGTGGTCGCCGAAACCGACGACTCCGCGATTGACGTCAGTTGCTTCGTTTATGCCGGCACGCAGGACAACCGCATCACTCAGGTCAGCCCCAGCCACCCGCTGATGTTGGGACCTCAATCCCGCATTGCTTCGCCGGCGCACACACGAATCGCCGCGCGCGTCGCCAGCCAGCCTCTCACACTCTATGTCGAGTCCGGTTTGGTTCCCGAAATCAACTGTAGATTTTCCGACCCGCTGCAAGGCCATGCCGCCGCGATCTCCGGCACGGTCACCGGCTATCTGATTGCCAAATAAAACAGTCGCCTGAAAACGGCAAGACCTCCGAGGCTTTAAAAACCCCAGAGGTCTTGCAGTCCCGCCCCGTTCACCCTAGCAAAGCGCTATAGCTCAACCCTGACCCCCAGTTCGACCACGCGGTCCACCGGAATCTTGAAAAAGTCGATCGGGCTGGTCGAATTGTCGAACAAGAAACAAAAGATACCGCGCCGCCAGGGCGGCATCGGACTGCGCATCCGGAATGAGACCCGCTCGCTGCCGATGAAAAAAGACACCTTTTTCGGATCGAAAACCAGGCCTTCCCGGTTCAACAATTCGAGCGCCCGGCGCACGTCCGCGTTCTGCTTGAAACCGTAATACAGTTTCACCCGGTAGAATTTGCGGTTTTTACCGAACATGCGAATCTTGAGCCGGTGCGCTTCGTCCACATAAGGCTCGTCTTTGGTGACGATGGTCAGCACGATCACCTGCTCATGCAGCGCGTGATTGTGTTCGAGATTGTGCAGCAGCACCGGCGGCACGCCTTTGAGCGTTCTGGCAAGATAAATCGCGGTGCCTTCGACGGTGACCAAGTGGCCGGTGATTTCCTGTTCGAGCTCCTCGAACAGCAAATGCTTCTCTTCCATGTAGTCGTGCAGCAGCGCGCGCCCCTTGATCCAGGTGGTCATCGCGATATAGACCAGCGCGCCGACCCCCAGCGGCACCCAGCCGCCGGTCTGAATCTTCAGGCTGTTCGCAAACAGAAACTGGAAGTCGATCGCCAGGAATATCGCCAGGAAAGCCAAGCTCTTGACTCTTTGCCATTGCCAGAGCGCCTGGATCACGATAAAAGCCAACACCGTATCGACGATCATCGTCCCGGTCACCGCAATGCCATAGGCGGACGCCAGCGCCGAGGTCGACTGGAAATTGAACACCAGCGTGGTCACCGCGATCATCAAGAGCCAATTGACGGCCGGCAAATACACGCGGCTCTTTTCGCCGTCCGAGATATGCAGGACATTCAGGCGCGGGCAATAGCCGAGCTGAATCGCCTGCCGTATCACCGAGAAGGCGCCCGAAATCACCGCCTGCGAAGCGATCAGCGCCGCCAGTGCGGCCAAAATCAGCAGCGGAAAACGCGCCCAAACCGGCACCATAAAATAAAACGGGTTTTGCACCGCCTCGGCATTTTCGAGCAGCAAGGCGCCCTGACCGAAATAATTCAGCAGCAAGGCCGGAAAGACATAACCGAACCAGGCCAGGCGGACCGGTTTCAGGCCGAACGGTCCCATATCGGCATAGAGCGCCTCGGCGCCGGTAATCACCAGCACGATCGCCCCCATGACCAGAAAGCCTTTCCAGCCGATTTCGCACAAAAATTGCGCGGCGTAAACCGGATTGACCGCCAGCAGCACATCCGGATGCTGCAGCAGATTGATCAATCCCGTCAGCGCGAGCACGCCGAACCATAACACCATCACCGGCGAAAAAATTTTGCCTATCCTGACCGTGATCGAGGATTGAAAGATGAACAGTCCGCCCAACACCAGCAACGCGATCGGCCTGACATCGTCGGTCCACGCAGGGGAAATGACTTGCAGCCCCTCGAGCGCGCCGAGCACCGAGATCGCCGGGGTGATGATGATGTCGCCGAAAAACAGCGAAGCGCCGAGTATGCCGAGACTGACGACCGCGGCCGTTTTACGGGGATCGTCCCGACAAGCATTTAAGGCCAGCGCCATCAGCGCCATGATGCCGCCCTCGCCTTTATTATTCGCGCGCAGGATGAAAAGCGTGTACTTGCAGGCGACGACCAGGGTCAGCGACCAGAATATCAGCGACAGCACGCCGAGGACATGGGCTCTATCGACCGTGATGCCGTCCTGGAAGACTTTCTTCAACGCGTAGAGCGGGCTGGTGCCGATGTCGCAGAAAACGACGCCAACGGCGCCAAATGCCAGGCTGGCGAGTTGTTCACGAACGGGGGGACGGGAATCTGAGGGCATGACAGTATCCTCAAGAAAAAGAAGCCAACCCGGAAAAATTCAAAAGGCCGGACCGCCGACAACCGGCAATCCGACCCTCCGCGAGTGGATAATAAGAAATTTTGTGGCCTTGAAAGGGCTGGCGATTTTACATATGATCCAGAATCGCCCGCTTGACCGCATCGAGTTCGGCGTCGATCGTCAAGGTGCGCGCCGCCGCGCATTGCTTGATTGCGGTATCCGGGTCTTTCAGTCCGGTGCCGGTCAAGGTGCAGACGATCTTGCTGCCTTCGGGAATCTTGCCGCTCTTGATGTCGCGCCAGGCGCCCGCCAGCGAAGTCGCCGAGGCCGGCTCGCAGAAGATGCCCTCATGCTGCGACAGCAGCTTTTGCGCTTCGAGAATCTCTTCGTCGGTAAATTTGTCGAACCAGCCGCCGGATTCCTTTTGCGCGGCCCAGGCGAAATCCCAGGATTGCGGGTTGCCGATGCGGATCGCGGTCGCGATCGTTTCCGGATTGTCGATTGGATGGCCTGCCAAAAACGGCGCGGCGCCAGCCGCCTGGTAGCCGCACATGACCGGGCGCTTCGAAGTCACCGCCTTGTGCGTGTCGCTGTCGGTCGAATATTCCTTGTAGCCTTTCCAGTAAGCGGTAATGTTGCCTGCGTTGCCGACCGGAAGGCAATGATAGTCCGGCGCCTCGCCGAGCGCGTCGATGATTTCGAAGGAAGCGGTCTTCTGGCCGTCGATCCGGTACGGATTGATCGAATTCACAATCGTGACCGGCGCCAGCTCTGCGACTTCCTTGACCAGAGTCATACCCTGGTCGAAATTGCCCCGGATCTGGATGATCGTCGCATCGTACATCAGGGTTTGCGCGAGCTTGCCGAGCGCGATCTTGCCTTCCGGAATGATCACGAAGGCCTTGATGCCGGCGCGCGCGGCATAGGCCGCCGCCGCGGCAGACGTGTTGCCGGTCGAGGCGCAGATGATCGCGCGGCTGCCTTCTTCGACCGCCTTGGTGACCGCCATCGTCATGCCGCGATCCTTGAACGAACCGGTCGGATTCAGGCCCTCGAATTTGACGTAGATATCGACATCCTTGCCGGACAGGCGCGGAATGTTTTGCAGCTGAATCAGCGGGGTGTTGCCTTCGTTCAGGCTGATGATGCGCGTCGAGGCCGAAACCGGCAGACGATCGCGGTAGCGGTCGATCAGACCGGTGTAATGTTTTGCAATAGACATGTGTTATTTATCCCAAGGTTTCCAGGCGAATCCGGCAGACTTGGCCGGTCACGGTTGGCAAGGCTTCGATCTTCCGGATCGCATCGTTCATTTCTTTTTCGAGCGTGACCTGCGTCAGCAAGATGATCGGCACCGCCGTTTCGTTTGCCAGTGGTTCTTTTTGAATGATCGCTTCGATGCTGATCTGATGGTCGGCCAGGATTTTGGTCACGTCGGCCAGCACGCCGGGCTTGTCTTCGGCATTCAGGCGCAGGTAATAGGCCGACTTGAAGCGGTCGGGTGAAAGTATCGGGATGTCCTTGATCGCATCGGACTGGAAGGCCAGATGCGGAACCCGGTTTTCCGGATCGCTGGTCAAGGCGCGGGCCACGTCGATCACATCCGCGACCACGGACGAGGCGGTCGGATCGGCGCCCGCGCCGGCGCCGTAATACAAGGTCGGGCCGACGGCATCGCCCTTGACCAGCACCGCGTTCATCACGCCGTTCACGTTCGCGATCAAGCGGCGTTCGGGGATCAGGGTCGGATGCACGCGCAGTTCGATGCCCTCATCGGTTTTGCGCGCGATGCCCAGATGCTTGATCCGGTAGCCGAGTTTTTCCGCATAATCGACATCGAGACGGGTAATCTTGGTGATGCCTTCGGTATAGACCTTGTCGAACTGCAACGGAATGCCGAATGCGATCGAGGCCAGGATCGTCAGTTTGTGCGCGGCGTCGATGCCTTCGACATCGAAGGTCGGATCGGCTTCGGCATAGCCCAGAGCCTGCGCCTCGGCCAGCACGTCCGCAAAATCGCGGCCTTTTTCGCGCATCTCGGTCAGGATGAAATTGCCGGTGCCGTTGATGATGCCGGCCAGCCATTGAATCTGATTGCCGCTGAGGCCCTCGCGGATCGCCTTGATGATCGGAATGCCGCCGGCAACCGCCGCCTCGAACGCGACGATCACGCCTTTCTCGCGGGCTTTCGCGAAAATTTCGTTGCCGTGCAGCGCGATCAGCGATTTGTTCGCGGTGACCACATGCTTGCCGTTTGCGATCGCGGCCAACACCATGTCCTTGACGGGACCTGAGCCGCCGATCAATTCGAGCACGATGTCGATTTCGGGGTCGTTGATCACATCATAGGGATCGGCCGTGACCGTGATGCCTTCGGTGCTGCAAATGCGCGGCTTGCCGAGGTCACGACTCGACGCGCGGGTCACGATGATTTCGCGCCCGGCCCGGCGGGCGATTTCGACCGCATTACGCCTCAGGACATTGACCGTGCCGCCGCCGACCGTCCCTAGCCCCAATATTCCGACTTTTACCGGTTTCAAAACAATCTCCTGATCCGTTTTTTAATAAAAAAACGGATATTATACAACCTTGTCCTTTTTCATCATATGGCGAATACCACGCACCGCCTGCCGGGTGCGGTGTTCATTCTCGATCAGGCCGAAGCGGACATGATCGTCGCCGTACTGGCCGAAGCCGATGCCGGGCGCGACCGCGACTTTCGCCTCGATCAGCAGCTTTTTCGAGAATTCCAGGGACCCCATCGCTTTATAAGGCTCGGGGATCGGCGCCCACACGAACATCGTCGCCTTCGGCTTCTCGACCGGCCAGCCGGCCGCGTTCAAGCCTTCGCAGAGCACGTCGCGCCGCCGCTGGTACATCGCGGCGATTTCCTGCACGCACTCCTGCGGCCCTTCGAGCGCGGTGATCGCGGCGATCTGGATCGGCGTGAAGGTGCCGTAGTCGAGATACGATTTGATCCGCGCCAAGGCGCCGACCAGCTTCGGATTGCCGCACATGAAGCCGACGCGCCAGCCCGGCATGTTGTAGCTTTTCGACAGCGAGAAAAATTCGACTGCGATGTCTTTCGCCCCCGGAACCTGCAATATCGAAGGCGCCTTGTAGCCGTCGAAGACGATGTCGATATAGGCGATGTCGTGCACAACCCAAATATTGTGTTCTTTCGCGAGCGCGATGATCTTTTCAAAAAAGTCCAGCTCGACGCATTGACTGGTCGGATTGCCCGGAAAATTCAAAATCAGCATCTTCGGCTTCGGCCACGATTCGCCGATCGCGCGCTGCAATTCCTCGATGAAATCGACGCCCGGCACCAAGGGCACGTGGCGCAAATCGGCGCCCGCGATCACGACTCCGTAAGGATGGATCGGATAGGCAGGATTCGGCACCAGCACCACGTCGCCGGGGCCCAGGGTCGCCAGCGCCAGATGCGCGAGGCCTTCTTTCGAGCCGATCGTGACGATCGCTTCGGTTTCCGGGTCCAGGTCAACATCGAAGCGGTTCTTGTACCAGGTGCAGATCGCCTTGCGCAGGCGCGGGATGCCTTTCGACATCGAATAGCGGTGCGTGTCCGGCCGCTTCGCCGCTTCGAGCATCTTGTTCACGATATGATCCGGCGTCGGCTGATCCGGGTTGCCCATGCCGAAATCGATAATGTCCTCCCCCGCCGCTCGCGCTTTGGCCTTCAGTTCGTTCACGATATTGAAAACATAGGGGGGCAAGCGGCTGATACGAGGAAATTGGTCCATTTATTCAGATCTATACAAAAAATAATTGAAAGGGTCCGTCATTGAGCGACGGCATAGTCTAGCCCGCCGAGCCGAGAAACTGCTCGACGCGCTGCAAGTCTTCCAGCGTATCCACGCCGGCCGGCGGAATTTGATCGACGATGCTGACCGCGATCGCTTCGCCTTGCCACAGGATACGGAGCTGTTCGAGCGACTCGGTTTTCTCGAGTACCGAAGCATCCCAATGGCAGTAACGGCGCAAAAAATCGACCGTGTACGCATATAGGCCGATGTGCCGGTAATAAGGCATGTTGCCGGACAACGTCCGGTTGCCGGCGGCAAAGCCGTCCCGATCCCAGGGAATCGGCGCACGGCTGAAATACAGCGCGTAGCCGTGCCGGTTCAAGACGACCTTGACCGCGTTCGGATTGAAGACTTCCGCGCTGTCGTGAATCGCGGCCGCCAAGGTCGCGATGCCGGCCTGCTCTTGGCCGGCCAACACTGCCGCGGCCGCGCGCAGGTACTTCGGATCGAGCAAGGGCTCGTCGCCTTGCAGGTTCACGACGATGTCACCGCTGGCCCAGCCGAGTTTTTCGGCGACCTCCGCGATGCGCTCGGTGCCGCTCTGGTGATCGGGACGGGTCATCACCGCGTCGATGCCCAATGCCTGAACGGCGCGGAAAATCCGCTCGTCGTCGGTCGCAACCACGACCGCGTCCGCCGCGGCCTCGCGCGCGCGTTCGCAGACATGCGCGATCATCGGTTTACCCGCGATAGGAAGCAAAGGCTTGCCGGGCAGCCGGGTCGATCCGTAGCGCGCCGGGATCACGACCTTGAAGCGAACGCTCATCTGTAGGCTTCGACTTCTTCGAAACTGAGCGCGCGCGCCTCGTCTTCGAGCATCACCGGAATATCGTCGCGGATTGGAAACGCCAGCCGGTCGGGCTTGCAAATCAGTTCCTGTTTGGCCTTGTCGTAAACCAGCGAACTCTTGCAGATCGGGCAAGCCAGAATGTCGAGCAATTTTTTATCTATCATGGGTCTCACTTAATAATTCGATTAACCGCGCCGCAAAAGCCGGGTCCAGATTAGCCTCTACCGGAACGGCCCAAAGCCTTGCGTTGGCAAATTGTTTACATTTTACCGCATCCTTCTCGGTCATTAGAACCGGAAGCGCATCGCCATAGTCGACATCCCGAGCCTGAAAGGCAAAATGATCCGGAAAATCATGTGTGATGCAAGTCAGCCCCGCCCTTTCGAGGCCCTGAAAAAACCGCGCCGGATGGCCGATCCCGGCGACTGCATGGCAAGGGGCGGACTTGAATTCGGCCAGCAGCCTGCGCTCGCCGGTCATCAGGTTGACCGCTTCCTGCATCGTCATTCGCATCGCAAACTCGCCGGGCCGCGCCTCGCCGCCGTTCACGACGATCAGATCGACTTCCTTGAGCCGGGTGACAGATTCCCGAAGCGGCCCCGCCGGCAGGCACCAGCCGTTGCCGAAGCGCCTTTCGCCATCGATCACCGCGATCTCGATCGTTCTGCCGAGCGCGTAATGCTGCAAACCGTCATCGGACAGCAGCACGTCGCAAGAGGCCTTATCGAGCAGCGACCGGCAAGCCTCCGGGCGCCGCGGCGACACCGCCATCGGGCAGCCGGTTTTTGTCGCGATCAACAGCGCTTCATCGCCGACTGCGCCGGCAGCGCTCGCCGCATCGACCCATTGCGGCCATCCCTCAGGCTTGCCGCCATAACCCCGGCTGACGATGCCGGGATGGTAGCCTTGTGCCTTTAAAAACTGCGCCAGCCAAAGGACCAAAGGCGTCTTGCCCGCGCCGCCGACCGTGATATTGCCGACCACGACCACCGGAACCTTAAAGGTCGTGGTTTTACGAAGCCCCAGGCGATAGCCCGTCCTGCGCAGCCAGACGATGGCTTCGAACAGCTTGCTCAAGGGCCAGAGCAGCGCGCCGACGGCGGTTTTTTGATACCAGACCTGCGCCGCCAGCCGCGACAGCCGTTTTGTCATGGCGCAGATTTCGGCTGCTGCGCTTCGAAGGTAATATGCGTAAAACCGGCCCGGCCCGCCGCATCGAGCGCGCTGATCACCGCCTGATGCGGCGTCTTGCCGTCCGCGCTGATGATGAAAGGCAGGTCGGTGCCAGTGGTCGCCATTTTTTGCAGTTCGCGCAGCAAGGTCTCCGGTTTTTGGTCGACCAATTGGTGCAGCATGCCGTCGGCGCCCTTCACATAATACAGTCCGTCCGCATCGATCACCAAGGTAATCGATTTTGGCGGCGCTTCCGCCTCGGCTGCGCTGGCTTCGGGCAATCTGATTTTAACTTGGGTCTGCCGGTTGAACGTCGTGGACACCATAAAAAAAAGCAAGAGCACAAACAGCACATCGATCATCGAGATCAAGGTGATATCGATTTTTCGCCTTTTTTTACGATGGAAATTCATAGAACGGCCTCGCGCTCGCCGTGCATCATCTCGATCAGACGCAACGCTTCCATTTCCATGTTGATCACAAATTCATCGACTCGGCGTAGGAAATAGCGATGAAAGATCAGGCTAGGAATCGCGACGGACAGACCGGTCGCGGTCGTGATCAGCGCGACCGAAATGCCGCCTGCCAGCACCGTCGGATCGCCGGCGCCATGATGCAGCAGTTCGGAAAAAATCTCGATCATGCCGAACACGGTGCCCAGCAAACCCAGCAAGGGAGAGACTTCGGCAATGGTGCCGAGCGCATCCAGAAAACGCTCGAGATCGTGCGTCACCTGACGCCCGACGTCTTCGATCGATTCTTTCATCAGCTCGCGTCCGTGATCGCTGTTCGCGATGCCGGCCGCGATGATGTGTCCCAAGGGCGAACTGGTTTTGAGCCGGCGCAGCGTCATTTCGTCGATCCGGTTTTCACGATGCAGCTTCCAGACTTGCAAAACCAGATCCTGCGGCATGATTTTTTTGCGCTGGAGGGTCCAGAACCGTTCCGCAACAATGCCCATCATGCCGATCGAACAGATCATCAAGGGCCACATCATCCAGCCGCCGCTTTTAATTATTTCAAACACATTACACCTTGTTATTCAAAAAAGTTTGCGAAGTCACGAACTCGCCTAAACCTTGTATTTTAGCCTTGCCGCGACGATTTCGCCATGCTTCCGCGCATCCCTGCAAAGGCGATCACAAAAGCCAAAAAACATAACAGCGCCGCAATCGTAAAAATCATGCCGGCGCCGATCTTATCCCAGTAATAGCCGCTGTACAGACTGCCGAGCATGCCGCCGACGCCGAAACTGAAACTGCTGTACAGCGCCTGCCCCTTGCTCAGATGCTGCTCGCCGAAATACTGCTGCACCAAATGGATCGCCGCAATATGCGCGGAACCGAAACTCGCCGCATGCAGCAGCTGCGCCGACACCAGCAAGGCCGGATTGTCGGCGTACCAGCCGATCAGCAGCCAGCGCGCGGTCGCCAACAGCAGACTCCAGAGCAGAATGCCGCGCAGGCTGAAACGGCCAAGCAAGGGCCGCATGAAAATGAACAGGATGATCTCCGCGAACACGCCCAGCGCCCAGAGGCTGCCGGTCGTCGCGGCCGAATAATCCAGTTGCTGGAGATAGATCGAATAAAAAACATAATAGGGCCCATGCGCGGCCTGCAACAGCATCGACACGACCAGGAAGGCCAGCACCTCGGTCTTCTTCAATACCGACAGCACGCCGGACGACTCCGCGTGCGACTGGCGGGGAGCGGTTCCTCGCAGCATCAGCGTCACGATCCAGTTCAACAGCAGCAGCGTGACCAGGAACAGCGGCAGCTGCGCGATCGGCTGGCGGTCAAACCACCAACCGAGACCCAGCACCGTCACGATGAAGCCGATCGAGCCCCACAACCGTATCCGGCTGTAACGGTGCGAATCGTCGCCGAGATGCGCCAGGGTGACCGCCTCGAAAAGCGGCAACGAGGCGTTCCAGAAGACGCCAAAACCGAAGGTGCAGGCCGCCAGCTCGACATAACCCCGCACGGCCAGAAAGCCCGAAAAAGCCAGCGCCGAGAAAAACAGCGTCACCCGGATCAGGCGCAGACTCCTGCCGGTCCGATCCGCGATCCAGCCCCAAAAATTCGGCGCGATGATCCGGGTCCCGACCAGCACCGCGGACAGATTGCCGATCTGCACCGCATCGAGACCGAGCTGTTTCAGGTACAGGTTCCAATAGGGCAAAAAGCCGCCGAGCGTACCGAAATAAAACAGATAGAAACCCGACAGGCGCCAATAGGGAATGGACATCAAAGCGGTCTAGGCAAAAAGGGAGTCACGGCCGGGACTTGCTGCAGACGCAGGGACAAAGATTGCTTTGCCTTGCGCCTTTGGAACCTATCGTAAAATCGGCAAGCCGGAGCGCACATCGCTATTCTGCGCCCGATGCCGGAGATAATGATCCATGATCACGATCGCGACCATCGCCTCCGCGATCGGCGTCGCGCGGATGCCGACGCAAGGATCGTGGCGGCCTTCGGTGACCACTTCGATCGGCTCGCCGCGCACATTAATTGATCGACCGGGCAGGCGCAGGCTCGAAGTCGGCTTCAGCGCAATGCTCGCGATCACGTCCTGGCCGCTCGAAATGCCGCCCAGAATGCCGCCGGCATGATTGCTCAGAAAGCCGTCCGGGGTGATCTCGTCGCGGAACCGGGTACCCTTGCTGTCGATGCAGGCGAAACCGTCGCCGATTTCGACGCCCTTGACCGCATTGATGCTCATCAACGCATGCGCAAGATCCGCATCGAGCCGGTCGAAGATCGGCTCGCCGAGGCCCGGCGGCACGTTCGTCGCGACCACATTGATGCGCGCGCCGATCGACTCGCCTTCCTTGCGCAAGGCGTCCATGTAGGCTTCGAGCTCGGGTACGCGCGCTTGATCCGGGCAAAAGAACGGATTCGTGTTCACGACCGACCAGTCCAGCTTGTCGATCTTGATCGGACCCAACTGCGCCAAGAAGCCCCGAATCTCGATGCCGGCCTTTTCCTTCAGGTATTTTTTCGCGATCGAGGCCGCCGCGACCCGCATCGCGGTTTCGCGCGCGGAGGAACGGCCGCCGCCGCGGTAATCGCGAAAACCGTATTTTTGCTGATAGGTATAATCGGCATGGCCGGGCCGGAACGACTCGGCGATTTTTGAGTAATCCTTCGAGCGCTGATCGGTGTTTTCGATCAACAGCCCGATCGGCGTGCCGGTCGTTTTGCCTTCGAACACGCCGGACAGGATCTTGACTTCGTCCGCCTCGCGCCGCTGCGTGGTATGCCGGGAGGTGCCGGGTTTCCGGCGGTCGAGATCGAGCTGGATGTCAGCCTCAGAGAGTTCGAGCCCCGGCGGGCAGCCGTCGACGATGCAGCCGAGCGCGGGCCCGTGGCTTTCGCCGAAGGTGGTGACGGTGAACAGTTTTCCGAAGGTATTGCCAGACATATTAATCCAAAGCCGCGATGAATGAGTCGTGATAGAGCGCGAGTTGCTCGCCGGTCAGCAAGAACACGCCGTCGCCGCCGCGCTCGAAATCGAGCCAATAAAAAGGAATGTCCGGAAACGCGTCCTGCAGCGTTTGCGCGCTGCTGCCGACTTCGACGACCAGGATGCCCTGTTCGGTCAGATGGTCTTTCGCTTCGGCCAGGATGCGCAGCACGATGTCGAGCCCGGTCTTGCCGCCGGTGAAGCCCATCTCGGGTTCGGCGTGGTATTCGGGCGGCAGGCTTTCCCATTCGGCGACCGCGACATAAGGCGGATTGCTGACGATGATGTCATAACGCTTATTCGGCAGCGCATCAAACAAGTCGGACTGATACAGCGTCACCGAATCCTCGGACTGATGCTTCCTGACATTGATTTCGGCCACCGCCAACGCATCGGGCGACAAATCGACCGCATCGACTGAAGCGGTCGGAAATGCATAGCCGCAGGCGATCGCGATACAGCCGCTGCCGGTGCACAAATCCAGGATAGCATCGACGCTATCCTCGTCGACCCAGGGCGCAAAACGCTGTTCGATCAGTTCCGCGATCGGCGATCTCGGCACCAGGACCCGCTCATCGACATAAAACGACAGGCCCGCGAAAATCGCTTCATGGGTCAGATACGCGGCCGGCTTTCTTTCGTTGACCCGGCGCTCGACGATGTCGATCAAGGCCTGGCGTTCCGGATGCGTCAGCACCGCTTCCAGATAAAACGGCGACACGTTGTAAGGCATATGCAGCGTGTGCAATATCAATCCGGCCGCCTCGTCGATCGCGGTCAGCGAGCCATGGCCGAAATAAACCTGGGCATCGCTAAAGCGGCTGGCCGCCCAACGGATATAGTCCCGTATCGTGGTTAAGGTCGCGATGACCTCGGTCGATGTATCCTGCATGATAAGAAAATCTTGGCCGTTCGGCCTTTGCACAAAGAGGCGAATTTTAAACTAAACTTGCCTCATTGTCCGAATTTTAAAGCCATTCCATGCCAGTTGCCGAACCGATCACCCCAGCCTCCGACGCCATGCCAGCCGAAAACAGGCTACTTGAGGCGTGCCGCCGGCATCTCGAAAACAACGAGCTGATCCTGCCGACGATCCCCGAGGTCGCCTTCAAAATCCGCCGCGCGATCAATGATGAAAAAGCCAACAGCACCCGAATCGCCCGCATCGTGCAGCTCGACCCTTCGCTGACCGCGCGCCTGATCAAGATTTCGAACAGCGCCCTGTACTGCGGCCGCAAAACGATCGAAAGCTGCCCGGAAGCGATCACCCGGCTCGGACTGAAGGCCGCGCAAGACATCATCACCGCGTTTTCGCTGAAAACAGTCTTTACCGCCAGGTCGCCGTTCATCCGTCATAAAATGATCGAACTGTGGACACACAGCAGCTTTGTCGCCTCGATCAGCGCGGTGCTCGCGCATCAGGCGAAAGGTTTCGACCCCGACCGCGCGATGCTGGCAGGGCTGATCCACGACATCGGCAAAGTCCCGATACTGACCTTTGCCGATCAGCACATCGAACTGGCCTTGAACGCCGATCATCTGAACGAAACGATCGACAGACTGCACGGACCGGTCGGCCTGAATCTCATCCGGCAATGGAGTTTTCCGGCCGACTTCGACGATGTCGTGACCCACTCGGAAGACTGGCAGCGCAATACCGGCGCACCGGCCGATTACGCGGACATCGTGATGCTGGCGCAATTACACAGCCTGATCGGCAAGGTCGGCTTTAAAACGCTGCCGAAGATCGGCACCCTGCCAGCCTATCACAAGATCTCCGGCGCCTTCGACGCGGACGGCAGTATCACGATCCTGGACATCGCCAAGGATGAAATCGAGATGGTTCAGCAAATGCTCGGCTGAATCGCCCGGCATCCCCTCCCCTTATTAAATGAATACGATTGAGCCATGAAAACCCAAAGATTGTTAGTCAAAAACTGCATCGACGACATCGCGGACAGCCGGGAAGAACTTTCGCGCCTGTTCTACCGCGAACTGTTCCATCTCGACATCAATCTGAAAAAAGTCCTGCCGGGCAACACCGTGTTTCTGAACCGGAAGTTTTTCAACATGCTGGCCGCGCTGCAGAACGTCAAATATCTCGAAAACATCGCCGAATCGGTCGTCAAACTGGGCGAGCGCCATCTGGTGAAATACGGCGCGCAAATCGAGCATTTCGATACGCTGAAACAGGCGCTGCTAAAAGCGCTCGCAGAGCATCTCGGCGAGCGCTTCACGCCCGAATTGCAAGCCGCCTGGAACGGCGTTTTCGACGACGTCGCCCGCGTGATGAAACAGGCGATGAGTACATGCGATCGCCGCGCCGAAGCGCGCCCGCTGTATGACGAAAGCACCTACGACCCGAATCTGCTGGATGAAATCGGCGGCGAGGCAGGCGTTTACCGGGTGCACGAGCGTTTCTACGAAGTGATGTTCAACCATCCCTGGCTCGGACAATTCTTTTTCGGCAAGTCGGAAGAGGTGTTGATCACCAAGCAAACCCAGTTCATGGTCGCGGCCTTCAACGGCCCGAACACCTACACCGGCGACACCCCGGCCTTCGTGCACATGCACATGTTCATCACCGACGAAATGGCCGATCTGCGCGAACAAATCCTGCGCCAGGCGATCCTCGACGAAGGCTTGTCCGCCTCGGTCGCGGACCGCTGGCTGAAGGTCGACCAAAGCTACCGCTCGGCCATCGTCAAAAAATCGGTCGACGAATGCGTGTTGAAATGCGTCGGGCAGGTGCCGGTGACGGCCGAGAAGCCGTTAAATTACGAGGCTTGATTTGGATAACAGTATCTACAGTACATACTGCGCGGCGGCAGGCGCCTGTGCGTGCCAGAGCATGCCGCGCCGGGCCACTGGCTGGTCGAGCACATCGGCCTCGACGCCTTCATCAAGCTGTGCCGCTACCACAGCGGCGAACGCATCGAACTCGACCGTTGCGCCCAGGCGATCCGGGCCGTGTTCGAGCAACAGGTCGCGCGCGAATACGCCCAGGGTGCAAGCAACGGCGAATTGGCGCTGCGTTACGGCTACACCGAGCGCGGCATCCGCAAGCGCGTGGAGATCCGCGAGCCGTCGCCGAACTTTGATTTATTCGACGAGTTGTAGCGCGCAGCCTTAAGATATATTTGATAACCGAGAGGTTATACTTATTGCTTTAATCGTCGCTATTCTTACTTAGGAAGGAAAAAGCATGAGCTTAAAGCTTGAAAGAGGGGCCAATTTTTCTTTAACAAAACTAGTACCCAACCCCACCCACTTTTTTGTCGGGTTAGACTGGCCAACTAAACCACAGTCCAACGAAGCTTTCGACATAGACGGTAGCTGTTTTTTGCTTAGTGAGCAAAACCGCGTCCGCAATAACACTGATTTTATCTTTTACAATCAGAGGCAAGACTCTGTCCAATCTGTTTGGTTGCTTGAAGACGTTGAACAAGTTCAGTTTAGTAAGGGCAAAACTGGATTCGGTGTTGATCTGGCAAGAATACCCGCTGAAATAAGCCATGTCGTTTTCTGCCTCACCATTCATAATGCAGAAGAAAAACAGCAAAGTTTCAGTATGCTGGACTGGTTAAGCCTGAATCTAGTGGAACAGGAAACGCTAACAGAAATCGCTGCATTTCGATGCGAACAAGAACTGAGCAAGGAAACAGCCATTTTATGCGGCGAGCTTTACCGGCATAACCAAGAATGGAAGTTCAAGGCAATCGGTCAAGGGTTCATTAATGGCCTAGGGGCATTGGCCGAAAATTTTGGCGTGGTGCTTGACAACGTCGCTCCCAATTCAGAAGAGACTCCAGAAGATACCAATGAATTGGTAATTACTAAGAAAAAACGCAGATCCCCCCAAGAAGTCATCGCTGAGCAAATGACACTCATTCAAGGCAAAATGAAGCAGTTGTTACCGCAGATTATCTCGTCGTCAACCAACGGTATTAACGAAAGCAGCACACGTTTAGTCCTTGACCGGATTTTTCAGGATGTATTGGGCTACTCTATCGATGAAATTAAAACCGAGCAGAAAATTCAAGGTCGTGCCGCCGATTATGTGTTGGCTCCGGATGGGCGTGACACCATCGTCATAGAAGCCAAAAGAGCGGGAACACCTTTGCGTCAAAAACAAATTTTTCAGGCTACCTCTTACGCGGCCTACTCGGGCATACAGTGGGCCATATTGACCAATCTGACTGAGTGGCAGTTTTACAAGGTGTCTACCGTTGATAAGGTTGATCCGCATTGGGTGTTCACTATTGATTTAAATAAAGGACTGGACGATGAAAATACCTACAACTTGTTATTGATTTCCAAATTCGGAGTTGTGAGAAAGGGGCTGATTGAAAAAGTTTGGCTCAAGCGGGTTTGCCTTAAAGCAGAAACCCTAATTGCAGCTATTTTGAACGATGAAGTCATTAGCAAGATAAGGCTTATCATTGGTAAAGAAACGGGGGGGCAAATTACTAATGACGAGGTAAAAAGAGCGATCGAAATGGATGTTTTGAAGATTTAGGACCGATCGGGTGGAGGTAACGGGATTGCGCCCGTTACCCCTCCCACACCACCGGACATGCGGTTTTCCGCATCCGGCGGCTGAACCTAGCGACTCAAGTTGTCGCAAAATCTGATGGCACCCACAGGCCCCATCGCCGCAAGCGCGCGTTGTTCAAGACGGTTTTATGGTTCCCACGCGCCGCGTGGTAACCGAGGTCGGACGCGCCAGCGTCCCGATCCGCGATGTCGCCGCGATATGGACTGCACTTGAAAACCACCTGCATTTGATCGCCCAATCGCCGGATTTACCAGCCGAAATCAGCAGCTTCAAATCATGGAGCGCAAAACGCTTGCTCGAAGTGCGGCAAGAACAAAGGGCTGAGCGTATCCTGAAACGATTCGCTTTTTATAAAAAGGCGCATAAAACAGACTGCTGTTATCAGGACTGGGAAGAAGGCTCGCAACCCGAGAAAATGCAAACCCTGCAATGATGCCGCAAAAAATCGAATACATCCACCAGAATCCCGTTAAACGAGGCTATTTCGACGATCCTGTGTACTGGCGTAATTGCAGCGCGCGTAGTTACACTGGGAAAACGGGGTGTTGAAAATCGATACGGAATGGTATGGCTGAATCGCGACGCTGGCGCGTCCACCCTGCATTCCCACGCGGCGCGCGGGAACGAGATGACAGATCTCGCAAATTTCGGCGGAACAAAACCATCAGGCCATAAAAAGGGCTTAGACTTTCATCTAACCCCTTGTTTTATCTGGAGCTGGGACTCGAACCCGCGACCTGCTGATTACAAAACGGCTATTCGCCGCATCAGGATTCCGAATTATCGGCCTGTACATATTCGCCAAGCAAACACTGCAATGCTTTCTGCACGGTCTGCCTGCGTACCGCATGACGGTCGCCTTCGAAATGCTGCTCAATACAATGGCTGGGCTGCCCGCGCCGTTGCCAGGCGATAAAGACGAGACCGACCGGCTTTTCCTCCGTGCCGCCGCCGGGCCCTGCGATACCGGTGACGGCCAGGGCAATATCCGCCTCGCTATACTGCAAGGCGCCGGCGGCCATTTCAGAAGCAGTTTGCGAGCTGACCGCGCCATGGGCTTGCAAAGTGCCGTCACTGACCCCGAGCATCGCGATTTTCGCGGCGTTGCTGTAGGTCACGAAGCCGCGGTCGAACCAGGCCGAACTGCCGGCGATTTCGGTCACGCTTTGCGCGATCCAGCCGCCGGTGCAGGATTCGGCCAGGGCCAGCAGGTGGCCTGCCTCGCACAGCTTCTGACCCAACTGGCCTGCGAGCGCTAGTAAATCGTCCTGCATCCTAATCGGCCGAAATGTCGACAAAGCCGTGCACGCCGCGCTTGGATTTGACCGCCAGCCAGTCCTTCAAAAACTTCAGCTCCTCGGTTTCCTCCAGGGCATCCAGGCTTTTTTTGTGCCGCAGCAGACGAAACGCCTGCGACAGCACGTTGTAACGCTCGCCGGTGATGCCTGCGCGTTTCAGGCCGACCGTATTCAGCCGGTAATGCTTGGCCGGACGGCCGCCGACCAGCGTGAACGGAATCACGTCCATGTTCAGGCCGGTGGTGCCCTGCACGATCGCGAACGATCCGATCCGGCAAAACTGGTGCGCGACGACCGCGCCGCCCATAAACACATTGCTGCCGACTTCGACATGGCCGCCGATCGCGACATTGTTCGCGAAGATGGTTTTGTCGCCGATCGTGCAGTCGTGCGCGACATGGCTGTTGTTCATGAAAAAGCAGCCGGAGCCGATCTTCGTCTCCCCGTTTTCCTTGGTCGAGCGGTGCGCGGTGAAGCCTTCGCGGAATACGTTGTTGTCGCCGATGGTCAGCCAGGTGACCGTTTCCGGCTTGAAGCCGATATCCTGAGGCAGGCCGCCCAACACCGCATGCGGGTGCAAAATATTGCCCGCCCCCATGCGGACATGGCCGTGCACGACCGCATGCGCGCCGACCTCACAGCGGTCGCCGAGCACCGCGCCGCTTTCGATCACCGCGAACGGACCGACGATGATGCCGTCTCCAAGCGTGACGCCGGGGGCGATATAAGCGGTCGGGTGAATCTGTTGTGTCATGTGTATTAGCCTCTTGGATGAAATTTGGAGTGTAAATCTTTGAGCCGTTCGCGTGCGATATGCGTGTAGATTTGCGTGGTCGACAGATCGGAGTGGCCGAGCAGCAATTGCACCACGCGCAAATCGGCGCCATGGTTCAGCAAATGCGTCGCAAACGCGTGGCGCAAGGTATGCGGCGACAGTTCCTTGCCGATGCCGGCTTTCTTCGCATGGCGCTTGATGATATGCCAGAACGCCTGCCGGGTCATGCCTTCCGCCCGGTTTGTCACGAACAGATAATCGCATGGCCGCGCGCCGAGCAGGTCCGGGCGCGCCTGATTCATGTAGGTTTCGAGCCAGCTCATCGCGACTTCGCCGACCGGCACCAGCCTTTCCTTGTTGCCTTTGCCGGTGATGCGGACCACGCCCTGGCGGAAACTGATCTGCTCGAACTTCAGCCCGACCAGTTCGGATACCCGAAGCCCGGTCGCATACAGCATTTCGAGCATCGTCTTGTCGCGCAGGCCGAGCGCATTCGACACCTCGGGCGCTTCGAGCAGCCGTTCGACATCCTTTTCCGACAGCGACTGCGGCAACGGCCGGCCGATGTACGGCGATTCGATCAGCGCGGTCGGATCGACATGGACCCGGTTTTCGCGCAAATAATACCCGTAAAAACCGCGCAAGGTCGAAAGAATGCGTGCGGTCGAGCGGCTGCCGATGCCCTGCTGGTAGCGGAAAGCGAGAAAACGCGACAACTGCTCGCCATCGGCTTCGAGCAGCGATTTGCCTTTCAGCCAGTTTGCGAAAATCCGCAGGTCGCTGCCGTAGGCAGCCAGCGTGTTTTCGCTGAGCCCCTGCTCGGCCCAGGCGGCATCCAAGTATTGATCGATCGCATCCGCGGCTTTCATCGGCACTGTTCCGCCTCGAACCGCAACAATTTGATCTTGATGTCGAGCAAGGCGCCCTCGGTCGCGCCGCAGTAGCCGCCGAGGCCGGATGCCGAAACGATTCGGTGACAGGGGATGATCGGCGCGTAGGGATTGTCGCGGCAGGCATTGCCGACAGCGCGAGGCGACGAATTTAAGATATTGGCCAAGGCCGCATAACTGAGCGTCGTGCCGCAAGGAATCCGGCACAGTTCCTCCCAGACTCGGCGCCGGTAAGGACTGCCCTGCGCCAGCAGTTTCAACGCTATCGTGTTGTCCGCACCGGACCCGTAGGCATCGAACACGCGCTGCCAATGCTCGCTGGGCGGCGGCGCCGTCTCATGATCGAGCAGCCAATCGGTATTGACGATCACATCGCCGCATACAGTCAAAGCCAGCCGCCCGGCTGGCGTTTGTATCGAAACGACCTGCTCCGGCCCGGCGCAGTGCGCCACCCATGTGATCGAAAACGGCATCGCTTACCCCTTTATCTTTTGTTGAACAATCCGGCCTTGCCGGTCATCCGTACGGTGTTCACAGGAGATCTGAAACTGTTGGGACATTTCAATGATCCTTATTCGCGCCTGACGCAATCTCATGGTTGACAACAATTCCCGGTTGGGTTCAAAATCAGACTGATTTGCTTGGTTAGGCGCCTAGCCAACTCAGCCTTAACGAAAGTCTTTTTTAATCAAGAGCAAGCCCCCCCAAAGACGACGACGTTAACGCGGTTGAGCACTATTCTAACCGAGTTTGCCGAGGAAGCATCCAAAACGGATAGGCCTCGGGTGAACTGCCTCGGCGCTGAGCCAAGGCAGTGGGCAATGCCGAGATTTTCAGGAATGGGGCTTGTTAATGCTGTCTTTCCTGCCCTGGATGCCGATTGCTAGCGATAAGAAGAACAAGTGGCCGCATCCAAGCCATCTCACACTCAACCGCTTCATCAACGGAGGTCAACCACACCATAGCGCAGTGCACCCGTGCAATCCATTTGCATGACTTTCACAATAATAATGGGGAGAATACATATGAAACTGAAAAAATCAGCCTTTGCGCTGATGCTGTCCGGCGTCGGATTTTTCGGCCTCGCCGGCTACAGCAGCGTAAGCATGGCGATCCTTTTTAGCAGTAATGTCTGCAAAAACCAGCAAGGCGAGATAATCGACGAGGCGATGTGCGCGAAACGCGACGCCGCCAGCTTGAAAGGCGCGGAAGAGGATTATTTCCGCGATATGGACTACGGCATCACCAAAGCCCCTGAAGAACTGGCCAAGACGCTGGCTCCCTTCGTGCCCGGCATTACCCCGGAACAGGCAGCCAAGAGCGTCGCGACCGGCCGCAACAACTGGATCGTATGGACCGCAGGTAACGACCGCTTATGGGATACGATCAGTTATCGCAGCGTGGGTAACCTTGATTTTCTGAAAACCCTATCCAATCACCCCAACCTTAAATTCAGTCGCAGCAATCGCTGGAACTACCTGGGCCTGGTCAACGAGCCCTGCTTCGAAAAAGGCACCGGACCACGCAAGGATCGCTTCGGGCTCTGGCTCGACGTGCGCGCGAAAGATTGCGCACCCGACCCGTTCGAAAATGAAGAAAAATACCCCGGCGTAAAATACGGCGCGCGCGGCAACCGGCCCAGCTTTCCAGCCGGCTCCTACTACGGTTATGCGACCGGCATCGTCGGCCTGCGCTTGTTCCCTAATCCGGACTTCGATGCAGCCGCCGAAAAAAAATGGGATCCCGAACGTTACTACACCGATCCGAGTTATTACAACAACAAGGATCTGGTCCGGCCTTACCGTGTCGGCATGTCCTGCGGTTTCTGCCACGTCGGTCCGAACCCGACCAACCCGCCCGCCGATCCTGAAAATCCGAAATGGGAAAACCTGAACTCGAACCCTGGCGCGCAATATTTCTGGATCGACCGGATCTTCTCCTGGGAAGCCGACCCAAGCGCTTTCCCGTTCCAGCTGTTCGCGACCTCGCGTCCCGGCGCACTGGATACCTCGTTGATTTCGTCCGACTACATCAATAACCCGCGCACGATGAACGCGGTTTACAATCTGGTACCGCGCCTGCTGAATGCGAAAAATTTCGGCGAGGAAAAACTTGGCGGCGGCAGCCTGAACAACAGGCAATTGAATGATTATGTCAAATCCGGACCACTGACCGAATTCTATAAAGCCCCGGACACGGTCTTTACCCCGCACGTTCTGAAAGACGGTTCCGATTCGGTCGGAGCGCTCGGCGCCTTGAACCGCGTCTTCATCAATATCGGCCTGTTCAGTGAAGACTGGTTGACGCACTTCAACCCGTTGATCGGCGGCAAGCCCATCACCCCGATTACGATCAAGCAATCACGTAAAAACTCGTCCTACTGGCAAGCGAACGAAGCGCAAACGCCCGACCTGGCGCTGTTCTTCATCGCCGCCACCCGCCCCGACCTGCTGAAAAACGCCCCCGGGGGCGATCAACATCTGACCCAGGACGCGGCCGTCTTGACCCGCGGCAAGGAAGTCTTCGGCGAACGCTGCGCGCGCTGCCATTCCAGCAAGCTGCCATCTAAAGCTTACGAATTCTTCAAGGGTAGCGACGTCGTCGGCAAGAATTACCTGAAACATTGGGATAATTACTGGAAATGGACGCAAACCGATGAATTCAAGAAAGCGATCGGCGAGATCGTCAAAAAAGACGATTTCCTGCAGGACAACTTCATGTCCACCGACCTCCGCGTACCGGTCACCTTGCTCGAAACAAACGCTTGCAGCCCACTCGCAACCAATGCGATTGAAGGCAACATCTGGAACGATTTCTCTTCGCAATCGTACAAGAATCTGCCGTCGGTCGGTAAGTACACCGTGCATCATCCGATGACAGGCAAACCCTGGCAATTCGACATGCCGGGCGGCGGCCGCGGCTTTACCCGTCCGGCTTCACTGGTCAGCGTGTGGTCAACCGCGCCGTTCTTTGTGAACAACGCGCTCGGCGAGTTCAACCCCAGCCCATCGGTCGAAGCCAGACTGCAATCGTTCGATAATTCGATCGAGCAACTGCTGTGGCCGGAAAAACGCAAAGGCAATATCCAGTATCAGACCGCGAACGGCAAAATGCTGCCGGGCTGGATCGATAGAACCTTCGCATCCAGCTATCTCAGGGTTCCTAAAGGCTTCCTGCCTGACCTGCTGGATAAACTGGTCGGCAAGATTGACGGCGGCAAGTTTGCAGGCGAACAAGGTCTTGAAATCGGTCCGATTCCGAAAGGCACGCCGGTCAACCTGCTGACCAACATCGACCTGGATCAACGCACCGGTTTGTGGAACAGACTGACACACGGCGTCAAGCTGCTCGATGTGCTGTTCACGCTCAAGCATGACCTGAAGAAGCTGCCGAAAGATGCGACCGATGAGCAAGCCGCGAAGGTCTTCGCGAATGCGGTCGAGCCTCTAGTCAACGCGAGCAAATGTCCCGACTACATCGTCAACCGCGGCCATTATTTCGGCACCGATTACTTCAAGGAAGCCAATAAAGAGCCGGGCCTGAGCGATGCCGACAAGAAAGCGCTGATCGAATTCCTGAAGACTTTCTAAGCCTTCGTTTCGATCGGGAGCGGCACGACGCCGCTCTCTCCGGACACTCAGGGACAGAACAGCGAGACCGCCCGACCGTAACCGATCGGGCGGTCTTCATTCATCAGAGCAGGAGAACAGATAATGACCGATAACTATAATACGGCAACTTACGATTACATCGTCGTCGGCTCGGGCGCGGGCGGCGGCACCGTCGCCGCACGGCTCGCCGAAAAGGGCAAGAAAGTGCTGGTGCTGGAAGCCGGCGGCGACCCCAAAAAACTGCAAGGCGACAACCTGGCCTTCCCCGGCGAAAAACGGCTGCCAGACGACTATGACGTGCCGGTCTTCCATCCGTTTTCGACTGAAAACGAAGCGATGCGCTGGGACTTTTTCGTGCGCCATTATGAAACCGAATCGCTCCAGGCCCTCGACCCCAAATACACCCCGGCCGAAAAAGGCGTACTCTACCCGCGCGCCGGCTGCCTCGGCGGCTGCACCGCGCATAATGCGATGATCACGGTTTATCCGCACAATGCCGACTGGGACGAAGTGGCCCAGATCACCGGCGATGCGTCCTGGAACGCCGACAACATGCGCAAATATTTCGAGTCGATGGAATACTGCCAGCACCGGCCGATCCTCAGAAAGCTCGCCACCTGGCTCGGCATCAATCCATCGCGCCACGGCTTCAATGGCTGGTTCCAGACCGAAGCCGCGCTGCCGCTGCAAGCCTTGGCCAAGGACAAAAAACTGGTCGCGGCGATACTCGACTCCGCGCTCAAGGCGGCCGGCACGCTGCCGAACTTTTTTGAGCGCCTGAAATGGCAGATCGAAGGACTCGCCGATCCGAACGACTGGCGCCTGGTCAAGGAAAACTCGACCGGCCTTCGTTATCCGCCGCTCGCGACCCAAAACGGCAACCGCCACAGTACCCGCGAACGCTTGCTGGTGGTGCAGCAAAAACATCCCGACAATCTGACCATCGAACTCGATGCGCTGGTCACCAAGGTAATCCTCGACGAAAACAACCGCGCGGTCGGTGTCGAATACCTGAAAGGCGCGAAGCTGTACAAAGCGCACGCGAATCCGAGCAAACAGCCCGGCGAGCCGCGCAAAGTCTATGCCGCGAAAGAAGTGATCCTGGCCGGCGGCGCCTACAACACGCCGCAGCTGTTGATGCTGTCCGGCATCGGCCCGAAGGAAGAACTGCAAAAGCACGGCATTCCGGTCAAGCATCACCTGCCCGGCGTCGGCACCAATTTGCAGGACCGCTACGAGGTCGGCGTCGTGAATAAAATGACTCAGGACTGGGAAGTGCTGAAAGGCGCCAAATACGCGCCCGGTGACCCGCAATACAACGAATGGAAAAACGAAAACAAGGGCGTTTACACGACCAACGGCGCGGTGCTGGCGGTGATCAAAAAATCGTTCGAGGAACGGCCGCTGCCCGACCTGTTCTGCTTCGCCCTGCTCGGCAATTTCAGAGGCTATTTCCCCGGCTACTCAAAGCTGATCAAGGACGGCCTGAACTACCTGACCTGGGCCGTACTGAAGGCGCACACGGTCAACCGCGCCGGCGAAGTCCGGCTGGTCTCCAGCGATCCGCGCGACCGGCCTTACATCAACTTCCGCTATTTTGAAGAAGGCAACGACACGCAGGGCCTGGATCTCGATTCAGTCGTCGAGGGCGTCAAATTCGTGCGCAGCATCGCCAAGCCGCTGTTCGCGCAAGGCATCCTGACCGAAGAAGTCGCGCCCGGCAAGGATGTGCAAACCGACGAGCAATTGCGCGATTTCGTCCGCTACAATGCCTGGGGCCATCACGCTTCCTGCTCCTGCCCGATCGGCGCCGACAACGACCCGATGGCGGTGTTGGACAGTCAGTTCCGCGTCCGCGGCATCCAGGGCCTGCGCGTCGTCGACGCGTCGGCATTCCCGAAGATCCCGGGCTTCTTCATCGTGTCTTCGGTCTATATGATCGGCGAAAAAGCGGCCGATGTGATATTGAACGGTTGATCAGCAATTCAGGGTGGGCGGCACTTTCTGCCCACCTCCTTTCCTTTAAATAGCGGACATGAGTTATCCTAATAGGAATTAATCTGCTCCGATTATACTCAGCCTCAGGGAGGGGGAATAACGGATTCCCCCGCTTGAACGGCTACCTGACGAGTTAAAGCGGACCCACAAAACTATAAACTGTTGGAGTTCGGTGACTCATGAAAATTGCCATCATCGGCACCGGCCATGTCGGCTCGGCGATCGCTTATGCGCTGGTACTGAAAGGTCTCTGCGCTCATCTGGTGCTGGCCGGCAGGAATCTTGCCAAGGCACAAGGCGATGCACTGGATTTACAACATACGCTGGCTTTTTGCGAGCGCTCGATGATCATCGAAAGCGCCGCGCTCGAAGAGGTTGCCGATAGCGACATCCTGGTCGTGACCGCCTCGATGCCCACCTCAAGCCCTATGTCGTCTCGCCTCGAACTCGGCCCGGCCAATGTTGCGTTGTTCCGGCAATTGATCCCGATGCTCGCGCGCAACAATCCGAATGCGATTTTGCTCGTCATCACGAATCCGGTCGACATCATGACTTATCTGGCGACGCAGATCTCCGGATTTCCGTCCGCAAGAATCATGGGCGTCGGCACCCTGGTCGACTCGGCCCGCTTCCGGTCGCTGCTGTCGCTGGAAGAGCAGATCCATCCCGACGATTTACGCGCCTATATCCTCGGCGAACACGGTCCGAATCAGTTCCCGTTGTTCAGCGCCGCCTCGGCCGGCAGTGAGCACATCGACGATAATCCCGCGCGCCGCGATATTTTCAACGCCGTGCACAGCGCCGGTTTCGATGTTTACAAAGCCAAGGGTTACACGAATTATGCGATCGCCGCGGCAGCCTGCGAGGTGATCCGGGCCATCGTTTACGACTCGCGCCGGACCATTCCGCTCAGCACCTACCTTGATGATTGGCTCGGCATTCAGGATAATTGTTTCAGTATTCCGGTCGTGGTCGGCCGGCGCGGCATCATCCGCCATCTGCATCCCGACCTGGACCGGTCGGAAAAGAAAGCATTGGAAAAGGCCGCTAGATTGATCAAAGACCAGATCGATCGCCTGCTTTTGCCCGAAGACAGCTTGAGTTAACCAGGAAACCCACATGCACCCCCATCAACCGGAATCTCATCGCACCCATCGCACCGGCTGGCTGCGCGCCGCCGTATTGGGCGCCAACGACGGCATCGTCTCGACAGCCAGCTTGATCGTCGGTATTGCGGCCTCGCAGGCCACGCAGCACGATATTCTGCTGGCCGGCGTTGCCGGAGCAGTCGCCGGCGCGATGTCGATGGCGGCTGGCGAATATGTCTCGGTCAGCTCGCAAGCCGATACCGAAAAAGCCGACCTGGCGCGCGAACGCAAGGAACTTGAGGAAAACCATTCATATGAGCTGAACGAGCTGACCGCGATTTATATCCAGCGCGGCCTCGATCCCTTGCTCGCCGAACAAGTCGCGGTCCAGTTGATGGAGCATGACGCGCTCGGCGCGCATGCGCTGGAAGAATTGGGCATTTCTGAGCAAGGCACCGCCCGTCCGCTGCAGGCCGCCCTGACCTCGGCGGCCACCTTTGCGGTCGGCGCGGCGCTGCCTTTGCTGGTAGCTCTATTTTCACCCGTCTCCATTCTCGCCGTCACGGTGTCGTCGTCATCGCTGCTGTTTCTGATGCTGCTCGGCATCGTCTCGGCCTATACCGGCGGTTCGAGCCTGATCAAGGGCGCGGTTCGGGTCACTTTCTGGGGCGCGCTCGCGATGGGTCTCACCGCCGGCGCCGGCGCGCTGTTCGGCACGGTGGTTTAAACCGGCGATGTGGTTTGTCTATATCATCCTCTGTAGCGACGACACCTTGTATACCGGCATCACGAATGACGTACGGCGCCGTTTCGAGCAACATGCGAGCGGGCGCGGCGCGAAATATTTCTACGGCCGCCGGCCGCAGCGGATCGTTTATCTGGAATCGGGCCATGACCGCAGTTCCGCGACCCAACGCGAACTGCGCCTGAAAAAGCTGAACCGGCAACAAAAGACCTTGCTGATCGCATCGGATTGCAACCGGATCGACGATCTCCTGATCGGTTCAACTGCGCAGCAAGCGGTGGAAGACCATGCCTAACCAATCACTGATTCATATCTTCGGCGAAGTGCTGTTCGACCATTTCCCGGATGGCAGCCGTGTTCTGGGCGGCGCGCCGTTCAATGTCGCCTGGCATTTGCAGGCCTTCGGGCAAGCGCCCCGCTTGATCAGCCGTATCGGCGATGACCCGGAAGGCCGAGAAATCGTCCAATTGATGCGCGACTGGGGCATGCGCCCCGATGCGCTGCAAACCGATACGATACATCCGACCGGCAGCGTGCAAATCTCGATTGCTGACGGCGAGCCGCATTACGACATCGTCCCCGATTGCGCCTACGATTTTATCGACCAGCACCCCTTGGCCGAACATCCCAGCACAGGCATTCTCTACCACGGCTCGCTGGCTCTGCGTAATCCGATCTCGCGCGCGGCCTTGCAAACAGCCAAGGCCAATCATCGAGGCAAGATTTTTATCGACGTCAATCTGCGTCCGCCCTGGTGGCAGCCCAGCACACTACAGCCATTACTGCACGATGCGGACTGGATCAAGCTGAACGAAGACGAACTGCTTACGCTATGCCCCGGCCCTGCCGATTTGGAAACGGCAATGCAGGCGTTCTTCGAGCAGTTCGCTCTAGAAACCTTGTTCGTGACCCGAGGCGCACAAGGCGCGCTGGCTTATGACCGGCAGCATCGGTTTGTCTCGGTCAAACCGCCTGCCACAACGACCGTGATCGATACCGTCGGCGCAGGCGATGCATTTGCCGCGATATTGCTGTTGGGTCTGACCCAGCAATGGCCGCTGCCTACGACACTGGAACGCGCGCAGGCGCTTGCGAGCGCACTGGTGGGCAGACGCGGAGCGACGGTGGCTGACGAGGATTTTTATCGCGCCTTTGCAGAGGCCTGTTGACAGAGACAGGCTAACGGATACCCCCGGCTTTCCACGGTAGCGGAGGATCCGAAAGTCTCCCGCGCAGAGAGAAAATTGCTGCGCGGGAGACTTCATAGAAAGTTACTGATTAACTTGGCTTTCTATAGTAGGAATCGTCCTTGTCTACATGGCAGTCTTTGTTTCTTTTTCCATTAAACTCATAAGTGGTGCCGTACTCGTCCGTACCATACCCGTCCATCTTGTCTCCATCATCATGTATTCTACCGTACATGGAGTATCCGTAGTCATAGTCTGACGTGCTGGTAGTATGCCAGGCATTCTCGTCCTTATTCATATAAGCATGGGCATATTTGAATTTATGATCAAGCCTGTCGCTGTGACCGTATCCCGGGGAGTAGTCATCGAATTTTATACAATCCTTAAACTTCTTCCCGTAGTTGTTTTTGAATTCAACCTCGTAAGTAAACCCACCCGGCCCCTTATCGTAGTGCTTTTCGTAGTCACCGCCATCCTCCGCTAACGCAAGATTAGTGCAGCCGAGCGCTATCCCAATACTAACGGCAAACCCGAGAAAGTTACGTTTAAAGAAACCTCTATTATTTAAGTTACTCATGGTTATCTCCTAATCAATAGATTAAAATGCAACACCCAATATTAATTATCGGTATTCCGTTGCTCTTAATGGCATCCTGTCGAGTACAACGCGTTGGCAAGGGTGCGCTAAACCTGCCATCAAAACCCGGAAACACTATAATAAATAGCACCGGTATTTTTACACAAGACCACCACAAAAAAGATAAGTTAGGCCGTAAAATATACCCTATAATACTTTTACGCCTAACCCAAAAAATCCAAAGCAGCCTAATCTCGACGGTTATATTTTTACCTAAAAAAACATAAAAATACCATCGCACCAAAGTAGGGGATTTCATAAATATATTAATAAATATTATTAAAAATAACCTCAAGCATATGATTTTTTATTATAACTTTACAAACAAGCAATTATCCAATAAAGATAATAAACATTAATATATTATTTTATAAAAACAGCATATTACCTTAATATAATTAACGCCATCAATCCAGAGCCATGAGAATAAAATAAGCAATACCACATATCGATTTTAACCCGACATTATGAGCATCATGGATAATTTGATATTTAAAAACTGCTACCATGCCAGGAGGTTTTTCCGCTTGAACCTTTTCCGGCCAACACGAAATACACTATAAGGTTTATTTACGGGAAGTAGTGATTGATGGACCGTTGTCTTTGCTTTCCCAGCATCCCTGGAACGCATCAACCGCCTGTATGAGGCTTCGGACATTAGCGATTTGGCTTGCGCGCTGTTCGATGTGCAGCCGGGATACGACTGGAATTGCGCAGCGGAGGATATCAGTCTTTATCTGGAGCGATACATGCTTTTAGATCCTTTCGTGGCCGCGTGAAATCGCCAACCTACGGAGGCGATCAGGTTATTTCGCAGTAGGGGACTTCAAAGCAGTGATTAGGCCGTGATAAGCCGTCGTATCGATCAGCGTCAGAGTGAGAACGGCCAGAAAGCCTCCCGCACGCATGGAGAGAAATTGCTGCGCGGGAGACAGGCTAGACCACTACTTATTGAATAGGTTGGGTGTCCAGGGTAGATGGAGCATCCAGGCTAGATGGAGTATCCGGGCTGGATGACGTATCAGGGCTAGACGGGACATCCGGGCTGGATGGAGTATCCGGACTGGATGGAGTATCCGGGCTAGACGGGACATCCGGGCTGGATGGCGTATCCGGGCTAGATGGGACATCCGGGCTGGTTGGCGTATCCGGACTGGATGGCGTATCCGGGCTAGACGGGACATCCGGACTGGATGGCGTATCCGGGCTAGACGGGACATCCGGGCTGGATGGCGTATCCGGGCTAGATGGAACATCCGGGCTGGATGGCGTATCAGGGATGTTTTGATTGTCTCTAGTGCACGTGTCTAAGTCGGTTCTTTTTCCCTTAAACACGAAAGTGTCGCCGGACTGGGTGACGCCATCCCCCTTGATCCTTTCTCCGTGATGATGTGTTCTGCCATGAATGCCAACACTAAACTCAGGTACCGAGCTGCTAGTATCGGAAGGTAGCAAGCCGGCTGAATTAGAGGATACCAAGCCGGTAGCCTGCCAGTCCTCCTCGTCCATATTCAGCTTATCGTGCGCGTAAGTTAACGGATCAACCAATCCAAGGCTTTCAAGCCCATGGATGTCAAGGGACCCAGGGGCGTCAGGAGCAAAGGTAAAACAAGTATCAAACTTTTCAAGCGTGTCAAACTTATCTACCTTATCACCCGATGCGATCTTATCACCATGGATAAATTTGACATGAACAGCATAGGTAAGACCCTCTGGTCCATCGTTTTCATGCTTGTTTTGGTCCCATTCATGCTTGTTTCGGTCCCCTTTATCATCGTGTGCTAACGCAAGATTCACGCAACCTAGCGAGATACCGAGACAACAAGCAAGCCCAAGGCAGTTACGCATAAAGCGGCTTCTAACATTCGGACTGCGATCAATATATTGTGTCTTAAAATATTCAGCATTTAAGAAACTCATAGATATCTCCTATCAATAGATATTGATTAAAATACAACGTTCGATATTTAATTATCGGTATTCCGTTGCTTTTAATGGTGCCATGTCGAGTATAATGCGTTGACAGGGGGCGCGCGATAGCTGCCGCCCCACGGCGATACTATAAAAAATATCGCCTGTTTTCGTATAAGGCATCCTCTGCAAAGACAGACCAGGCTGTAATAAATACACATTATAATATTTTAAATTCCAATGTCACTTCACCAAATCCGCCAAATCTCGACGGTTATATTTTTACAGCATAAGATATAAAAATACTATCCTACTAAAGTAGGGAATTTCACGCACACATTAAAAATGGCATGAAATACAACACCAAGCATATGATTTTTATGTTAGTTTTAAGCCACAAGATAAAGACTATAACTAAATAACGAGGCGACAGATAAGCCATAAAAACACTGCATCAATTGAATCGACACTTTCAAAAAAACCGAACATCAAATAAGTAATATTACGTATAGACGTCAGGAAAATATTCTGCGTATTATAAACAATTTTAAAACCGATCCATGACACCAATGACAAAAGATTTTTTCCTTTGAACCTTTTCCGGCCAATACGAAATACACTGTAAGATTTATTTACGGGAGGTAGGATGGATGGCACGTTATCTTTGCTTGCACCAGCATTTCTTGGAACTCATCAACCGTCTGTACGAGGCTTCGGACATTAGCGATATGACTTGCGCGCTGTTCGATGGCCTACGTCTCGTGATTCCCTTTCACAACGCCATGTTCCTCTCGGTCGATGGCGGCACTTTTGAATTGCAGCCAGGATACGGCTGGAATTTCGCAGCGGAAGATATCAATCTTTATCTGGAACAATACACCCCTTTAGATCCGTTTGTGACGGCGTTGCCATTGCCGCAGCGATTCAACCGGGCGATTCGCCTTTCGGACTTGACCTCCAAAGCTTATTTGGCTCGAACAGGGTTTAGCGACTTTCAGAGCCGCCTGCCTTTTCAGTATGCCTTGAGCGTAGCGGCTGCGTGGAACCGGCAACCGATGGCGGTGCTCAGGTTATACCGTAGCATGCAAGGAGGGGACTTCAAAGCAGAAGAACTCGATCTGTTGAGCAAATTGGCGCCTCACATTGCCCATGCCCTTTTTTTACAGAAAGCGTTGCTTGATGAGGATGTGCACCTTGGCACCGAGATAGTCGTGCTAGCCGCCGACGGGCGGATCATTTTCAACAGCGAAACCGCACGGGATATCCCGCCGGAGGTTCGAAATGAATTGATCCTACTGGATGAAGAGGATGGATCGCTGTGCCTCAGTAATGATTCGAAATTCTACCGAGCGCGTGTGGTCGCCTGGCGGCCTCCCAGTTTGCTCACCTGTTTTGCGAAACGCGCCGGAACAACATCAAATCGGCAAAGAGTCGAGGGCGCCTTGCCGTCTGACGGCAACGGCAATGACGCCTTCAATTCTGCAAGCCGAAATCTCAACATCATCGCAATCGAGCCCTTTCGTAGGCGCGAAGACATTGCCAGCCGGCTGCAATACGCCGGCATGTCGTCTCGGGAAATCGAGGTGGCCCTAAGAGTCATGTCAGGGTGTTCCAATGCCGATATTGCCCGCGCCCTGTTTATCGATGAGAAAACAGTAAAGGACCACTTAAGCCACATCTTCCAGAAAATCAAGGTACGCAGCCGAACGCAGTTGATCTCCCAAATAGTCGGGCTGAATTTCATATGGCGCAGCGCAGATAAGTCTTCAGGGAGTTGCGAGAAAACACAGGCAGAGGATCGCCCATAAGGCGCTTTGACTTTCCGTAGCGTGTAGCCCGGAGAAATCGTGCCGTGCTGGAGAATCCATAACAGTCCGGAGGAAGAACGAAGCAGCCATCAGCTAAGAGACATCTTAGCCTGTAGAACGGCGCTGATTATGTCAGATTTACATTGCAGCACGGCTTCTCGCAGTTGCATATAGGTCGCCGGCTCAGGTAGGTCATAGGATAATGTGGCTGAAATCTGCTTCGCTAATGATGACATACTATCAGGAAGCTGCGGCTCGGCAATGCCCTCCAGGGCGTAAAAGCGCGTCAAAACGTCGGCAAAAGCCGTCCATGTTTTGGGTATATTCGCATTGGGAAAATAAGCTTGCAGTTTCGTTCCGATGACTGCGCTCTTGATCTCCCACGCTTTATAAGCCTGGTCAAATTCGGCTTGTTCCTGGGGTGTTACCGGAATCGGAGGAGTTCTCCGAATCTCTTTGCGTAGATGAGCGAATTGGATCGACATAAAGAACTCCATGACAGACTCGCTGATTTCGGAGACCAAAGTGGTTTTGATTTCGAGTGATTTTTGTCGATTTTGCCAATTTCGGGTTATGAATGGAATGATTAAACCGCTGAGCATCGCGCCAATGATCAGCAAAGTTAAGGGGTGTCTTAATAGAGAATCCATCAAGTTGCTCCAGTTCGATTGGTGGGAAGGCATGAATAAGCGCGTAGGAAAATGGTATAGACGCCTCCCCTTCCCAACGATCGCGATGTGCCAAAGTGGAAGGATTCAACACCTACTTGAAAGAAGAAGAGGAATCCATACCATTATCCTACGGTTCTGCAAAATGGAGGATTAACTGCGGCGAATTTACCTTACAGGTTAAGAGGGTTCGCCGCCAAATGGCAAATCAAGCATAGTGGACGCCCCGCCCCAATCCAGAGGATAAATACCCCGCTCGACATCGCGGTGAAAGGTAGAATACGGCCAATCCCGTACTTGCGTCACCAAGCCATGTTTAACCGGATTAATGGCATTGTAATCTCTATGACGAGAATAACCCGATTCCGTGGTAATGCAATGCTCCCAATAGCGCCGTTGCCAAAAAGTGGATTCGCGGTGTTTGATTTTGGAGGCCGTCATCCAATTCGTTCGATGATAATGTTCAGCACAGGCCAAAGACACCCGGCGTTTGATCAAGCTCCATCGCATGGCATAATTGGCGTCTCCCGCCGGCAATGTCCAAATCGTGTGCAGATGGTCTGGCAGTAAAACCCAAGCATCGATGGTGAAGGGATGGCGCGATTGTACCTTTTTGACGGCGTCGCGCAACGCCCCACGTACCGGAGCATCGCAAAGAGTCGGGCGACGACGATAGGTCACTACCGTGAAAAAATAAGTTGCGCCCGAAATATCGGCGCGCCGATAACGTGACATAACAAAACCCAGCCGTCAGACAGGTTTTGATTATAGCAAAAAGTCATTAAATGTAGGGTGGGCAGCGCTTTTCTGCCCACCATCTAGCATCGCAAACCCGTTCCGCGTAGGCACGAAAAGCACGTGCCCACCCTACCCGGCTTCGGAGCCGCCCTCCGATCCCGTGTCCTTGCTGCGGCGGCGCTATGCGGATTGTGAAAACCAGGATACCCTCTCCGTTCACAGCCGGGCGGTCGGCGCCATCCGGCTAACAGCAGGGAGGCACAACCGCTTATGTAAACGCATTCGTCAATCCGGGGGATCGACATTGGCATTTTCCAGCCGAGAATCGCGCTCGCCCGAAAAAGGTTAACATTCACTGCTATCTCGTCAATTTCCGGCTCACGGCATTGCCAGCGCGACGCCCAGGGCTCATTTTTGCGTACTGCGGCTTTCGACAAGCTACAGCGACCCGCGACATCCGAAAAGCTATTTTCTTATAATAAAGTCCGCCTTCCACCACCGGGCTCGTCCAACAACCGGTTCAGATTGTGGTTCGCTTCGCTCACACAATCTAACCTTATTCGTTAGGCATTTGGCGCTGCAAAATCAAAAATAAAATCAAAGGGATCATAGCTTGCCTTGTTCCTTGGTGCGAACTTCTGCTGCGTGTGCTGCAAGATTAAGGATGCTTGTGACCTTGCCATAGCCAACGGTTTTAGAGCCTTCCCGGACTAAAAACACAGTGCCTACCGCAAGCTTTTCGTCGTGTGCTTGAGGGCTGGCAAAGCGCAATGTTGCTTTTACGTTGCCTCCCGGTTCAACTCTCTCGCAGCCGATAAAGGTTTGCTGAGCGTCCCAATCTGTACCATCGTAATAGAACTGACCTCGATAACCAGTGCCAATGTAGCCCTGACGTCCCCCGGCCTGTGTTGGGAGATAAGTAATCTCAGCTTCAATGTCTGGCAGATATTCCATGAATGGTATTTTTGGATGTGCCTAACTATTATAATTAGGCATCCTAAAAGACGCAAAACATTGCGTCACTCAGTTGCCTAATAGATTTCGAAATCCCAAAACCGGTTTATTTTCACTCATATGCGCGAAAATATCACATCCCAATCGAAATGCAACGCCCTTCAGGAAATTTATCTGGAAAGCCGACCAAGTTAGTAACAAAATTCGCCTGCAACCAAGCTGATAAGATTTCACGCAAAAAAAAGGCGACCCACGGTCGCCTTTTTTTCTTCTGTAAAAAACTTCTTACAGTTTTTCTTTAATTCTCGCTGCCCGACCAGTCAAATCACGCAAGTAGTACAGTTTCGCTCTGCGTACATCGCCGCGGCGCTTAACTTGGATTTCGCTGATCACCGGGCTGTGCGTTTGGAAAACGCGCTCTACGCCAGTGCCGTGCGAGATTTTTCTGACGGTGAAAGCAGAGTTCAAACCGCGGTTGCGCTTCGCGATGACGATGCCTTCGAACGCCTGAATTCTTTCACGCTCGCCTTCCTTGACGCGTACTTGTACGACAACGGTATCGCCGGTCGAAAAGTCCGGGATCTGCTTTAATTGTTCTTTTTCCAATGCTTCAATAATATTGCTCATTACCACACCTAATAAACATCAACTTCAATTTTAAATTCGTTCAGCAGGGCTTGCTGTTCCGGGCTTAGCTGCTGGTTTTCCAGCAAGTCCGGGCGTCTCTGCCAGGTTCTGCCGAGCGCCTGTTTCATCCGCCAGCGCTCGATTTCGGCATGATTGCCGCCCAACAACACCTTCGGCACCGGATAACCATCCAGATGCTCGGGCCGGGTAAAATGCGGACAATCCAACAATCCGTTTCGGTGCGAGTCCTGCTCCGCGGAGGCTTCATCGCCGAGCACGCCGGGCAGTAAGCGCGTAATGCCGTCGATTACGATCAGGGCCGCGAGTTCGCCGCCGCTGATCACATAGTCGCCGAGCGACCATTCCTCGTCGCAATCGAGCTCGACGAAACGTTCGTCAACGCCTTCATAACGCCCTGCGACAAGAATCAATTGACTGAGCTGACTGGCCTCGGCCAATAGTTCCTGGGTCAATAACTTGCCTTGAGGACTTAAATAAACCACTTTGGCCGGGCTTGCACCCGCCGCTTTCGCCGCCGTTACCGCATCATGCAGGGGCGGGTATTTCATCACCATGCCCGGGCCGCCGCCGTAAGGCCTGTCGTCGACGGTTCGGTGCCGGTCTTCGGTATAGTCCCTGGGGTTCCATACGTTCAGACTGACAAGTTGCCGCTCGATCGCCCTGCCGGTCACGCCATAGCTTGCGGCGCCGGCGACCATGTCCGGGAAGATCGAGACGACATCAAAACGCATGTCGGCTGTTAAAACTCAGGGTCCCAATCGACGACGATGCAACCGCCTTCGCGGTCGACCTTGACGATGACCTGACCCTTGATAAACGGCACCGCGCGTTCGCGTTCGCCTTTCACGATCAACACATCATTCGCGCCGGTTTCGAGCAGGTTATCCACCACGCCCAGCACCACACCGTCGGTCGTCACGACCTCTAATCCGATCAGATCGGACCAGTAATATTCGCCTTCGGACGTTGCGGGCAGTTGCTCGCGGCGAATGAAAATCTCCCAACCGACCAAGGCTTCCGCCTGACTGCGATCATCCACACCCTTAATCTGGGCAACGATGCCGCCGCCTTGCAGGTGGCCGCTGACGATTTCAACCGTCTTCGTCTCGCCTTTTTTTATCAAAAGCCAGGGCGAATAATTCAGGATATTTTCCTTCGGACTGGTGTAAGAAAAAATCTTTACCCAGCCTTTGATACCAAAAACGCCGGAAATTTTGCCGACGTCGACGGTATTATCGTGTTCTCTGGTCAAAATCCGGTTTAGGCAATTGCCTTCGCAGCGTCTTTGATCAATCTCGCAACGCGGTCGGAAGGTTGCGCGCCATGAGATTTCCAGTATTCAACGCGCTCGCTGTCCAAACGCAATCTGACTTCGCTGCCGCGTGCCAGAGGGTTGAAGAAGCCGAGGCGCTCGATGTAACGACCGTCACGACCGCTTCTGCTGTCAGCGACGATGACGTGGTAAAAAGGACGATTTTTCGCGCCGGTTCTAGTAAGGCGAATGGTTACCATTAAAGTTCCTCAAAACATTTAATTCAAAAAAATTAATCTGCCTATTCTACGCGATTTTACTGATATGTAAAGCGATGAATAGGCACAAAATTAGGGTTTGTTGATTTTTGTTGCGTGGCGGATGTGACTTGGACTGACGCCGGAAGCGATGCACAAAGCCAATTCCCTCTCCTTTTGAGAAAGGGAATAGGACGAGAGTTTAAAATGCCTTTTTGATCGCCCTCACCCTGCCCTCTCCCAGAGGGAGAGAGGGTTTTCAAACCTCAGCGCCGCAAGCCGCGCACGTTGCTCTTGATGCCGCGGATCATGTTCGCCATGTTGCCGCCGGCTTTCAGCTTCTTCATCATTTTTTCCATCATCATGAATTGCTTCAGCATCCGGTTGACCGCATTCAAATCCTGGCCGCAGCCGTCGGCGATCCGTTTTTTGCGAGTGCCTTTGATCAGATCGGGGAAGCGGCGTTCTTGCGGCGTCATCGAATTGATCACTGCGATCTGGCGGGCCAATTCCTTGTCGTTGACTTTCTCTCTGACTTCTTTCGGCACGGTGTTCATGCCTGGCAGCCTGTCGAGCATCGTGCCGATGCCGCCCATGTTTTGCATTTCAACCAACTGCTCGCGGAAGTCTTCCAGGTCGAAGCCCTTGCCTTTTTGAATCTTGCGGACCAGCTTTTGCGCTTTTTCCTTATCGACTTTCTGTTCGATCTCCTCGATCAGCGTGAGCATGTCGCCCATGCCGAGGATACGCGAAGCCACCCGATCCGGATGGAAAGGTTCGAGCGCGTCGGTTTTTTCGCCGACACCGATGAACTTGATCGGCTTGCCGGTAATATGACGGATCGACAAGGCCGCCCCGCCACGCGCATCGCCGTCAGCCTTGGTCAGAATCACACCGGTCAACGGCAAGGCGTCGTTGAAGGCTTTCGCGGTGATCGCGGCGTCCTGACCGGTCATGCTGTCGACCACGAACAAGGTTTCGATCGGCTTGACCGCGGCATGCAGTTCCTTGATTTCGCCCATCATCTCGTCATCGATGTGCAGGCGGCCCGCGGTATCGATGATCAACACGTCTAAAAATTTACGCTTCGCGGCGTCGATTGCGGCATTCGCAATATCGATCGGTTTTTGGCTGTCATCGCTCGGATAAAATGTCAGACCCACATCATCCGCAAGCGTTTCCAGCTGCTTGATCGCGGCCGGACGATAGATGTCGACACTGACCACGCCGACTTTTTTCTTTTGGTTTTCCTTCAGCCAGCGGCCCAGTTTGGCGACCGTGGTGGTTTTACCGGCGCCCTGCAAGCCCGCCATCAGCACGATCGCGGGCGGCGTGGTGCGCAGGTTCAGCGCTTCATTGCGCTCACCCATCACCTTGACCAATTCGGACTGCACCAGCTTGACCATCGACTGACCCGGTGTCAGGCTGCTTTGCACGGTTTTGCCCAAGGCTCCGGTTTTGACGCGATCGATAAAATCGTTCACCACAGGCAAGGCGACATCGGCTTCCAGCAAGGCCATGCGCACTTCGCGCAGGGTTTCTTTGATGTTGTCCTCGGTCAGGCGACCCTGGCCTTTCAGTTTTTTGAGGGTATCACTTAATCGATCGGTTAAATTATCAAACATGGCGTAAACTTATTGGGTGACAAGGAAAACTAGACCCGCGCAAATGCGCTAGGATCAGGACACGCTAACAGGCTATACTAACATACCTTGAGCGGTCCTGTAATCCTCACCGTTTTTCCCATAGACAGTGGCAGGCACAATCCGCGCTCAAAGCCGCGTCAGCGATCCGAATCAGACCCGTTTTCGACCACGAAATTGTTTAATGACCACTATCCAGCTTGCTCTTCTTGCCATCGGCGCCTATGTCTGCAATGCGCTGCTGATTGCCCGGCATTTTCATAAGGATCGGAGCGAAAAAGCGCCGCTGTCGCCCGGCTGGATCGCGGTCATCGCGCATTTCGCCTATATCGCGGTCAATTTCACACACTACCACGGCTTTAATTTCAGCTTTTTCAGCACCGCCTCCTTGGTGTCGATGATCGTCGCCTTGCTGCTGTTGGTTGCGACCCTCAACAAGCCGGTCGAAAAACTCGGCGTGATTCTGTTTCCGATCACCGCCCTGATGCTCGGGCTGGATTTAAGCGCCTCCGAAAAGCCGCATCCTTTGCACATTCATAACTGGCAGATGAGCACGCACATCCTGACCTCGATCATCGCGTTCAGCCTGCTGAACATCGCCGCATTGCAGGCGATATTGCTCGCGGTTCAGGATCAGCAATTGCGCAGCCATCCGCCGAAACGCTATATTCAATCGCTGCCGCCGTTGCAGACGATGGAATCGCTGCTGTTTCAGATGCTCAGCGCCGGTTTGTTTTTTTTGACGATTTCACTGATCAGCGGCTTTATTTTCGTCGAAGATTTGTTCGCCCAGCATCTCGTGCATAAGACGGTGCTGTCGATTCTGGCCTGGATCAATTTCTCCGGCCTGATCCTCGGCCGCATCCGCTATGGCTGGCGCGGACGGACCGCGATTAAATTGACGCTGTGCGGCTTTCTGTCGCTGCTGCTCGCCTATTTCGGCAGCAAGCTGGTCCTGGAACTGATTCTGCACCGCTGATGCCGCGCCCCTTTTCACAACACCCCCGAAACACGATGAACTCTTGCCAGGAAGCCCCCGCCTCGCCTTGCGTCAACGTCTGCTGTCTTGATCAAAACAATCTCTGCGTGGGCTGTTTTCGCACGCTCGACGAAATCAAGGAATGGCGGCAAATGGACCCGGCCGCGCGCACGGCCATTCTGCTGCAAACAGAAAGGCGGCGCCGGCACTATCCCCTGGCCGATCAATGATTTCCGAGTCTCCACTGGAAGCGCAACCATGAAACAACTCCATCGCAAAGAGCTATTCGGCTGGTCGGTCTTCAACGAGGAACGCAATCTGGATTTTCACATAATGTGATAAATATACCTATAGAATCCGGGCGGTTTTTATTCTATAGTTAGCTAATGGAAAAAATGACAGCATTTTTAAGGTCAGAATACCGCCATCACTAACAGAGTCACTATTACAATGAATATCATCAATTTACGCAAAAACGTGCGGCGCACCTCGGATACGCGCCCAAATGAGGATCGCCGGAGCGCCTCCAGCCAATTCGGCACCACCGAATTGCAGGAAAAAATACCAGGCAGAGAATCGACCTTTGCCAAATTGAACCGCCGCAAAGCAGAAAGACGCCAAAAGGATCGCAGAAGATCGCCCTCCGATGTGCAACAAGAACATGAAATTTTGCCGCCCGGCACTCAATATGCACGGTTCAAGCTGACCCATGGCGAGCGGAACCTGATTCAGGATATGTTTTTGAGCGACCTGGAAAACGAGTAAGCCGTTTTATCCGCATCCGACAAAAAAGGGGCTTTAGCTGCGTTTGATCACAGCCAAAGCCCCTTTTTTCATTGTTCTCTAAAGTCCGGCCAAAATCTTAGAAGCCAAATAACGAAACGTCTGGCGCCTGACAATTCGGATTCCCCGCCTTCTCGCAAAGCTGATAGCTCAATTGCTGAGCCCAGTACAGATAAGCCTGCTCGACATCATCCCAATCATTGAATGATCCCGCCAAGGTTTTGCCGCCGGCCCGGCAGTCGGCCGAGGCCATCAGCAATTCGCCGGTCGTCGAATCGGTCACTTTTCTTTCGATGCTGGCCTTGCCGACAAACGATTCGGTGCCCAAAACCAGGTGCTTCAGCAACGATGACGCGCGCGCCGAAGGATACAGCGTCGTGAACTGATCCAACAACAGGGTCGAGGTTTCCGCGTCGGTAATCGCCAACTGCACCCGCAACGTATCCGGACCCGGCTTGCTGACCAATTTGAAGTCCTTTTTCAGCGCTTCGCGCACCCGGTATTCGAACAATTCCTTCAGCCGGCTGCTTTCAATCTGCGGCCTGTCGTTCAAACCGGAATCCTTGGTTTTTCGGATCAAGACCGGGGCGACGATGACTTTCTTGTAATGCGACCAATCCGCACCCTGTTTCCAGTAACTCAGCAAGGCATCATCGTCCCGATCTTCTTTCAGGATCGAATAGTCGCTCAGAAAGTCGCTGGTATCGACATAGCGGGCCTGATAGGTCCTGGCGCAACCGGCGGCCGATAAAAACAGGAGGATTGTTACAATACGCGAAAAGATAGTCATGGCATCCACTCTAAGCCGGTTGAAAATAAACCAACAACACGGCTTAAAGTGTAATCCAATTTCCCGCTTTGACTATGCCGGCCCGATGAAGCCAGCCTATGGAGGCGAAAAAACTCAAGACCTGCCCGCCGAACCGGCGAGAGGCCTTGATGTCTGCTTGAGATGAGCGAGAGAAGATTGGCGCTTAGTAGCCGCCGAAGCCATTGCCCAGATATGAGCCGGCTGCGGCGCCGACACCGGCCGCCAGCGGGTCGCCCGAACCGAACTGATAACCCAGCGCACTGCCGATTACACCGCCCGCCAAACCGTTGGTGGACGGCCGGCCGCCGGGATAATACGAGACCGGAGGCGGTGGAGGTGGCGCCTGATAAACCACTGCCGGCGGTGGCGGCGCATAATAACTTACAACCGGCTGCGGGTAGTAATAGCGCACTTCAGGGGCAGCGTAATAATCGACATGATGGTCATGATGATGGTGATGCCCATGGTGATGTCCCCAGCCGTCTGCCAGGGAAACTCTCGACAGCATCATTGCACAAACCGTCAAGGAGATGAATAACAATGATTTTTTCATAAGATCGTTCTCTATGATGTTGATCAAACGCTAAAAATAACAACTGTAATCTTTTTTGTTGGCTAAATTATGCATGCTTGTAGCTGAATGATGCCTTAACGAAAAAGATAATTTGATCGGGGCTATCTGCCGATTTCGTTGCCGATCAGGGAGCCGGCCGCCGCACCTACGCCAGCCGCGAGCGGATTGCCGTTGCCGACCTGATAACCCACGGCGCCGCCGACCACACTGCCCGCCAATCCCGATGTCGAGCGGCGATCCGGAGCATGATAAGGCTGCGGAGCAGGAGCCGAATAGTAACGGGGGGCCGGAGCAGGAGGTTGCACAGGCACATAATAATGCACGACCTCGTCTCTGTGCCCATGCTTATGATGTCCTTTGGCTTTGCCTGGATGTCCGCCGGAAGCATCGGCAGTGCCCGCGAAACACAGGGCCACCGCAAATAGGGGTAATGCGATCAGTAATTTTTTCATAGTCGTTTAGGTATAGTGAGTTAAGAGATGATGGGGTGTCGTAAAGCGTAACGCGATTTTCTTGAGAATAGCATAAGCTGCATCAACTGAACAGAGACTTAACAGATAGCCCCGCGAGCTTCGATTATGCCTTGTAACGCCAAAGGATACATTGATCGATCTCCCTATTTCAGGATCATTTAGCCGTAACTTTTATCTACAACGCTTATACAACGCTTATAATAGTCACCCTCTTCTATAGCAAAAATATGAGCGAATCGATAAATGGAAAATTTCATTCCGGGACAACGCTGGATCAGCAACACCGAATCGGAATTGGGACTGGGGCTGATTCTCGAAGCCGCCTACAACCGGGTCACCGTACTGTTCCTCGCAACCGGCGAAAAAAGAATTTATGCGAGCGACAACTCGCCGCTGACGCGCGTTAAATTTTCAGTCGGCGACACAATCGAAGCCATCGACGGCTCCAAGATCACCGTTCATAATCTGACCGAAAACAATGGCCTGATCACTTACATCGGCAAAAACAATATTGGCCAGGAAGTTCGCCTGGAGGAAATGGAACTGAACCATCATATTCAGTTCAACAAGCCCCAGGACCGCCTGTTTACCGGCCAGTTCGATCCGCCCGCCTGGTTTTCGCTGCGCTACGAGACCTGGCGCCGGCTGCGCGAGCATCACCAGTCGCCGGTCAAGGGCCTGATGGGCGGCCGCACCAGCCTGATCGCGCATCAAATCTATATCGCGCACGAATGCGCGAACCGGCTCGCGCCGCGCATCATGCTCGCAGACGAGGTCGGCCTCGGCAAAACGATCGAAGCCGGGATGATCCTGCATCACCGGCTGATCAACGGGTTGTCGAGCCGGATATTGATCATCGTGCCGGAGACGCTGCTGCATCAGTGGCTGGTCGAAATGCTGCGCCGTTTCAATCTGCGTTTCAGCATCATCGACGAGGAACGCTGCCGGAACGTCAACCTGGAAAACGAACTCTCCGACGATGAAGCAGACGAAGAGCCCGGCGAAAACGAAGACGTGTTCGTAAACGAACAACTGGTCTTATGCAGCCAGTCTTTCTTCAGCCGCTACCCGAACCGCCAGCGCCAGGCGCTCGAAGCCGGCTGGGACATGGTGATCGTCGACGAGGCGCACCATCTGGAATGGAGCGAAGACCATCCGAGCCCCGAATATCTGTTCATCGAACAGCTCGGCCTGCAAACCCCAAGCCTGATTTTGTTGACCGCGACGCCCGAGCAATTGGGCAAGCTGAGCCATTTCGCCCGCCTGCGCCTCCTGGACCCCGACCGTTTCTACAGCTACAGCCGTTACCTCGAAGACGAACACCTGTTCGAGCCGGTCGCGAAGGCGGCGCAGGCGCTGCTCGCCGAGCAGACCCTGACCGAAGAATCCACAGCCGCCTTGCGGGCGCTGGTCCAGGATGACAATGTCGAAGGCCTGTTGAAAAACCTGAGCCATCCGGAAAAATCCGCGCACGCCCGCGCGCAATTGATCAACGTCTTGCTCGACCATCACGGCACCGGCCGTATCCTGTTCCGCAACTCCCGGCATACGGTGCAGGGTTTTCCGGACCGCGAACGCTACGGCTATGCGCTGGAAGGCCGGGAAAACCTCGGCGATCTCGAACAGGATCCGCGTTTCGCCTGGCTGGTCGATACGCTCAAACAGTTCGCCGGCGACAAGGCGCTGTTGATCTGCAAGGAGGCGCAAACCGCAATCGCTCTGGAAGAAACGCTCAGAAACCGCACCGGCATCGCCGCGGCGGTGTTTCATGAAGGCATGACGATCATCGAACGCGACCGCGCGGCCGCCTATTTCGCCGATCAGGAAAGCTCCGCGCGCCTGCTGATCTGCTCCGAAATCGGCAGCGAAGGCCGCAACTTCCAGTTCGTGCATCAGCTGATCCTCTGGGATCTGCCCGCCAACCCGGATCTGCTGCAACAACGGATCGGACGTCTCGACCGGATCGGCCAGAAACACATCATCCGCATCCACGTGCCGTATTTGCGCGGCAGCGAACAGGAACTGCTGTTCCGCTGGTATGACGAAGGCCTGAACGTGTTCCGCCACAATAACTCGGCCGCGCAACACGTCGCCGACGAGCTCGCCGGCGAGTTGAGTTCGCTGCTGACGGCGCGGGACTTCGCCCCGCTCGACGCCTTCATTGCGCTTACCCGCGAGCGCAGCGCCGCGATCGAAATCGAACTGCACCAAGGCCGCGACCAGTTGCTCGAATTGAACTCCTGCCGCAAGGAAGTCGCCGATCAATACATCGACGCCTTGCAGCGCTACGAACGGCAAAGCCATCTGTGGCAATACATGGAGGACGTGTTCGAAAGCTACGGCGTCGATACCGAATTCCATTCGCTCGACTGTTTCATCATCAAACCGAGCGAGCATTTGCGCATCTCGCATTTTCCGAACCTGTCCGAAGACGGCATGACGGTCACGATCGATCGCTCGATAGCGCTCGCCCGCGAGGACTTCCAGTTCCTGACGATGGAGCATCCGATGGTGTTGGGCGCTATGGACCTGGTGATTTCGAGCGAGACCGGCAATGCCTCGATCAACGTGGTCAAGCATCCAAGCCTGAAGGCCGGCCAATTCCTGCTCGAATGCCTGTTCGTGGTCGAATGCAGCGCGCCGCCCGAGTTGCAGCTCGGACGCTTCCTGCCGCATACCCCGGTGCGCGTGCTGATCGATCAAAACAAGCAGGACCAGACCGATACGGTAGACCATGACGACCTGATCGATGCCGGCGTCAATTTCGACAAGAGCAAGATCGTCACGTTTATCAACAACCAGCGCAGTCACCTGAATCAAATGCTCGACGCTGCCGAACAACGCGCCAAGACCGACATGCAGACGCTCGTTCAGGACGCGACCCGCGCAATGCTCGAATCGCTGGCCGAGGAAATCAAACGCATGATGCGCCTGCAAAAAGTCAATCCGTCGATCAAGCCCGAAGAAATCGAACACCTGAAGGAAATGACGATGCTCGCGCATGACAACATCGAATCGGCCGAGCTGAAACTGGATGCGGTGCGGTTTATCATCACCAATTAAAACTAAGGATTAGGTCAAAATAATTTCCTTGCAGTCACCACAGACCTGCCAGGTTTTTTATAAACCTGATAGGTCGTTTACCAAACGAGCATTACAAAACTTCCGGCACAACCTTATTCCCCCATGATCAACATCGGCAAAACCAATCAACTCAAAGTCGTCAAAGTGCAAGGCCCGAGCATTTACCTCGGCCTACCCGGATCACCGATGGTGCTCTTGACCGGCAAAATACCGCCCAAGTCCTACCAGATGGGCGACAGCGTGACCGCCTTCGTCTATATCGACGGCGAAGGCCATCTCGCGGCGACCCTGCAAACGCCTCTGGCCGAAGTCGGCGACATCGCCTGGCTGAAAGTCGCCGCTGTCAACTATTACGGAGCGTTTCTGGACTGGGGCGTACCGAAGGATTTGCTGGTGCCGTTCAACGAACAAACCGCCGAAATGCAGGCCGCCCGGTCTTATCTGGTCAAGCTGATCGAAGATGCCAAAGGCCGCATCGTCGCGACTGCCAAGCTCGACCGTTTTCTGTCCGACGAAGGCCCCGACTTCAAAACCGGCCAGCAGGTCAGTCTGATGATTGCGGAGCATACCGAACTGGGCGCCAAAGCCATCGTCGACAACACCCACTGGGGCATGCTGTATCAGAACGAAATCCTCCAGCCGCTGCGCAAAGGCCAGAAAATCACCGGCTATATCAAAAAAGTCCGCGACGATCACAAGCTCGACCTGACCCTGCATGAACCCGGTTACGGCAAGATCGAACCCTTGGCCGACAAGATTCTGGCCGAACTCGACAAAAGCGGCGGCGTGCTGGCGCTGGGCGACAAAAGCCCTCCCGAAGCGATTTATGCGGCCTTCGGCGTCAGCAAAAAAGCCTTCAAACAGGCGATCGGCGCGCTTTATAAAAAACAGTTGATCGTGATCGAGGACCATTCGATCCGGCGGATTTAGCCGCCTTGCCGGCGAGGCGTTTACTGTAACAAAGCCGTGTTAGGCTGGGGGACTCTACCGAACGCTGACTCAAGCAGGAGAGCCCCCTTGAAAATCGCCTTGATCACCGACGCCTGGCATCCGCAAATCAACGGCGTCGTCACGACCCTGACCCACACGACGGAGATTCTGCACCGGCTCGGCCATACGGTCGAGCTGTGCGCCCCGGACCGTTTCTATACCTGGCCCCGCCCCGGCCACCCGAGCGTCGGCCGGGCGTTGTTGCGCGGCCCGCGCCTCCTCCCTACCCTGCAAGCCTTCAAACCGGACGCGATCCATCTGGCCTCGGAAGGCTGTGTCGGTTTCGCCGCCAGACGCTACTGCCACGAGCGGGGCTATCACTACACGACCTCGTTTCACACCCGTTTTCCCGAATATTTCAAGATGCGCATCGGCCTGCCGCTGTGGATCAGCTACGGCTACATGCGCTGGTTTCACAGCGAAAGCACGCGCGTGATGGTCACCACCGAATCGATGCGGCAGGCATTGTCCGCCAAGGGTTTTGACAGGATGGTGATCTGGTCGCGCGGGGTCGATACCGACTTGTACCGGGCGCGCGACAAAGGCTTCCTGGCCGGCGAGCGCCCGATTTTCGCCTATGTCGGCCGCGTGGTGATCGAGAAAAATGTCGAGGATTTTTTGAGACTGAATCTGCCCGGCACAAAGTATGTGATCGGCGACGGCCCGATGCGCGCGGAACTGGAGCAGAAATATCCCAAAGCGCGCTTCGTCGGCTTTCAGACCGACGAAGCATTGGCCCGCTATATGGCCGCGGCGGATGTGATGGTGTTTCCCAGCCATACCGATACGTTCGGCCTGGTGATACTCGAAGCGCTCGCCTCCGGCGTGCCGGTCGCGGCGTTTCCTGCACCCGGCCCGATAGACATCATCGGCAACGCGCCGGTCGGCGTGCTCAGCACCGATCTGCAACAGGCCGCGCTGGATGCGTTAAAACTGAATCCCGCCGATTGCCGCCGGCATGCGCTGAATTACTCCTGGGAGCAAAGCGCCCGCCAATTCGCCAGCCATTTGACGCCGATGGTTCGCATGAACGGCGAGACGCGTTTTGTATCCTAAAAGATGTAGCCTCGAGGCAGCGTAGCGGAATCGAGGCATGTAAATTACAACTCCCGGGTCGCGCTAAACTTGATATCCGGCCAACGCTCCTGGGTCAACTGTAAATTCACCCGGCTGGTCGCCAGATAAACCAAAAACCCGCCGCCGTCCTCGGCCAGATTCTCGAATGCCTTGTTCTTAAACTCTTCCAGCTTGGCCGGCTTGTCCGACGACACCCAGCGCACGGTCGACACGCTCACCGCATCGTAGACGCATTCGACGTTGTATTCGTTTTTCAGCCGGTGCGCGGTCACGTCGAACTGCAACACGCCGACCGCGCCGAGAATCAGGTCGTTGTTTTTGAGCGGCCTGAACAACTGCGTCGCGCCTTCCTCGGTCAACTGCACCAGGCCCTTTTGCAAGGCCTTGGCTCTTAACGGGTCTTTCAACACGACCCGGCGGAACAATTCCGGCGCAAAATACGGAATGCCGCCGAATTTGAGCGTTTCGCCCTGAGTAAAGGTATCGCCGACCTGAATCGTGCCGTGGTTGTGCAGGCCGATGATGTCGCCCGGATAGGCCTCCTCGACCGCCTTGCGAGTGTCCGCCTGAAAGGTGATCGCGTTGGCAACCTGAATGGCCTTGCCGATCCGCACATGATGGATCTTCATGCCCTTGTCGAACTTGCCCGAACAAATCCGCATGAAGGCGACGCGGTCGCGGTGCGCAGGGTCCATGTTCGCCTGAATCTTGAACACGAAGCCGGTGAATTTTTCCTCTTCGGGATCCACGACGCGCTGCTCGGCTTGGCGCGGCAACGGCGGCGGCGCGAATTCGGCGAATGCGTCGAGCAATTCGAGAATACCGAAATTGTTGATCGCGGAGCCGAAAAACACCGGTGTTTGCTCTCCGGCCAGATACGCCTCCAGGCTGAACTCATGGCTCGCGCCCTTGACCAGCTCGATCTCGATGCGCAGTTCCTCGGCCTGATCGCCAAGCAACTCGTCCAGCTTCGGACTATCCAGCCCCTTGATCACTTCGGCTTCCGCGATCCGGCCGCCGTGCTGCGGGCTGAACAGATGAATCTCATCCTTATAAAGATGATAAACGCCCTTGAAGCGCTTGCCCATGCCGATTGGCCAGGTCATCGGCGCGCATTGAATCTTCAACACATGCTCGACCTCGTCCAACAGTTCGATCGGCTCGCGCCCTTCCCGGTCCAGCTTGTTGATGAAGGTCAGGATCGGCGTCGTGCGCAGGCGGCAGACTTCCATCAGATTGATCGTCCGCTCCTCGACGCCCTTCGCCGAGTCGATCACCATCAGCGCCGAATCGACCGCGGTCAAGGTGCGGTAGGTATCCTCGGAAAAGTCCTCGTGGCCCGGCGTATCGAGCAGGTTGATGATCGCGTTCTTGTGCTCGAACTGCATCACCGAGGTCGTGACCGAAATCCCTCGCTCCTTCTCCATCTCCATCCAGTCGGACGTCGCATGCCGCGCCGCCTTCCGCCCCTTCACCGATCCTGCCAACTGAATCGCGCCGCCGAACAAGAGCAGCTTTTCGGTGATCGTGGTCTTACCGGCGTCAGGATGCGAAATGATCGCAAAGGTGCGGCGGCGTTTAAGTTCTGAAAGGACTTCGGACATACTCTATGAGTGAGTGCAAAACCGCGTATTGTAACGCATTTTTGCAAGAATCGCATGATCCTGATGCGACCAGCAAACTCGATCCTGGTTTTTTATATTACAATCTGACCTTACCGTTACTGAAAAATAATGGGGTATAAAATGCCCGTCATTTCCTACTTTTGCGGCTATAGCGCATAGCAGGAGCCGACAATGATTAAAATCATTCGAGCAGAGCACATCCGCCAAAAAATTTTGCGCCTGTATTTTTCCGATAGCTCATGGGGAGATTACGACCTGCAACCTTTGATCGATCGACAGACCGAATTGACGCATTCCTTAAATGACGATTCGTATTTTCAACAATTTTTTTTGGCGTTAGGCGCATTATGCTGGCGCAACGGCTTGGAATTAAGCCCCGGCAGCATTCATCAAAAGCTGAAAGGACGTCAACAATTGCATGATGAAACGAAAGTAGCCTAACCTTTTTATTATTTCTAATAAGAGAGCCTCCATGTTGCAAGACCAAATCATTGCTGAAATTAAACTCATTCCCGATGAAAAGCTGGCCGAGATTTACGATGTGATCCACTACTATAGGCTCGGCTTGACACAGGATAAGCAAACACCAATCAAGCAGCGTCCTATCGGCCTAGCCAAGGGACAAGTGCAAATTCCCGCCGGTTTTTTTGAGCCGCTGCCGGACGAAATACTGGATGCGTTTGAAGGAATAAAATGAAAATCCTGCTGGATACTTGCTGAGCCTTGATGAAAAAGCCGTATTTCAGTTAAGCCGTTTGCCTAATCACCATCGCGACCCTTTTGACAAGATGCTGATTTGCCAGGCAATCGCGCACGATTTAACCATTTTGACATCGGATAACATGATTATTCAGTATCCTGTAGCCATGTTTTGGTAATCTGAAATTTGGCGCTTTCCTAATTCAGAAAAGGATTGGTAATAACCAATTGGCCTTTGATGTTCTGGCCGGATTGCATGTCTTCCGATTACAGAATCGCACAGCCAGCCTCCAGCGCTGAACTGACAATCATGCTGTCGTATAATGAAAAACCAAAGAGGGTAGGGTACGCACCGCGCACCTTACCCTATCTGCATCAATATGCTTCCGCCATCGGCCAAAAAGCAGGCAATTGATAAGCTCGCTTCAATATTCGACATAGGACTTAAAAGTGGCTATTTTAATGCCGCTCATACAAAACAGCGCCTTGTTAACCTTTAGTTATTTCTAAATTTATAATATTATATTAAGGATTAAAGATATCCCATTTTGGAGAAAAACTTGAAAAGAAATAATTTACCGACAATCTTGGCGCTTTCTGTATTAGCCACTGGATGTGCCTCTATGAGTGGCTGGCATCCGATTGTTGATCCTCGTATGGACCCTCATCCAGAAACCGTTCAGCGCGACATGGTAGAGTGTAAGGTGCTGGCAAAACAAGCCTCGGATATCACAAAAGAAGTCGCTATGGGGGCAGGTGTTGGCGCTGTTACGGGTGCAGCGGGTGGCGCAGCTATTGGCGCGATAGCGGGCAGTGCTGCAACAGGTGCCGCGGGTGGTGCTATTTTGGCCATTCCCGCTGGATTGTGGAAAGGTTATGAAGCCAACGAGGACTTTAAACGAGCATTCAAAACCTGTATGCGTCAGCGTGACCATAAACTGGTCAACTAAAGCCAGGTAGATTGAGTTAATAGCTTTATCGGCAATTGCTCCTGTATTGCTCCACCTCCTGCATCTATGCAGTCGTCGTTAACCCAACATTCAAGGCGTCAAATATTGGGTTGCGAAAAATGCAACCCAACGCGACTCGTTCGCTCCCTGCTCTTTCACCGTTGTAGGGTACGCATTTATGCCCTTCAGGGTATACCGCGTACCGCTTCCAGTCGAGTTCCCATACGGCCCCGGCTGCTTTACCTATTGCGCCGTACCGCGCGGCTGGATTGAGGTACGAAACCCAGCACTTCCGAAGCAAATAAGCTGGGTTTACGCGAAGCTCCAACCCAGCCTACATTTTTTCTTCTGCCTTTAAGGATTTTTGATGCACCAAAACGTTAGGATTGGGGCTGCACTCCGTAAGATGGATTCGTCGATAGGCAATTCGCCATAGCCTTAAAGCGTGTTGGCGTTTTGCTATCGCGAAAACCGCCCTACCCTTTGCCTAAAAGCCGTTTGTCCCAATCAATCTTTTCGGGAGGAGAAACGATTAACTTTTTGGCGTCCGGATGATTGGGATTGACCAAGGCATTTGCATCCAAGCGGGCGATTACGGAAGGAACGATCAAAATGGCTGTTCTTGCTTCTTGTAGCCATTGATCGCCGAAAGTTCTGGCGTACGGGCTGTTTTCGCGATCCCACCCGGGAGCCAGCGAATCCGCGTTCTGCGTTTCAATCGAGATACCGCCCGGCACTTCGGCGACCACGTAAGCGTGGGTAACCGGTATACGGCCGATATTGGCATGGGCCAATATTTCGAGCATCGCGCAGGAATAGCTCAACGAGCCATAGATGAGCGGCCGGCCTGGGCTGTTCCTGCGGCCGCCGACCAAAGCCGCGCCGGTGCCGTCCCAGATCGGGAAGCGGCTGTCGCTGATTCGGAAAATCCGCATCAGGCCGCAATGCCGTAAAACAACTTCCAGAGCAGTTCCTCGACGCGGCGCGCGCCGATTTCGGTCAACGACACTTTCGAGGGGCGATTGATTTTCCAGCATCGGATGGGGCGTGTGCAGAAACGTCCTCGCAGCATCGTCGGAGTGCCAGACATATTGCGCCGTCGCATAAACCCTGGCCAGACGTTCGGCACGTCCCGATTCTTCCGCGGTCAATTTGGTACGGCGGCGCTTGTAGGTCGCCTCGGGTACGATTTGATATGACAGCCGCTTTTTTTCTTCGAGGGTCGAACAAATACGTTCGACGCTGGCCTTCAATGCTTTCTTGGGCAGGCCTTCGGCAACCAGATGATCAAGCTCGGAAAACGAATGCGGAACAACGTCCAGATCCATTACGGAGGCAATGTTTTCAGGAGTAACGAGTAACATGATGAAAGCTCGCGAGTATCATTTTTCCCCACACTCATGGATCAAGCGATACTTTCTGTCACGCGAAAAATGGGGGGTACAAGTTCCATACCTTTGAATGGACATACACGAACAACGAAAAATCCTCCCCTTCATCGCTGCTTCGTTGGCCCGCTTGGAATGACCCGTCAACGTCCGCAGCCCTATCCCATTACTTGATGACGATACGCACATTGACCCTGGACGCGCACCCGGACAAGCCGGGCACGGCCCCCCGGCGATAAGCACCTAAGGAATGGGGTGCTCCTCGAAAAACTCCCAGCTCAAGCCGGTAGCGTTGGGTCCTTTAGGATCCACTAACGGGTCGCAGTCGCAGCCGCCCGGATAGGTGTGCTCGGCGCCATCGATCAGGTATCGCTCGATGAGGGTGTTCCCTGCCAAATCCTCATAGATCTGGTGGACGTAGTTGCGCCCGTTGGGAACCTGGCCATACTCGGTGGCGTCCGCGATGTCGTCGATTCCGTCAATGGTTGCCCATTGACCGACGATCCGGTCGACCGTCGGCGGCGGCACGACGGTGTCGGCGGTGCCCTGCCAGAGGATGGTCGGCACGGCGCGCGCCCGGACGTTCATCTCGATCAGAGCGGCCTCTCCCGACTCTTCCGGGGTCTTCACTGTGGAAGGGTCGCAAAGGTATTCGCAGCCGGCGATGATGCTGGAGGCGGCGTATACATCCGGGTAGGTAACGGTCATGGCATTGGCCATGACGCCGCCGGCCGATGTGCCGGTGACATAGATGCGGTTGGGGTCTACTGTGTAGTGGCTGCGGACATAGTCGGTAATACCGGCGATGATGGCGGGCTCGCCCTTGCCGCGATGCTGATTTTTCGACAGGCTCCAGTTCCAGCAGAGATTGAGGTTTGCAAGGATGCTCTGGGCCGGGTAGACGACAATGAATCCTTGTTGCTCGGCCAGTTTGCTCCAACCGGTCCGCTTCTCGTAATGGTGGCTGCCCCGAGAGCAACCATGCAGCGCCACGACCAAGGGCATCGGAATCCCCTGCTGGTACGAGGAGGGAACATGACCGTGGAAACTCCTGATGCCCTGGCTGCTGGCATACAGGCTGGCGAAGGTGGTGCCTACGGCGGCGTGTGCCGGGCTAAGGATAGCAAGGGCAGTCATATAAAGGGCTAACGCCGCGAGGAAACGCATGGTGAATTTCATCGAAACTCCATTCGATATGGTTGTCTGAAAATGACGCAATCATCAACTCAACATAAAAGTAAGTCAAATGATCTATTAGAATATCTTAAGCTGCGCTAGAGATACCCAGTAGGTTGCAATCTTTAATACGCTTTAGCCGGATGGATCATGTTGCCCAGTCCGCGCTTTTTTGACGCTTGAGATACCAAAACTTTAAGGCGAGGATGAAATCCAGACCCTCATCGTCGTGGCAACATGCGTTTTTCGCTTCGATTTCCGCAAGGCTGGTGGCGCCGTAGTAATGGCGGATTTCACCGCAGCATTGCGGCTGATGGTTTTTCGAATAACCGGTAATAGCACACTAAATTTGAACAGCGCTTAATATATCGCACCCCTCAAATCCTTACCATGCTGAATCAGTTGCAATGCGAAAGTCAAGACCATTCCGCACCAAATTTGTGAGCCATATCACAATATTTATAAAAGCCCCAACTAAACTTTAGCTCCGATTCTTATCTTTTAAGAGAGGACTAAGCTGACTTCTATGAACAATTTTCTGACTATGACTTTTTCGCGCGAGCACTGCCCGCGCTTTTTTTTGCCCGTGCTTGCCCTGTTTTTATTCAGCGGCAATTTATGCGCCGGCACAGTAAACCTTGTCTGGGATCCGAGCACGTCATCCAATGTGGGGGGATATAAAGTCTCTTACGGCACCAGCCCCGGCAATTACACGGCAACCGTTGATGTGGGCAACCAGACCAGTTACGCGGTTTCGGGGCTAACGGAAGGCTCCACATTCTATTTTGCGGCGAAGGCCTACGATACGACCAAGGCCACCGAAAGCGCTTATTCCAATGAAGTCAATTTGACCGTCCCTACCACGACGACGGCATTAACGGCTGACTTTACAGCCAGTAAAACCAGCGGAGATTATCCTCTGGTGGTCAGCTTCACACCGGTTACGACCGGGACGGTCACCGGCTACACTTGGGACTTCGGCGATGCCTCGATACCCTCTGCGACCAGCCAGTATCCCACGGTGACCTATACGAGTCCGGGAACGTATAGCGTCAGCCTGACCGTCACCGGCCCCGGCGGCAGCGCGACCAAAACCCAGCCGAACGCCATTACCGTGACGACGCCGCCACCTGTAGCCAATTTTTCAGCAACCCCGACCTCCGGTGTAGCGCCGGTCGCGGTCAATTTCACCGATACCTCGACAGGCAGCATTAGCAGCAGATCTTGGAATTTTGGCGATGGCACGACCAGTACGGAAGTCAATCCGAGCCACACCTACAGCGTGTCGGGCTCCTACACGGTCAGTTTAACGGTCACAGGACCGAGCGGCAGCGGCAGCGACACCAAAACAAACAACAACTTCATCAGTGTCTCCTCTTCATCGATCACCACGAATCAGCTAACAAGCAATAGCAATGGCCTAGTGGCGGCCTACGGTTTCGAGGAAGCCAGCGGCACGATGATTGCCGATGCCTCGGGTAACGGCAATAACGGCACGATTAACGAAGCAGTCAGAATTACCGCCGGTAAATATGGAAATGCATTGAAGTTTGATGGCGTCAATGACTGGGTCACTGTCAATGACAGCGCCTCGCTGGATCTTTCAGCCGGCATGACGCTCGAAGCCTGGGTATACCCGCAGTCACTGGCCGGTTGGAATAATGTCATCTTGAAGGAAGTATCAGGAGGCTTGAGTTATGGTCTCTATGCCAATTCGGATGCCGACGGAGCGAGTGCTTATATCAATAATGGTAGTGACCGCGGTGTCGCCGAACCAGCACAGTTGGCATTGAATCAATGGACGCACCTGGTAGGAACCTATGATGGGCAAGTTCAGCGGCTTTATATCAATGGCATCGAAGTCGCCAAGACTGCCCAGAACGGCCTGATTCAACAATCCAGCGGCGTATTGCACATCGGCGGCAATAGTGTTTGGGGTGAATATTTCCAAGGCTATATCGATGAGGTGCGGATCTACAATCGGGCTTTGACAGCATCCGAAGTCAACTCCAACTTAGCAACCGCCATTAGTGTTTCAAATCCTCCGCAGTTTGTCATGGGCGACAAAAACCTGGAGCCTTGGATCGATTACAGAGCTCAGGGCACTGCCGAAGCGTTCCAGACGACGCCCGCAAAGTCCAGCGTATTGACCACAGTGGAAATTTATCTGGACGCCAGCTCAACCGCAACGGAGCTGGTTGCCGGTATCTATAAGGACAATAACGGTCACCCTGGGACTCGCGTGGCTACAGGCAAGATAAGCAAACTTAAGGCGGGAGCGTGGAACTCAATCCCGATTCCCCCAGTTTCTGTAACCGCGGGCCAACCTTATTGGATTGCGATACTGGGAACGAAAGGGAAAATGGCTTTCCTGGACCAAGTGGGATCGTCAACCGGCTTGATGGAAACCAGCGCATCCAAAACGCTGACGAGCTTACCGAGCACATGGAAGGGTTCTACAACTAAAGCCAAGGCGGCAATGACCACCTATGGAGGTGGATATTAAACATCGGATCATAAATCCCTAATTGGGTATGCCGACGGAACGGGTGAAGCATCAGGCGAAACCCTGTATCCGTCGGCACCTTTAGCTGTTTGTCACCAACCCAATGTAGCGCGGATGGGTGAGGCACGAAACCCTGCTCCCGAAGCAAACTTTTTAGAAATACCGCGCCACTAAACCGTATCCCGCATTCGCCGCCGGAAGCGGTATTTTCACTTCATAGCCGGCACCCGGCGCTTCCTGCATTTCCTGCCCGTGCATGTCCTGCATTCGTTCGACGACGATGTCGCGGTTGCCTTCGGGCAAAACCAGCTCGATGCGGTCGCCGACCGCAAACTTGTTTTTCACCTCGATTTCCGCAAGCCCGGTCGCGCTGTCGTACTTTCTGATTTCGCCGCAGAATTGCTGCTGACGGCTAAGCGAATAGCCGGTGATGTAGTTCTGATAGTCCTGGGTGTGATGGCGCTGGTAGAAACCGTCGGTATAGCCGCGGTTGGCAAGGTTTTCCAATACGCCGAGCAGTTCCGGGCGGAACGGGCGGCCAGCCACTGCATCATCGATCGCCTGGCGGTAGGTCTGCGCGGTGCGCGCGACATAGTAGTGCGACTTGGTGCGGCCTTCGATTTTCAGGCTGTCGACGCCGATCTCGACCAGGCGCTGCACATGCTCGATCGCGCGCAGGTCTTTCGAGTTCATGATGTAGGTGCCGTGCTCGTCTTCCAACACCGGCATCAACTCGCCCGGGCGGTTTTCTTCCTGCAGGAAATAGACGTTATCGGCCAGCGGATGGCGTTCGGCGCCGCCGCAACTGGCGGTGCTGAGGTCGTTCATCGTCAAGGCCCCGCCGTTCAATACATAATCGCCCTCGGCGTTTTCATGCGCCGGCAGCGTATCGTATTTCCAGCGGCAGGAGTTCGAGCAGGTGCCCTGATTCGGATCGCGGTGGTTGAAATAGCCGGACAGCAGGCAGCGCCCGGAATAGGCGATGCACAGCGCGCCGTGCACGAACACTTCCAGCTCCATATCCGGGCATTGCTGACGGATTTCGGCGATTTCGTCCAGCGACAGTTCGCGCGACAAGATGATGCGTTCGACGCCGACGCTTTGCCAGAATTTGACGGTCGCGTAATTGACCGTATTGGCCTGCACCGACAGATGCACCGGCATGTCCGGCCAGGTTTCGCGCGCCAGCATGATCAGGCCGGGGTCGGCCATGATCAGCGCATCCGGCTGCATCGCGACGATCGGCTCCAGGTCCTTGATGAAGGTCTTGACCTTGGCATTGTGCGGGATCACATTCGTCGCCAGGAAAAATTTCTTGCCAAGCCGGTGCGCTTCGGCGATGCCGATGCCGAGATTTTCGGCTAGGAAATCGTTGTTGCGCACCCTGAGACTGTAGCGCGGCTGCCCGGCGTACACTGCGTCGGCGCCGAATGCGAACGCATAGCGCATGTTTTTCAGGGTGCCGGCGGGAGAGAGAAGTTCGATTTTTTTCATGGGGTTAAAACTGGATTTGGCAATCGGCTATTTTAACTGATTACCGGACTATGAGTCCGGTAATTGTAGGGAATTACCGCTAACGCGGCCTCAACACGGCTTGTTTTTATCACCGATAAAGGGTCTAATTTACCGAAAATACCCGGCAATATTGGGTATGTTTTTCCACTAAATCACCTTAACTTTAGCGGCAGATCATCATGCATTCTATTCCAGTACGCTTTCATCACAGCCGTATCCAGGCCGCATTTCTGGCACTTCCGCTGATCGTGGCCGGCTGTTCGTTCTCGGATAGCTCGAAGAGCATTTCCAATAGCGTCGAGAGCGTTTCCGACAGCGTGGGGAGTATCTCCGATTCATCAGGTTCGAGCGAGTCTTCAACGTCGAATAAAGAAAAGAAATACCAGAATGAAGTGTCAGACTACACGATGGCTTATGTGAAATCCTCCGCTGCGGAGGCTGATTACACGAGTTATCTGAAAGGCTTGAGCGATATTGCCGCCAAGATCGGCATCGTTAATTGGGACCAGGAACCCAAAACCTACCTGGCGATCGGCAAAGGCTTGAAAAAAGCCGGGGTTGAAGGTGTCGCCTACGAAACCTATAAGCAGAATTTTGCAGGCTCCGATGCAGAGAAGATGCAAAATATTCAAAAAGGTTACGAGTCGGAAAAATAATTCCCTCGCAGACTCTGGCCGGCTCCCCGGATCATGATACGCTCGAAGTGGCAGTCGCTCGGCATACCTGCGGTGATGGCGGCCTTGGTTTTGCTGTCGCCCTCCCTAGAAGCGGCGACCTTCAATTACCTGTACATCGAAGCCAGCGAAGGGAATTCGAGCGGAGGGCATGCTGCGATTCAATTCGATGACGACATCTATCATTATCAGCATGTGGATTCCGGCCTGATTCGGCTGTTCCGGCAGGAAAAAGCCGACTTTCATTTTTTATACCGGTATTTGCAGAATCGCCCGCTGCATCAAAGCCGCATCGAGGTCAGCGAAGACACCCTCGATCTGCTGAAAGATCAATTCAAATGGCAGTTCTTGACGCAGGAAAGGCAGTTCAAACGGCTCGACGATCTGCATCGGGACAGGCTCTTTATCCGGCACTTGCTGCATCGATTGACGGCCGAGCCTGCTTGGTTTGATGCCGATGCGGCCTCGGTTTTGCGCTTAAAAGGCGTCGGGCTGTTTTATCCGGAGCCGGGCCGGCAGCCTCAATACACGGACAACGAATTGGCCGGGCAGCAGTCGCTCGGCATTCAAAACTTGTGTCAAAAAATCGAGCAGCGCTATGGGACGGGCTTTTTGCAAAGCCGGCGCGCACAGATCGAAGCGCAAATCAAAGCCTTGGCGCCAAGCCGTTGGCCTGCGCTCGATACGAATTCATCCGCTGAAAAATTCCCGGCCTCCCTCTATTCCTTCAGCGAAAGCTACGCGGACTCCGTGACTTCCTTATTTGCACTCGAAGCCCTGCTCGATGCGCGTCCCTTGCAATCCGATGCGCTGGTGCTGACGCATCAACCCGCCTTCAAGATTTCCGAAGCGGAAAGACGAAGTTTGCGGCTGTTACGGGACGATCTGGAAACCGGGCTGATTAAAGCGATCGCTTCCAGCCGGCCGGACTGGGGCTATGCGGTTTTAGTCAATCTGGCCCGGTATCTCGCGCTTGAGGCCTCGTTGCAGTCGGGCTACTGGGCTTTTATTGACGATTTTGCCGACAACAGCGAATGGCTCAGGCCGGATCAATACCTTGAACATCAGTCCCAGTTACGGATTCTGATTAATGACGCCAGGACCGCTTGGGATCGAATCCGCCAGTCGGCCGCGTTCCGTCAACGCTTGAGCGAAGCCGAATACAGCCGAATCGAAATGGCGGCCAATCGTTATAGCGAACTGCTCAAGAGCGAGCAGCGCCGTGATTTCCGCTATCGAGGCCAGCAAGCCCTGCCCGCCAAGAGCATCGGTTTTCCGGCGGGGCCGCGGCCGTATCTGACAAAGGAGCAATTGACGACCGCGCTGTCCGCACTGGATCAGCTTGAACACAGCCTGTTTGAAACGTTGGGGCAAAGCTATCGCTATGATCTGATCACCCGCAATTGCGTCACCGAATTGTTCAAAACCATCGATCAGGCGATGTCAGCTCCCTTTCGAACAGGAGATAAACCTGCGAATCCGGAAGCTTTGACGATCAAGGAATCCGAAAAACGCCTGGGGGGATATGTTCCGATACCTTATCACTTCATCCCTTTCGTCTCCTACCAAGCGGTTCAGCATCGTTACCGCGTGTTAGAGAGCCGCGACCTGGATTCTTACCGGGGCCTCGAACTGGCAAAGCTCAGAGCTCGACAAAACGAGCTGATCACCGCGATCAGGGAATCGAACATCGTGAGCAGCCGCTTATACCAATACAATCCTGACGATGCCTTATTCGTGTTTTTTACCGACGACAGCGTGCTGCTCAGGCCCCTGTTCGGTGCGGTCAATACCGCCGCCGGGATCGGCCAAAGCGTTTATGGGCTTTTCAGCTGGCCCCTGGATGCGGGAAAAAATTTGCGCTCAGGCGCAACCGGCATCTTAATGAGCCTGCCCGAATTATTTTTTTTCAATATGCGCAAGGGCAGTTACAAATATTTGTCCTTCAAGCAATTGACCGATGCGGGCTTGCCGAACGATTGACATCATCGCAAGGGCGGATAGGGAACAAACGGCGCAGCTCATCAATCTCAGGACTGCTGACACGCATCAATACGCTTCGCTTTTATGACTAAAAAACATCGAAGGCGAGGGCGAACGCGGGTTAGGCCGGTTTCGACCGATGCGATTGACTTTTGTGAACCGGAAACTAACACCTGTTATAGTTACAACTCTTCCCAACGCATTTACCGGAGATTCATCATGTCACTTTCGATGTACCAAGCCTCTGTCCCAGTCTTCGTCCGTATGCTGGATAATTTATCGAGAATACTCGAACTGGCTATTCAGTACGCCGACGAGAAAAAAATCGATCCGGCCGTTTTGATCAATGCGCGCTTAGCGCCCGACATGTACCCTCTCTCCCGGCAAGTGCAAATAGCCACCGATATGGCGAAAGGCTGCGCCGCGCGTCTGGCCGGCCTGGAAGTCCCCATTTATGACGATAACGAATCCACCTTTCCGGAGTTGCTGGCGCGCATCGCCAAAACGATCGCGTTTGTTCAAAGCGTCAGCCCCGCAAAAATCGACGGCAGCGAAGAGAGACAGGTCACGCTCAAATTGCGCAACCAGGAAGTCAGCTTTTTAGGCCAGCCCTATCTCGTGCATTTCGTGCTGCCCAATTTTTATTTCCACATTACGACCGCTTATGCGATTTTGCGGCATAACGGCCTGGCGATCGGCAAAAAAGATTTCATCGGCGGCCTTTAAATCAGGGCCATTACCGTAAAAATGGATTCTAATGTGGGTGGATAAGCGTAACGCGTCCACCTTACATTTTCTGTTGTCCCTTCCTGCCCCGGTTATTTTGTTGCGCATGACGCCGAAGACTGGGCCTGCATCGCACTCAAATACCTCACGATACGCTCGATGATCTGCCGGCGCTCTGTTGCCGGCAGCATTCGCCCCAAGGGCGGCATGGTCGTACCGGGCTTCAGGCTGAATTCCGGCCCGCTTTTGCCATTATTTTACCCGCGTAGCCGACTTATGCAGAGTATCCTTAGTGTCGATCCTGTTGAAACCCCAGGTCGCGCAGCAAAGAATCCGGCAACGCAGGCAACAGCGAGCGGGGAATCAGGAAGGTGGATAAATTGAACAAGTCGGCGAAGATACGTTTACCGCTGACGGTCGCCTTCAGATAATCATGGCCGCTCGAGCCGCCGGTGCCGATCTTGCTGCCCAGCATCCTTTGCGCCATCAAGGCATGGCTGCTGCGCCAATGGGTCAAGTGTTCGTCGATGTCCATCAGACGGCTTAATACCCGGAAGGGCAGTTGCAGCAACGGCTCGTCCCGGTAAAGCTGGATGAAAAGAGCCGCCAGTGTGGCTTTATGGCTCAATTGAAAGCGTCCCTGTTGCCGGTATTGTTCGTAAAGCCGTTGCTCGAACAGGCAGTCAAAGCTTTGACGGGTCGCTGCATGTTCGGCAATTTGCTGTTGTTTTTCCTTGTCGCTCAATACCGGGTTGTTTTGAATGATGTCGGCGTCGCTGGCGAGCATTTTATCGACCGCAAGGCGATAGCTGGCCCAGAAACTAAAGCCCCCGCATTCCAAAAACGGCGTTCGGGCCAGCCAGGCATCCACCCATTCAAACAGCGATGTCTGCTTGGCGATCCGTTCCAGATAGGCGCAATCCTCCGGGTTGAAACGTCCGAAACTGACGTTACTGAAATGATGCGACAGGCCCAGACGCAATTCGATTTCGCGAAACTGCTTGCTTTGAAATCCCGAGGCCGGAATCAAGAAATTACGAAAATCCAGAAAGTCCAATGGCGTCATTGTTTCGATGATGCCGATTTGCTGATTGATCACCGCCTGGATGCGAATGATCCGGTCGAGACGCACCGAGATGATGTGCAGCCTTTTCTCATCCAAAGGTGTTTGGGAAAATAGCTCCAGCACCGAAAGCAGTTCGTGAAGGATTTGTTTGAACCACAATTCATAAGTCTGATGGGTGATGATAAATAGCATTTCATCATGCGCTTCCTTGCCGTATTTGCCGCTTTCGGGGTCTTGCGCATTCAGCAGCGTGTCCAATTGCAGGTAATCGCTGTAATAAAGCGGCTTGGAATGCTGGCTCATGGCTTGATCCTCTCTGATTCGGAATGGAAGGGGTGGCTTTTTCCGTTAGCTATCAAAATACTGCATAACTTTCATTTTAACAATCGATCGTCGGATTGCCGGTAAAATTGCGCCGAGAAGACAGGTCAATCCTGTTGCGGCCGTGAAACTTAATCCTGTGGAATCGGGTCACATCGTTTATAAATGAGACGGAGGACATGCAATGGTTACTGCATCGAATCCGGCCGGAACCGATGGTTTCGAATTCGTCGAATATACCGCGCCGGATACCCGTAAGTTAGAACAACTATTCAAGCAACTGGGTTTTGCCGCCGTTGCCAGGCACCGCTCCAAGGATGTGGTGCTTTACCGGCAAGGCCAGATCAATTTTGTGATCAACCATGAACCGGGCAGTTTCGCGCAAGCCTTTGCGAAAGTGCACGGTCCTTCGATTTGCGCGTTTGCGATCCGGGTAAAAAATGCCGCCGAATGTTTTGAGCGCGTCGTCAGATTAGGCGCCCAGCCTTACCATGGCGATATCGGCCCGATGGAATTGAACATTCCGGCCATCCGCGGCATCGGCCGCAGCCTGATCTATCTGGTCGATCGCTACGGCGAAGAGCATTCGATTTATGATGTCGATTTCAACCCGCTGCCGGGCGCCGATTTAAATCCTCGGGGCGCGGGGCTGACCGCGATCGATCATCTGACCCATAATGTTTACCACGGCGGCATGGACAAGTGGGCGGATTTTTATCAGCGTCTATTTAAATTTAAAGAAATCCGTTATTTCGATATCCACGGTAAAGTCACCGGTTTGAAATCCCGCGCGATGACCAGCCCCTGCGGCAAAATCCGTATTCCGATCAATGAACCGAGCGATACTAAATCGCAAATTCAGGAATATCTGGACGCCTACCATGGCGAGGGCATTCAGCATATCGCGCTGGCGACCGACGACATCTACGCCGCGGTCGAAAATCTGCGTAGCAACGGCATTCGCTTCATGGACGTGCCCGATACCTACTATGAAGCGGTCGATGCCAGGGTGCCCGGCCATCAGGAGTCCTTGGCGCGCTTGCGGCAGGACAGGATATTGATTGACGGCGCCTCTGCGCGCGGCACCGGTTTGCTGCTGCAAATCTTCACCAATACCGTGATCGGCCCGATCTTTTTCGAAATCATTCAGCGCAAAGGCAATGAAGGCTTCGGCGAAGGTAACTTTCAGGCGCTCTTTGAGGCGATCGAGCGCGATCAGATCCAAAGAGGAGTCATCTAATGCCGTGGATTCAGCTACCCAGAGTCGAAGGCAACGCATCGCGACAGGCGCATGCCGATCTTCCGGCCGGCACCTTTGAGCGGGAGCTGGGCAAGGAGGGCTTTTATGGCCCTTCCACACAGATGCATCACCGCCACCCGCCCACCGCTTGGACGACGATCGGAGGGCCGCTGCGGCCTCACGCCTTCGACACGCAAAAACTGGAACCGCAGGAAACCTGCCCGTGGCAAGCTGCCTTGCTGTTCAGCAATGCGCATACCCAAATCCGCTTTCTGAAGCTCGAACACGACATGGATCATCTGGTGCGCAATGCCGACGGCGATGAATTGATCTTCGTGCATCGGGGCGAGGGTGAGTTGTACTGCGATTACGGCCATTTAGGTTTTGGCGAGGGCGATTATCTGATGCTGCCGCGCGGCACGATGTGGCGCCTCGAAATCAAGGAAGCGGTCAGCGCCCTGCTGATCGAGGCAACTCATGACAGCTACAAGTTGCCGGACAAGGGACTGGTCGGCAATCAGGCGATCTTCGATCCTGCGGTGCTGGAGGCGCCGAAGATCGATGAAGCCTTCATCGCCCAGCAAAACGAGACGGAATGGCGCGTGGTCGTTAAAAGAAGCAACCGGCTGAGCACCCTCACCTATCCGTTCAATCCGCTCGATGCGGTCGGCTGGCACGGCACGTTGATGCCGGTTCGCCTGAACTGGCGCGATATTCGGCCGTTGATGAGCCACCGCTACCATGTGCCGCCTTCGGCTCACACCACCTTCGTCTCGAACCGTTTTGTGGTCTGCACGTTCGTGCCACGGCCGTTCGAGACCGATCCGAACGCGTTGAACGTGCCTTTCTTTCACAGCAATGACGATTACGATGAACTGATTTTCTACCATGCCGGCCAGTTTTTTTCCCGCGATCACATCTATCCGGGGATGATGACCCTGCATCCCTCCGGCATTCCGCACGGCCCGCATCCGAAGGCGCTGCAGAATGCCGAGAAAAAGCGCGGCACGATGACCGACGAGGTCGCAGTAATGATCGATACGAGGGATGCGCTGGAGGTCTCCGAACAGGCCGAAGCGATCGAGTGGCCCGGCTACGTGGATTCCTGGAAATGAAGCTCGCGACGCTCAAATCGGACAGCCGTGACGGCAGCCTCGCCGTCGTGAATCGCGAACTGACCCGGGCCCAAACGGTTCCGGACATCGCCCCGACCTTACAGGACGCCATGGATGACTGGGCCGGGGTTGAGCCGCGGCTGCAACAGGTTTATCAGGCGCTTAACGCCGGTGACTGCGAATCGATTCCGTTCGATGCCAGCCAGGCGGCGGCGCCGTTTCCGAGAGCCTATCAATGGCTGGACGGCAGCGCCTACCTGAGTCATGTCGAACGGGTCCGCAAGGCGCGCGGCGCCGATTTGCCAAAGAGTCTGCTCGACGATCCGCTGATGTATCAGGGCGCCTCTGACGTGATGCTCGGCCCCTGCGATCCGGTCGAAGCCGCCAGCGCGGACTGGGGTATCGATTTCGAGGCCGAAGTCGGCGTGATCACCGATGATGTCGAATACGGGATATCGATCGATAAGGCCGCTTCCCACATCAAGCTGGTTCTGCTGATCAACGATGTTTCGTTGCGCCATCTTATTCCGGGCGAACTGGCCAAGGGCTTCGGATTTCTGCACGGCAAACCGGCCAGCGCCTTTTCGCCGGTCGCGGTGACCCCCGACGAACTCGGCGCGGCCTGGCAGGATTCCAGACTCCATTTGCCGCTAACGGTGCATTGGAACGGGCGCTTATTCGGCGAGGCGAATGCCGGCACCGACATGCAATTCAATTTTGCTCGGCTGATCGCGCATGCGGCCAAGTCGCGCAAGCTGACGGCCGGCACGATCATCGGCGCCGGTACGGTGAGCAATTACGACTCAACAGCCGGCTATGCCTGCATCGCCGAAAAAAGGCTCGTCGAAATCCTCGAAACCGGCGCGGCCGTGACCGAGTTCATGCGTTTCGGCGACCGCGTCCGGATCGAGATGCTGAATCAGGAGGGACAATCGATCTTCGGTGCGATCGAACAGGAGGTCAGGCCGTGTCGTTGATCCTGTATAGCTATTTCAGAAGCTCCGCCGCGTACCGGGTGCGCATCGCATTGAACCTGAAAAATATCGACTATCAAATCCGCTCGATTCATCTGCTCAAAAACGGCGGCGAACAATTTAACGCCGATTACCTGGCGCTGAATCCGCAGGGACGGGTACCTGTTCTGGTCGTGCAAGATCAGGTTCTGACTCAGTCGTCGGCGATCATCGAGTATCTTGAAGAGATCTACCCGGTCCCGCCGCTCTTGCCTACCGATCCGATTGCACGCGCCTATGTCCGCTCTTTGGCGCAAATGATCGCCTGTGATATCCATCCGCTGAATAATTTGCGGGTGCTGAACTATCTAAAGAACACATTTAATCATGATCAAAAACAAGTCTGGTACATTCACTGGATACTGGAAGGATTTGCCGCGCTGGAAATGCGGCTGCAAAAAAGTGATTATCCGGGGCTGTTTTGTTTTGGCGATGTCCCAAGCATGGCCGATGCTTTTCTGATACCCCAGGTCTACAATGCTTTGCGTTTTGATTGCGAAATGGAAAGCTTTCCGTTGATCAGCGCTATTTATCACAACTGCATGCAGGAAACGGCCTTTCAGAACGCCGCACCGGAAAATCAGCCGGATGCGGAACCCTAAGTGCGACGGCGCCAATATCGTCCGCTTGTCGGCTACCCAGACCTTCGGCATGAATTTAATGCACACAAAAACCGATTCGCTTGAGCAACACGTGCTGGCGCTCGGTTCGGATGAACTGGATGAAGAGCGTATTAGCCGGCATCTGCGCCCCCTGTTTTCCCGCTCGCTGCACCACTCCCGCGAGGTGATCTATCTGGCGAATCACTCCCTCGGCCGGGCGCTGGATCAGACCGAAAACGACGTGATCGAAGGACTAGGGCATTGGTATGCGGACCGCGAAAATGCCTGGACGATGTGGCTGGAGGAAATGGCCGCCTTCCGCGGGCGGGTAGCGACGCTGATCGGCGCGCCGCGCGCCGATTGCGTGGTGCCGAGAGCCAGCGCGGGCCAAGGCCTGCGAACACTACTGAATTGCTACGCCAGCCCGATCCGGGTCATCACCAGCGCCGACGAATTCAATTCGATCGACCACATCCTGAAGACCTATGCCCGCCGCGGCCGCATTCATTTGACGCGTATCGCCCCAAAAGACGGCCGCCTGTATCGGCTTGAAGACTTTCTCGATGCGGTCCGGGACGAAAGCGATCTGGTCGTGCTCTCGCAGGTCATGTTCACCACCGGACAGCAACTATCCTTTTTGCCTTCCCTGATCGATGCGGCCCATCAGCAAGGCGCCAAGGTGCTGCTCGATCTGTACCATGCGGCCGGCGCCGTGCCGGTCGACGTCGCCGCTCTGGACATCGATTTTGCCCTCGGCGGGAGCTATAAATATTTACGCGGCGGCCCGGGCGCCGGCTGGCTTTATCTGCACCCGCGCCATCTGGACGGCACGCTGGAAACGCTGGATAGCGGCTGGTTCGCAGAGTCTGAACCCTTCGCTTTCGCAAGACCGCAAGCGCCCGAATTGGCGGCCGGCGGCAATCGCTTCCTGGAGTCCACGCCCGCCGTCCTGCCCTTTTATCAGGCCCGGGCGGGACTGCTGCTGACGCTTTCGCTCGGTGTCGAACGTCTGCGCCGCTACTCGTTGAAACAACAGCTTTTCCTTGAGGAATCACTGCGGCGATCTGGCATTCCCTGCCTTGGCCGGGCCGAAGAACGCGGCGCCTTTATCGCAATCCCGCATCGACACGCCCAGGTCGTCGCGGAAACACTCGAGCAAGCCGGTGTTATCTGCGATGCCCGCGAAGGACTGCTGCGCTTTTGTCCGGATATGCTGAATACCCGGGAAGAATTGACGATTGCGGCCGATAAACTGGCTGAAATTTGGACGCGCTTGCCATAGCACCTGCATGAACTAACCGAAACCATTTCCGTTCTAACGTGACGTATTTAGCCATCGGGGAACGACGTGAATTCAGTGCTTTGGCAGCCTTCGACGGCGCGGCGAGAAAACGCCAACATGACCCGCTTCATGAAACGGGTCATGAACGAATATGGTGTCGATGTTAGCGAGTACCCGTCGCTTTACCGATGGTCTATCGAAAATCCCGCCGCCTTTTGGGATTTGCTGTGGGATTTTGCAGGCATAAAAGCCGTCCGCAAAGGGAAGGTCATTTTATCGGATCCGGATAAAATGCCCGGCGCCAAATGGTTCCCCGATAGCCGGCTCAACTATACGGAAAACTTATTGAGCCATTGCGATAAACGGGGCTCCGCGATCAGCTTTCGCGGAGAAAACGGCGAAACCCGCCGACTTTCCTACGATGACCTCCATCGCCAAGTTTCCCAAGCCGCTCAGGCGCTACGGAATGACGGTGTCAAGCCTGGCGACCGCGTGGCCGGCATTTTGCCAAACCTTCCCGAAACAATCATCGCGATGCTCGCCACCGCCAGCCTCGGTGCAATCTGGAGCAGTTGCTCGCCGGATTTTGGGGTGCCCGGCATCGTGGACCGTTTCGGTCAAGTAGAGCCCAAGGTGATGTTTGTCTGCGACGGCTACTTTTTTAATGGCAATTCATTCGATCGCACGGATCAGATCAAGCCTTTGCTGAAGGCGCTGCCGTCGGTGCAAAAAGCCGTGTTGATTCCTTATTTGAAGCGCGAAGCGCGCAGCGACAGCCATCAGGCAAGGCCTTGGCAAGACTATCTCGCGGATTTTCCGGAAAACCATCCTTTAGAATTTGTGCCGATGGCGTTCGATGATCCGTTGTTCATCCTCTATTCCTCCGGCACCACGGGGCCGCCGAAATGCATCATACACGGTATCGGAGGCACCCTGATCCAGCACCTGAAAGAGCATTTACTGCATGTGGACATCCATCCCGGAGAGCGTTTGTTTTATTACACCACCTGCGGCTGGATGATGTGGAACTGGCTGGCTTCCGGACTGGCATCCGGAGCAGAGCTGATACTTTATGACGGCTCGCCCCTTTATCCTAAGGCTGACGCGTTATTCGACCTGATTGACGAATTCCGGATCACGATCTTCGGGGTTTCCGCGAAATATATCGACGCGCTCAAAAAATCCGCGGCTGTCCCTAAAAAAACTCACAAGCTGTCATCGCTGAAGACAATTTTATCCACCGGCTCGCCCCTAGCACCGGAAGCGTTCGATTTTGTCTATCACGCGATCAAGTCAGACCTCTGCCTGTCATCGATTTCCGGCGGCACCGACATCATTTCCTGCTTTGTGCTCGGCTGCCCGCTCCTGCCGGTGCGCCGGGGAGAAATCCAGTGCCGGGGGCTCGCGATGAACATCGATGTTTACGACGAGAACGGCCGGCCGCTGCTAGAGGAAAAAGGCGAACTGGTCTGCAAGGCGCCGTTTCCTTCGATGCCGGTCGCTTTCTGGAATGACCCCGGACAGAACCAGTATCATGCGGCCTATTTTGAAAAATATCCGGGCGTGTGGCACCACGGAGATTATGTGGCGCTGACCGAAAACGGCGGCATGATCATCTACGGACGCTCCGATGCGGTGCTGAACCCCGGCGGCATCCGAATCGGCACCGCCGAAATCTACCGGCAGGTCGAGCAGATCGATGAGGTTCAGGAAAGCCTGGTCGTCGGGCAGGACATCGGTGGCGACTGCCGAATCATTTTGTTTGTGATTCTGCGTGACGGCGCGGCGTTATCGGATGCATTGAAGATGAAGATTAAGCAACGGATCCGGCAGAATGCCTCACCTCATCATGTACCGACGGAAATCCTGCAGGTGGCCGACATCCCCCGCACCCAAAGCGGAAAAATTGCCGAGTTGGCGGTGCACAATATCCTTCACGGACGTCCGGTAAAAAATCAGCACGCACTGGCCAACCCCGAGGCGCTGGAACAGTATCTGCGAATGAAAAAATTACTCACTTAACCGCCTGTTCAAGCGTTTAGGCTCAACAAATGCCGCTGCCGCAGCGTGCATTGAGGGTTCAATGCACGGCCGCCAATTCGCGCCTTTGCGCATCCAGTCCGTCCCAGAATGCGGCGACGCCGTCCAGCATCTGATTGCCATGGCGAATAAATCCGTCCTCATCCAGTTCCAGCGTGAAATAAAGCTCCTCCAGTTCTTCCTGCGTATGGGCGGCATGTTGCGATTCGAGCTGATCGTGCCAGACAAAAAAGCCCATCGGCAAATCGGCGCCGTTTATTTCGTTAAAGCGTCTGAAGCCCTTGATCAATTGCCCCCAGAATCCGGCGGCAGCCCAGTTTTCGACCGCATAACTGGCTGCCTGGGATACCTGATAGTCATCGCCCCCGTAAAGCCGGATCAGTTCATTGCAGAAAAACAGCGTGGAAGCGCTTCCCTGTTTGGGTTGGCCGATGTCGGCAAACGACAGGCCGAGCTTTTTCGCGATGTGATACAGCCATTCGAAATGGCCGGCACCGAAACGAAAGATGCCACCTTCGATGCTGCCTTCCGTCGATCCGAGGGCATCACCGCCGTTTGTTGGCGCGGCCGGCTTGAAGCAAACACCGATTTCATTGGCCAGAATTTCTTTGGATGCCCGCATGCTTTCGAGCGTCTCGGCATGAATCATCTTGTTTAGCTGAGCGATCAGAAACTGATTCGAAAATACCGAGAATTGTATGATAAACGCCTTGATTTGAGTCAGGCTTTGGTCGCCCTGTTCGAACCAGACGGTGTAAGGGTTATGGGTTATAATGCGATGGTTTAACAGCTCCGCGTTGATGCGGTGTTGAAATTTGAGCAAGCGTTTGGCTTTCGTGAGCGAATACCCGCGATGCCCTGCACTGAGTGCAAGCAGCGACGGCAGGGTCAAATTTTCGATATGATGCTTTTGCGCAAAATCGGCCAACGGATTGTCTTGCATGATGCACCTCCGATAAAGGTTGCTTAACGGGCATTTTGACATACCGGGATTGGATAAGTTTCTGGGACGCGGCGTAGCGCCGGGCTCAGAAGCTCCGGTCAGGTTTGTCAATCTATCTCAGTCCACAGTATAGAAGAGCAACAGTACGAAACAACAAACAGGCTCTAATCATTCGATGGAAAACCGCATAAATCCAGGATACCCGTGTCATCGCTTCTCGGTCGCCCCGATGCTGGATTGGACGGATCGACACTGCCGCTTTTTTCTCCGGCTGATTTCGAAACAGGCGCTGCTTTATACCGAGATGGTCACGACCGGGGCGCTGCTGCATGGCGACCGGCAGCGGTTTTTGCAATTCGATCCGAGCGAGCATCCGCTCGCTTTGCAATTGGGCGGCAGCGATCCGGCCGGTCTGGCCGCGTGCGCGAAGATGGCCGAGGATTTCGGCTATGACGAGGTGAATCTGAATGTCGGCTGCCCGAGCGACCGGGTGCAGAGCGGGAGTTTTGGCGCCTGTTTGATGGCGGAGCCGGAACTGGTCGCCGAATGCGTCGGGGCAATGCGGAAGGCCGTTTCGATTCCGGTCACCGTCAAGTCGCGAATCGGCATCGACGACCGGGATTCCTACGAAGAACTGATCAAATTCATCGGCACGGTCGCTGAAGCCGGCTGCGACACCTTCATCGTGCATGCGCGCAAGGCCTGGCTGAAGGGCTTGTCGCCGAAGCAAAACCGGGAAGTGCCGCCGCTGCGCTACGATACGGTCTATCGATTGAAACAGGATTTCCCAACCCTTCAGATCGTGCTGAACGGCGGCATCACCACGCTGGATCAGGCGGAGGACGTGCTCGGAAACGGTGTCGACGGCGTGATGGTCGGACGGGAGGCCTATCACAATCCTTATATCCTGGCCGAGGTCGACCGACGACTGTTCGGCGCATCGGCCGAAGTCTTTACGCGCGCCGAGATCATCGAAAAGTTGTTGCCTTACATTGAGCAACAACGGGCCGAAGGCGTGCGTTTGCACAGCATCACCCGGCATATCCTCGGCCTGTTTCACGGCGAGCCCGGCGCCAGGTCCTGGCGCCGGCATTTGAGCGAACATGCGGTCAAATACGACGCGGACGCATCGGTTGTCCGCGAAGCATTAAAATTCACGATTCAATGATGTATACTGCATCACCTTTAGTTATATTGAGATTTCGATTGTGGAAGAGTATTTTTCGAAAATTATCGCCGCGGTGGGCGAGGATCTGAACCGCGAGGGGCTGATCGACACGCCGAAACGCGCCGCCGAGGCGTTCAAATTTTTGAATAACGGTTACGAAAAAAGCCTTGACGAGGTCTTGAACAACGCGGTTTTCACGGCCGAGACCGAAGACATGGTGATCGTGAAGGACATCGAATTGTATTCGTTGTGCGAGCACCACCTGCTGCCGTTCATCGGCAAGTGCCATGTCGGCTATCTGCCGCGCGGCAAGGTGCTGGGCCTGTCGAAAGTCGCGCGTATCGTCGATATGTACGCCCGGCGCCTGCAAATCCAGGAAAAGCTGACCAAGCAGATCGCCGATGCGATCGAAACGGCGGTCGACGCGAAAGGCGTCGCAGTCGTGATCGAGGCAAAACATTTGTGCATGATGATGCGCGGCGTCGAAAAACAGAATTCGGTGATGACGACCTCGGTGATGACCGGCATCTTCCGTAAAGAAATGAATACGCGTTCGGAATTCCTGAGTCTGATCAACCGCCAGTCATAACATGACGACGAAGAAAACCGGAGTATTGCTGGTCAATCTGGGTTCCCCTACCAAACCGACCACCGCGGCGGTCCGCCGGTTTTTAAAGGAGTTCCTTTGGGACCCGCGCGTCGTCAATATTCCCCGGCCGTTGTGGTGGCTGATTCTGAATTTTTTCGTGCTGCCGACGCGCCCGCGCCGGTCTTTTTTGGCCTACCGTAAAGTCTGGGACGAGAAAGGTTCGCCGCTGATTTATCTGACCCGGCAGCTGCGCGAAAAAGTGGCGGCCAGACTGGCCGCGCAAGGCATCAGCGTGCGCGATGCGATGCGCTATGGCGAACCGACGATCGCGGAGCAGCTGCGCGCCTTCAAGGAAGAAGGCATCGACTCGCTGGTGATCCTGCCGCTGTATCCCCAGTATTCCTCGACCACGACCGCCTCGGTGTTCGATGCGGTAGCCGATGAGCTGAAACAATGGCGGCACATCCCCGAGGTCCGCTTCATCAGCGATTATTATCGCGATCCGGGCTACATCGCCGCGGTCGCCAAGTCGATCGAACACGCCTGGCATTTGCGCGGCAGGCAGGAACTGTTGTTGATGTCGTTCCATGGCCTGCCGGAAGTGCTGAGCAAATGGGGCGATCCGTATTTCGAGCATTGCAGGCAAACGGCCGCCAGTATCGCGAAACAACTCGAGCTTGAGGAGCACGAATGGCAGATGGTGTTCCAATCGCGCTTCGGCAAGGCCGAATGGTTGAAGCCGTATTGCCTGGATACGCTGAAAGAGCTGCCGAAACGCGGCATCAAAACGGTCGACATGGTCTGCCCCGGCTTTGCGGTCGATTGCCTGGAGACGCTCGAAGAGATCGCGATCGCGAACAAAGAAGAATTCATCAAGGCCGGCGGCAGCGCCTATCATTATATTCCGGCGCTGAACGATTCGGATGCGCATGCGGATGTAATCATCAACCTGCTTACACAAAAGTAGGTTGATGAGACTGTTTTTTGGCAACCCATCGTTCTTAGTTTCTATCTGTCTGGCTTAACGAAAGGCTGCTAACCCACCCACCCTATCGCTAACACGAGAGATCACCGATGACGGAAACGCTATTACAAAGCTGGCAGAATGTCTGGCCCGAGATCAAATCCACCCAGCCTTTGGACACCGGCACTGGCGTGATCGATCAGAGCGCTTTCAATACGATCGAAGTCGATAACGTTTTCGAATCGGTCAATCATTGTTCGACCACGCTCGGACAGGCGTTTTTATACCGCTCGCTATCCCGCCCCCTGGACGATCTTGACCAACTGCACGCAAAGCAGGAAGCGGTCGCTGAACTCCAGCAAAATCAGGGGCTCCGGGAAGCGCTCGAACGCCTGCTACAACATGCGGCCGACACTGAAAAAAATCTGTATAGGCTGTTTTATGCGGAATTTGTCGGCTCGTTCGGCTCCGCGCGCGGCGAACACGAAATCGAGGGCTACGGCTACGCCCAATACAAACGCGGCGTGCGCTTCATGCTCGATCTGGTCGACGGCATTCGCCAGCTTGATGCGCCTAACAGCCGATTTCTGAATGGCGTCTTCGACAAAATCAACGCGTTCGCGGCAAGCCGCGATTATTCGCTGATGGCGGGACCGGTCTACGTGACCGAAGGCGTGATTCAAGCGAAGGAGGAAAAGCAGGGCTGGTTTCCGATTTCGGTGATTTTTAAACCCCGCCTGTTCAAACCATTGATCTTCCTCGCTCTGGCCTTTCTGCTCGGGCTGCTGCCGATGGCGATAGGCATCACCTCGCCCGCGCAGATCATTTTCTTCGCCCCGCTGTTCCTGGTTTATTTCCCTATCGTCGGCGGCTACGACCGCGACACCTGCATCATTCCTTTGCGCAATCAGTTTCGCAGCTCCGACGCAGTCGGCGAAGCGCTGGACGCGCTCGGACAATTGGACGAATTGCTGGCCTTCGTCAAATTCTCCGAAGCCTTCGGCGGCGACATGGCGCAGCCTAAGCTGATCGACGCGCCGCATCACCGGATCAACCTGAGCGCTGCGCGGAATCCGGTGCTCGGCAAGATGAATCCTAATTATGTCGCGAACGATTTCGTGCTGGACGACGACAAGCTGGTATTGGTCACAGGACCCAACAGCGGCGGCAAGACCGCTTTCTGCAAAACGATCACGCAAATCCAGTTGCTCGCGCAGATCGGCTGCCATGTGCCGGCCAAGGCCGCGACCTTGACCGTGGCGGACCGAATCTTCTATCAGGCGCCCGAAATCAGCCATCTGGTCGACGGCGAAGGCCGCTTCGGCACCGAATTGAAGCGCACCAAGGACATTTTCCTCGCGACCACCGCGAAAAGCCTGGTCGTACTCGACGAGATGTCCGAAGGCACCACCTTCGAGGAAAAAATGGAATCGTCGACGAACGTGCTGACCGGTTTCTATCGCAAGGGCAACAGCACGGTGCTGATCACCCACAATCATCAACTGGTCGATCATTTCATCGCCCAAGGCATGGGCGTCGCCCAACAGGTCGAATTCGCGCATGAGGCGCCGACTTACCGGCTGATTCCGGGCATTTCGCGCGTCAGCCACGCCGACCGCGTCGCCAAGAAAATCGGCTTTTCGAAAGAAGACATCGACAATTATCTCGCGGGTTCATCATGAAAATAGGCACGGCATTATCGAACAGCGCAACCAAGGCCTTGTTGCTCGGCAGCGGCGAGCTCGGCAAGGAGCTGGTCATTTCACTGCAGCGCTACGGCATCGAAGTGATCGCGGTCGACCGTTACGCGGATGCGCCGGCGATGCATGTCGCGCACCGCAGCCATGTGGTCGACATGACCGACGGCGAGGCGGTCAAAAAAATCATCGCGCTCGAAGCGCCTGATTACATCATTCCGGAAATCGAAGCGATCGCGACCGATGCCTTGGCCGAGATCGAACGGGAAGGACGCTCGACGGTCGTGCCGAATGCGCGCGCGATTCAATTGACGATGAACCGCGAAGGCATCCGCACGCTCGCCGCGGAAGAGCTGAAATTGCCGACCTCCGCTTACGCCTTCGCGGAAAGCTTCGCGGAACTGAAAGAAGCCGTTGACGAAAAAATAGGCTATCCTTGTTTCGTTAAGCCGACGATGTCGTCATCCGGCAAGGGCCAGTCGATGGTCAAGGACCCGGAGCAACTGGAAGCCGCATGGAATTATGCGAAAGCCAGCGGCCGGGTCGATACCGGCAAGGTGATCGCCGAATCCAAGATCGATTTCGATTTCGAGATTACCTTGCTGACCGTGCGCGCGCTGAATCAACACGGCGAGATCGAAACCCGTTTTTGCGCGCCGATCGGCCATCGTCAGGAACACGGCGACTACCGCGAAAGCTGGCAGCCGCAGCCGATGACGCCCGCGGCGATCAAAGCCGCAGAGGACATTGCGTTAAAAGTCACCGGCGCGATCGGCGGACGCGGCCTATTCGGCGTCGAGTTGTTCGTGAAGGGCGATAAAGTCTGGTTTAGTGAAGTCAGTCCCAGACCGCATGACACCGGCATGGCTACAATGATTACGCAGCAACAGAATGAATTCGAACTGCATGCCCGGGCGATACTGGGCTTGCCGGTCGATACCGGACTCTTGAGAATTGGCGCCAGCGCGGTTATATTGAGCCAGGAAGAAGCCGACGATGTGGTTTATGACGGGCTTGCCGCTGCATTGAGCGTGCCGGGCTGCGAAATCCGTCTGTTCGGCAAGCCGCGCGCGTTGGTGAACCGGCGCATGGGCGTTGCGCTGGCAAGCGCGGAAACGATTGAAGAAGCAAAAGAAAAAGCGGTAAAAGCCGCCAACTTGGTCATTATCAATCCAGGATAAGGAGGTGTAATCATGCTGAGATTAGCCACAGTTATAATCACCCTAGGCGCATCCGGTACAGCGCTGGCCGACATCTATAAATATGTCGACAGTTCCGGCCGCTCCTACTACACCAATGTTAAGCCCCAATCCAGCAACAACTCATACAAGCGCATCATGGAAACGAAACCGTACCATTATGCGCGGCCTGCCCCCGCGATGGCCGGTTACAGAAATTATGTCGGAGGCAGCCCAAACAAGCAAAAATTCAGCGACCTGATCAATACGGCGGCTTACCGCCATCAAGTCGATCCGAAACTGGTGCATGCGGTGATCCAGACCGAATCGGCCTATAACGCCGGCGCGATTTCATCGGCGGGCGCGGTCGGCTTGATGCAGTTGATGCCGGACACCGCAAGGCGCTACGGCGTGGACGACCGCCGCGATCCGGATCAGAATGTCGATGGCGGCACGCATTATTTGCACGACCTGATCCGGATGTTCAGCCCGAATCTGGAGCTGGCCGTTGCGGCTTATAATGCCGGCGAAAACGCGGTGATCAGACACAATTATTCGATCCCGCCGTATCCCGAAACCCAAAACTATGTCAAACAGGTTTTGGCGAGATATAACCGGCTGTGACTTATCACCGGCTGTCTTTAGTAAGATAAGCCCCGGCTTGGGTGCCGGGGCGATCAAGAGAGGCGCCGCCGTCCTGAGACGAAGCGCGCTTTATCCAAGAGAGGGGCCTTTCCGGCCGTTTAGATTTACCGTTTAGGCCGATGCAAAATGTGAAACAGCCACATTCCGAAAAGCATCGCACCGACAAACACAATGTTTCCCTGAAGCCCATAAATCAGCCCGGAAAACGCAGGGCCGGGACAAAAACCCGACAAGCCCCAGCCGATGCCGAACAACGCCGCGCCAGCGAGAAGGCGGCTGTCGATTGAGTTCGTCGCCGGCGCTTGAAAGCTGTCCGTGCAGACAGGTCTGGAGCGTTTGAGGATGAACCACTGCAGCGGCATCAAGGCCGCGAGCGCACTGGCCATCACCAGCAGCAGACTCGGGTCCCATTGCCCCGCCACATCCAGAAAGCCGAGCACCTTGCCCGGATTGATCATTTGCGAGACATACAGCCCCAGCCCAAACAAGGTGCCGCAGAGTAATGCGGATAAAGCCAAAACCATCCGATCAACTCCCCGCGCCGAGCAAATGGCGCGCGATGTACACGGTGATACCGGCGCTGAGCATGAAGGTCAGCGTCGCGGCCAAAGAACGCTTCGACAGCCGCGCCAGCCCGCAAATACCGTGGCCGCTGGTACAACCGCTGCCGAGGCTCGTGCCATAGCCGACCAGCAAGCCCGCGGCCGCCATCAACGGCAGCGAATCATTAACTTGCACATCGACCGGCAGCCAGCCGGTCTTGCCGATCAACAGCGGCCCCAGCACGAGGCCCGCCAAAAAGCACAGCCGCCAGCCGGGATTGACACACCGGAACGAAAACAGGTCGCCGGCAATGCCCGAAATGCCGGCACGCCGCCCGTTCAGCAGTAAAAACAGGGCCGAGGAAAGACCGATCAGCAGGCCTCCCGCCAGCGCCGAAAAAGGGGTAAAGTTTTCCATAACACCGGCCTTTCGTTAATTAAAACGCTTGGACCAGCCCAGCTGAAAGGAATACTGATCCATTTCCAGTTCGATGTTCTGCTGCGGACTTAGCGGATTAGGCCCTTTGACCGAGTTGCTCGGCGAATACATGAAAGCAAAACTCACTTCGTCCTTGTCGCCGATCGCGCGGCTGAACCCGGCCGTCACGTGATACTCCTGCACCCCCGGAGCCAATATGTTGAATAACACCTCGGACTCAGGAATGGGCTGCTCGCCGTAGCTCAGGCCGGCGCGCCAAGTCCAGTTTTCGTTTGGCCGCCATTCGGTACCGAATTTGAAGATGGTCATGTCCTTCCAGCCGAAACCGGGGCCACCATCCTCGCCGAGTCGCTTCGTCAACAGATTCGGAAACATCGGATTGCCGACCGAATCGATTTGGCTGTAACGGATGTGCTCGACGTCAAAGGACGTCGTTATCTCTTTATTGATGTCCCAGGCCAGACCGAAGTTGAAGCTTTCGGGAATATCAAAGCCTCCTTGTTCGGCAAACAGCCCTGCATAGTCGTCTAATTTGGACATCGTGATACGGCTTTTGTAGGATGCCCCAAATCTGACTCCCGGAATCAATTCGACCAAGCCGCCGACCCTGACTCCGCCGCCGAAGGAATAGTTATAGCCCTGGTTAGACAGATGCTCTGGATTACTCGAAAACGGCGCGAACGCATTCAGTCCGCGAGCCTTGAAGCGCTGAATCGCAAATATCGGCGCGATACCGAGCGAAAATCGGCCATCGCCAAAGCTGTGTGCATAACTCGGCACGATGAACGCCTGAGCCTTATCAATGCCGGTCGTTCCGGCGCAAAAAGTGCCGCTGCCGCCTGGGAATGGGCATAAAGGATTCGGCTTTGCGACATAATCGGTATTCATGCCGCCGTTGCCGTACAGCGTCACGCCGACCGCCTGCTCCTTGTCGATCCGGTAATTCCAGCCGAATGCCGGCACCGGAAACCATTCGCTGTCGCTTTCGACGGTACCGGAGTTCAATGGAAAAGCGCCCGGCGCCAGCGTCGGCGTGCCATCGACGGTATATTGGCGGCGCGGGCTGAACAACTCGATTTCCGCATCCAGCCGGTCGCCGATATAGGCGATGCTGGCCGGATTGACCGCGGCCGCGAACGAATCCAGCGGCCGCGCGGTGCTGGCGCCGGCCAGGGCTTTGCTGCGGGCGCCGTAGCCGTGCGCGAAATAGCCGTTGGTTGCTTCCGAAATGGCCGGCAGCCCCCCCAGAACGACCGCAAACGTGGCGGTTCGGTAGATATTTTTCGAAATCATGGTTGCGCTCTCCCTAATCGTTTTACAGAATATTCAAATAAAGCGATATTAACAAGCTCATGATTTTCAACAAAATGATATTAATCGATTTACATAGCGAATAATTCGATAAGAGTTCGCGGCTTTGCAGAGCGCCGAGCTGAGGCTCGGCGCTCCCAGAAAAAACCAGGCAGGCCTTCAGCCGGAAAGTTACTTTTTAGGACATCCTAAGCGGGATCGATCCGCGCAAACGCCGTTGCCAAACAACGCGTCATCAACCAGCAGGCCTGCTCCGGCGTCTGGCCGTAGGTCAACAAGCCGTCTTGATGCCCCAGCATCACGATCACGCCTTGTTCCTGATGGCTTTGCGCCTGGGCGCTGACCGCTTGCGCCATCGCCGGCGTGCCGTAGGCGATATCCGCCGCCACGCACGGCAATTCCAAAGACTCGGCGTGACGCCAGATTTCGGGGCTATGGCCGTGCGCCACACAGCGAACCGACGGCGCGGCCTGATAAATAGCCGCATGCGTCAAGGCTTCCGAAGACGGCGGCAACGGCCCTTCGGCGGCCAGATAATTGTCTTCGGGCCGCGCCTGCCGGACCCAGGCATAATGCTCGGCCGTCAACCGCGGCAAATGGCCGGTCTGGGTGCCGGTGACCCAAAAGCCGCCAGCATCCAGCCGAAGGCTCAAGTTGCCGTAGCTCAACCCGCCATAACGCGCCGCATCCTGCCCGATCACGCCGAGCCGCCAGAGCAGGCTGCGCCAGGCGTTCAATTCGGCGAAGCCGGGCATGCTTCCGGCAGGCGTAAAGTGATAGTCCAGGCGGTATTTGATGACGCCTTCCTGTTCGCTCATGGTGTGTGCTTGCTGGGGCAGGAAAATAATGGGGGTCGACTTTGCACTGAATTTACGTCTAAACTTGGGAGCCAATTCGTATTTTATCACCCCTGTAAAATGCGGATCGCGACAATCCATCGTCACAATCGCTTATTATATGAAGCACTTCACAATAAACTCAGATGGCATGGATTCGCGAAATAAACGGTAAAAAATAGTTAAGCTTCTTGTGTTTAACTAATGCGGTACTGCCAAGCCCGGAGGGTGTCATTTTAAGATGGAAAAAATTAAACCCCATGTTGCGGTTGAAGAAGAGCATTGGAAGACCGAGCACAAACTGAATGCATCACGGATTCAGCGACTCAATCAAGTCTATACCGCGGTCGCCCAAACGAATCGAATTGCCAGACACACGAAACATGCGGGCGAATTGTTCGACGCGGTATGCCGCATCGCGGTTGAGCACGGCGGCATGAAAATGGCCTGGGTCGGCATGAATCGCCCCGGCAGTGGCCGCATTGACGTGATCGCCTGCCATGGCACCCATCTGGACTATCTGGATGATCTTGCGGTTTCGGTAAGATCCGATGTTCCTGAAGGCCTTGGCCCTACCGGCACCGCCTTGCGTGAAGGACGCGCGGTTCTGCTCCAGGATTTTGCGGTGAATCCTGCCACGCAGCCCTGGCAGGCCCGCGCGCTTCAATCGGGCAATTGGCAGGCAAGCGCGGCATTCCCGATTCTGAGAAATGGGGCGCCTTATGCGGTACTGACCCTTTACCACGACGAAAAAAATGCCTTTAACGAACTGATCGTCAGCCTGTTAAATGTGATGGCCGATGACATGGGTTTTGCGCTCGACGCAATCGATGCCGAAGCCGAACGCCAAACCATGCTGCGCGAGTTACGTAACAGCGAGGAGCGCTACCGCTTGTTGCTGGATTTGGTCCCCGATCAAATCTGGATCGCAGGGCCCGACGGACATCTCGACTATGCCAACCAGCGCGCGCTCGATTATTTCGGCTATAGCCTTGAGGAAATGCAGGGCTATGGCTGGCAGAACATCGTCCACCCCGATGATTTCGCCGGCGTATTAACTACCCTATCGGAGTCGCTGCAAACCGGCAAAAACTTCAAAGGCGAGTACAGAATCCGCCACCATTCGGGCGAATACCGCTGGTGCTCGGCCAGGGCGCATCCGGTTTTTGATGACGACGGCCATATCAAGAAGTGGTACGGTATCACCACCGATATTACCGAGCGCAAGCAAGCCGAGGAGCGGCAACGGTTAACCGCCCGTATTTTTGATAGTACGTTGGAGGGCATTATCGTCACCGACGCCGCTTGTCATATCATCGAGGTCAACGACGCCTTCATAGAAATCACCGGCTACATGCGCGAGGACGTGATCGGCAAAACCCCACGAGTTTGGAAATCCGACCATCATAGGCCGGAGTTTTATCAAGCAATGTGGCAGGCGATCAATACAACGGGCCACTGGAGCGGGGAAATATGGAATCGCCGTAAGGACGGCATGGTATATCCCGAATGGATCACGATTTCGGCGATAACCGATGATAACGGCAAGGTAAGTCATTACTTCGGGATTTCATCGGATATTACCCTGCTGAAACAGCATGAAAAGCAACTGGAATTCATGGCGCATTACGATGCGTTGACCGGCATTCCCAATCGCGTGCTGCTCGTTGACCGCATGCAACTCGCCTTGGCGAGGACGCGCCGCGAAAACAACCTGCTGGCGGTTTGCTATCTGGATTTGGACGGTTTTAAGCCGGTTAACGACACCTGGGGCCACGATGTAGGCGACATGGTGTTGATCGAAATCGCCAATAGGCTCAGCCATTCCTTGCGCGGCGGCGATACCGTCGCGCGTCTCGGCGGCGATGAGTTCGTCATTTTATTGCTGGGCATCGAGAATGCCGATGAATGCTACAACAGCCTGAATAGGCTGGTCTCGGTTATCGCACAAAGCATTGTTCTCCAGGGTCAGCTTTATACATTCACCGCCAGCATTGGCGTCACGCTTTATCCGCATGACAATGAAGATCCCGAGACCTTGCTCCGTCATGCCGATCAGGCGATGTATCAGGCCAAGAAATTAGGCAAAAACCGCTATCACATTTTCGACCCGACCGAGGATGTGCTGTTCAAAACGCATCACGATAAAATATCCACGATAGCTCAGGGCCTGCTCGATCAGCAATTCGAGCTGTTTTATCAACCCAAGGTGGCTTTGGCCGAGTCGCGTATCGTGGGAGCCGAAGCGCTGATCCGCTGGCGCCACCCGGAACGCGGCCTGTTGCCGCCCCATGATTTTTTGCCCTTGATCGAAAACACCGAGCTGGATATTCAGGTGGGCGAATGGGTGATCAATACGGTGTTGATGCAAATAGAACGCTGGCGCCAAGAAGGACTGTCGCTTGAAATCAGCGTCAATATCTCGGCGAATCACCTGCAATCGCCGGGGTTTGTCGCCAAATTGCAGCAAAAACTGGCCCTTTATCCGGATTTGCCGCCCCGGCAATTGCAAATCGAAATATTGGAGACGGCCGCCTTAAGCGACATTGCCGCGGTATTAGGCATTATCGAAGCTTGCGCGGCGATCGGGATCAGTTTTGCGCTGGACGATTTCGGCACCGGCTATTCTTCTCTGGCCTATTTGCGCAGGCTGCCGTTCAACACGCTCAAAATCGATAAGAGTTTCGTGCGCGACATGCTGATCAATTCGGATGACCGCGCCATTGTACAAGGCGTTATCGCCTTGGCCGCCACCTTCAATCGGGTCACGGTCGCCGAAGGCGTGGAAATCCAGGCTCTCCTGAGCACCTTACGGGATATGGGCTGCGACATTGCCCAGGGCTATGGCATCGCCCACCCGATGCCGGCAAGCGATTTCGTGCCGTGGTGCCGGAATTTTCGGATATAGGCCAATGCGGGAATTGGCTTTCCGCGAATTGCGCCTTATAATCGAACCCTATTTATGGCCAATCAACGAGGCAAGCATGGCACACGTCGATTTTTTACAACAGGTTATCACCGAGGACGGCCTGGTCGCGGCGAGTACGCTGGCTAAGGTTCTGCACATCACCCAGACCGATCTCGCCGAAGTCACCGGCCTATCTCTGGATTCGGTTTCCAAACGCGCCCGGCTCAAAAGCCGTAGCACTCAGGCCAGATTGCGTGACACGGTCGAAATCATCAACCGCGTCGCGGCCTGGTCCGGCGGCGTCGGCCGGGCATTTGCCTGGTTCCGCTCCCAGCCGCTGCCGTCGTTCGGCGACAAGACCGCCGAAGACCTCGTCAAGGAAGGCCGCGCCGATGCAGTCAAAACCTACCTCGCGCGCATCGGCGACGGCGGCTACACTTGACCCTAGCCGTCCGCCATTTTACCGGTCTCGTGTATCGGGCGCATCATCCGAGGTGGGCGTTTACGCCGCTGTCCGGCGAAGGCGCGAAAAAATACGGAGGCCGCTTCAACCGTCCTGGAAGTGAGGCACTTTACACCTCGTTGGATTTGACCACCGCCTGGATGGAAGCGCAGCAAGGCTTTCCGTTCAAGCCGCAGCCGATGACGATGGTCGCCTATCAGGTCAACTGCGCAGATATCGCCGATCTGCAAGACCTAGCCGTGCAGCAAAGTCTTGACTATGACTCCACCGACCTGGGTTGCGCCTGGGAAGACCTGGCATTGCAAAACCGCGAACCGCCGACTTGGCGGCTGGCCGATCGCTTGCAGGCCCAAGGCATCGCCGGTATTCTGGTACGGAGTTTCGCGCCCGGCTGCACGGATGACAGCCGTAACCTAGTGCTCTGGCAATGGTCGAACGCAGAGCCGCATGCGATTCAGATCATCGATGACCAGAATCGGTTGCCGAAGACGCAAGATTCATGGGTTTGAAGCGGAAAAGATGGGGCTGAACCTCCTGCAATCGCCTGTGCCTGTATCTGTCTCGATTCAATACCGACAACGCGGTCAAGGAACGCTAGTCAATCCGACATTTCCCCCGAGCAGAGATTAAAAAATGCTACGCGCGGCGGGAAAAAGACAAATACGCTAAGCCTGACACATGCAATAGAGTCGCTGGGAGAATGCAATGGAAACCTACAGAACCACATTCACGATCAAGCGGCTATGGCTGATTCTGGCGGGCAGCATGATCGTCATGTTCGCGGTATTGCTGTATTTTGGCCGCGAAATTTACCACTTGGCGCCGCCGATCCCTGCGCGAGTCGAAACCGCAGCCGGCGAGGCGCTGTATACCCGCGCCGATATTCAGCGCGGCCAGAATGTTTGGCAATCCCTCGGCGGCATGCAGCAGGGTTCGGTCTGGGGCCACGGCGGTTATCTTGCGCCCGACTGGAGCGCCGACTGGCTGCACCGGGAAGCCGAGGCCCTGCTGGCGCTGATCGCCGAACGCGATACTCCCTCCGCATCCGGCAAGCTTCGGCATAAAATTCATGAAGCCGTGCTGCAAGAGGAGTTGCGTGAGAACACCTTTGATCCGGGGACCGGCGCGATTACGGTCAGCCCGGAACGCGCTGAGGCCATTCGCCATGTCGCCTCACATTATCGCGGCCTGTTTCAAGCGCACGAGGACTACCAGGAACTTCGCCGCGACTACGCCTTTCCGCTGCATTCATCCCTTAACGACGAAGATGCCCATGCGCTGACCGCGTTCTTTTTCTGGACCGCCTGGAGCACGGCGACCCAGCGCCCCGGCGATGACATCAGCTATACCAGCAACTGGCCTTATGATCCCTTGGTCGGCAATACGCCCAGCGCCAGCGTACTGATCTGGAGCATCCTCTCCATTCTGCTGCTGCTCGGCGGCATCGGCGGCCTGGTCTGGTATTACGTGCGTCAATACGACGTCTGGCGCGCCGACCTTGAACCGGAAACCGGTTATGCCAAAGAAGATTTTTTGACGGATGCCGCGATCACGCCGTCGATGCGGGCGACCGCGAAATATTTCTGGGTGGTGACCGCGTTGTTCGCCGCGCAGGTTTTGCTGGGCATTGTCACTGCGCATTACGCAGTCGAAGGCCAGGGACTTTACGGCCTGCCGCTGGTCAATTATTTGCCTTATGTGATTACCCGCACCTGGCATACGCAACTGGCGGTGCTCTGGATCGCCACCGCCTGGCTCGCCACCGGACTCTATGTGGCGCCGCTGCTTTCCGGACACGAACCGAAATTCCAGCGTTTCGGCGCCAATTTTTTATTCTTCAGCCTGCTGCTGATCGTCGCCGCTTCGTTCGCCGGCCAGTGGCTGGCGGTGCACGGGTATATCGATGATCTGAAAGTCAATTTCTGGTTCGGCCATCAGGGTTATGAATACGTCGACCTTGGCCGGTTCTGGCAGATCTATCTGTTTATCGGTTTGCTGCTGTGGGTCGTGCTGGTACTCCGGGCCTTGTGGCCTGCGCTACAGGAAAAGACCAACCAGTCACTGGTGTTTCTGGTGATTGTATCCACGATCACGATCGGCTTGCTGTTCGGCGCCGGGCTGCTGTGGGGGCAACACACCCACATCAGCATCATGGAATACTGGCGCTGGTGGGTCGTGCACCTATGGGTCGAAGGCATCTTTGAAGTTTTCGCGACCGCGATCATCTCTGCCCTGTTCGTGCGCATGGGCATTTTGCGCGTCTCCGTCGCCACCACCATGATTCTGTTTGCCACCATCATCTTTCTCGGCGGCGGTGTGCTCGGCATCTTCCACCATTTGTACTGGAGCGGTACGCCGATCGCGGTATTGGCGCTCGGCGCGGTCTTTTCCGCGCTCGAAGTCGTGCCCTTGATGGTCGTCGGTTTTGAAGCCTACAATCAGGCAAGAGTCGAAAATCAGCGGCTCTGGGAGAAAGCCTACCACTGGCCGTTCATGTTTTTCACCTCCGTACTGGTCTGGAACCTGATCGGCGCCGGCCTGTTTGGTTTCCTGATCAACCCGCCGATCGCGCTGTATTACATGCAGGGCCTGTACACCACAGCCAACCACGGCCATGCCGCCTTGTTCGGCGTCTATGGCATGCTCGGCATCGGCCTGATGCTGTATTGCCTGCGCGGCCTGACCGATATCCGGCAATGGAACCAGAAGCTGCTGAAAATCGCCTTTTGGGCGTTGAATATCGGCCTGGCGATGATGACATTTCTATCGCTGTTGCCGCAAGGACTCTGGCAAACCTACGCCAGCGTCAAACATGGCTATGCCTACGCCCGCTCCACCGAATTCATACATAGCACACTGATGGAAGCCCTCGTCTGGGCGCGCGTTCCCGGCGACCTGGTTTTCGGCATCGGCGTTTTTGCCTTTGTGGCGTTCGTGTTGCAGGCATTCAGGAAAAGAGCGGCCACGGCAGCAACGGATTTGAATCGATGAGTCGTGTCGAGGTCTAATTTCTCAAGGCCCAGCCCCCGATGGTCGTCGAGGTTTGGGCCCTATTAACCTAGAAAAATCAGTTGATCCACAAAACACACTAAAATCACGAAAAAATTCAGAAAGTTATTGCTTAGAAAAGCGACACCCTCCGGGTGATCGAATCACGCGATCTACCACCTTGATTTATTTCGTGTCTTTCGTGCCTTTTGTGGACTCACTGCGGTTTTAAGGATTAACGACGTTGGCCGTGATTGGAGGGACTGATGGTTGTTCGTGTTGTCAGGCTCGGCAGCGAGCGAGTGGAAGGCGAAGGCACGCGCATCGGCACGGTGCGCAGGCCTCCGCGCGGCGTGCCGAAAGCCGAGTTTGCGGCAAAAAACTGGTACGACGTGTGGTTCCCGAACCTGGCGCCGAGCCTCGAAGCGATGAAGCTGGCCCACGAAGCCAGGACGCCCGCAGACTGGGCTGCGTTCTTCAAGAAATATCGCGCCGAAATGGCAACGCCCGAGAACAGCCACGCGATCGAACTGCTCGCCGCGCTGTCCCGCCAAAGCAATTTCTCGGTCGGCTGCTACTGCGAGAACGAAGCCCATTGCCACCGTTCGGCGTTGCGCGAGCTTCTGGCCGAGAAGGGCGCCAAACTGGAAGAGTGAAAGCCGATGACAACGACCAAGAAATTGAAATGGCTACTGGTGCTGGTCCTGATCTTCGGCGGGTTCGCGATCTATAAATTTTTCAGCGTGCTCGCGGCCGATCTGTCTCTAAAGGAATATGCCTGGCTATTCAAGATCGTTTCGGAATTCGGCCTGTTCCTGTCGGTGATTATCTCGGTCGGCTATGTGCATCATTGGCTGATCGCGGAGGAAGAGCACCGCGAGTCGGCAATAAATTTGCGCGAGACGCTCGAAACGTATGTGAATAAAATATTATTCAACTCGGTCAAACGCGGATTCTTGGGCATCACCCAGAAAGAGTTCGATTTCAGCCAAATCATGGCTGGCTTGAAGCCTGGCGATTATGTGTATTGGCTGATCACCTTCGATCCCCGCTTCAAAAACAAGTCACGGGAATTGGAAAATGCGATCAAAAACGGCGTGCATTTCCGCTTGCTGATATTAAAAGACGGCAGCCGGATCGGCGAATTGCGCGCAACCGAAACCACCGGTTTCAACCCGCATGAGTTTAATGAATACAGCAAGTTATTCAAGGTCTCGCTGGAAGACGTGATCGGGCGTCTCGACGATGCGACCCCAGGTTCGCTCGGCGTTTTCATATACGACGGCCTGCCCTGCGTCCCCTTATTCATCATCATTCGCAACGAATCGAAAAAGGTCGCGGTTTACAATAGCTTTTATCTGACCGAGCCGGTTTCGAAAATGCCTTATCTGAATTGGGAAACCGTCCTTAAATTGGGCAACCAGAATTCTTTCGAGTCGGATGACTGGAATATGGCCGATCTCTTTTTTGATTATTTCAAGACGCGCTGGGAAATCGAAAGGTCCAAGTTAAGCGCAGGCGATAATTTCGGGCAGGCCGAGCCCGCTAATTTCATCCATGCCCCGGCCGCAGCCAAAAAGCTGTGTTTGACGCTTTATAACGAATAGCCGGCATCGGCGAACAAGCCGACTGCCGCGTCTTCAGTCACTGAGGACGCCTTGCGCCTGCAAGTCGGCATGATAGGACGAACGCACCATCGGCGCGCTGGCAACCTGTTCGAATCCCATTTCCCTCGCAACCCGGCCGTAGTCGTCGAATTCCGCCGGCGTGATATAGCGGTTGACCGGCAGATGCGCCTTGCTGGGCTGCAAATATTGGCCGAGGGTCAGCATCGTGCAGCCGTGGTCGAGCAGGTCCTGCATCACCTGATAGACTTCTTGCGTTTCCTCACCGAGGCCGAGCATCAGCCCCGATTTGGTCGGCGCCTCTGGCCGCGCTTTTTTATAGCCTTCGAGCAACTTTAAAGAACCCGAATAGTCGGCGCCGGGGCGGGCCTGTTTGTAAAGCCGCGGCACCGTTTCGAGATTGTGATTGAACACATCGCAAGGCTGCTCCGCCAGGATCGCGATCGCCTTGTCCATGCGCCCGCGAAAATCGGGTACCAGGATCTCGATCTTGGTGCCCGGCGATTGCTGCCTGATTTCCTTGATGCAGCCTGCGAAATGCGCGGCGCCGCCGTCGCGCAGATCGTCGCGGTCGACCGAGGTGATCACGACATATTTCAGCGCCAGCGCCTTCAGCGCCTCGGCCAGTTGGCGGGGCTCGTTCGGGTCGAGCGGCAGCGGCTTGCCGTGTGCGACATCGCAAAACGGGCAGCGGCGCGTGCACAGGTCGCCCATGATCATGAAGGTCGCGGTGCCGTGCTGGAAGCACTCGGCTAGATTCGGACAGGCCGCTTCTTCGCAGACCGTGTGCAGGTTATGCTCGCGCAGCAACTGTTTGACCCGGCTCACTTCATTGCCGGCGGACAGCTTGACTCTGATCCATTCCGGCTTGCGCAGCGGCGCCTCGGTGGTTTCGACCTTGACCGGAATGCGCGCGAGTTTTTCGGTGCTGCGTTGATGGGTTTCCGGCGTGGCGCGGGAAGGCGCTTGATAGGTCATGAGTGTAGTTTTTCCGTCAGTATGTGCAGTACGCGTTCGGCCAGTTGATCGCGATCGACCGCAATGCCGAGATCGGCCAGTTGGGTCACCTCGAGTCCGGCATAACCGCAGGGATTGATATAGCTGAACGGCGTCAAATCCATCGCGTGATTCAGGCTGAGGCCATGATAGCAGCAATTGTTCTTGATCCGAATCCCGATCGAGCCGATTTTTTTGCCGTTCACATAAACGCCAGGCGCTTCGGGGCGGGCGATGGCGGCAATGCCGTAGTGAGCCAGCGTATCGATCATCGTTTGTTCGAGCAGCGTGACCAGAGGGCGCACACCCAGTTCGCGGCGCTTGAGGTTCAGCAGCGGATACACGACCAGCTGCCCCGGTCCGTGATAGGTGACCTGCCCTCCCCGATCGGTCTCTACAACCGGAATCGCGCCGGTATTCAACAGATGCTCGCGCTTGCCGTTCAGGCCGAGCGTGTACACCGGCGGATGTTCGACGACCCATATCTGGTCGTCCGTCTCCGGCGTCCTGTCCAGGGTGAAACGCTGCATGGCCTGCCAGGTCGTTTCGTAGTCCTGTAAGCCGAGTTGCCGGATCATCATCGTCATAGAAAAAAGCCGATAGCCTAAGGGCTTACCCCCTGAGTCCGACTTATAACGTCATCAAGATGTGCGGGCTGCGGTTCAGGTCCAGGTAAATCGCATCCAGTTGCTGACGGCTGTTCGCTTCGATCACGACCGTGATTGCGGTATAGTTGCCGCCCCGGCTCGGCCGCGAGGAGACCGCGCCTTCGCCGAGGTTCGGCGTATGTCGGCGCACGATTTCGACGACAAGCAGGTCGAGCTCGGGACTGCTCTTGCCCATCGCCTTGATCGCGAAGGTGCAGGGAAAGGTTAACAGGGATTTTTCGCTCATGAGGATTGTTTATAGGCCTGAAACAGGCGGCTCATCGTTTGCCAGACCGGCCCCGGCTTGCCGTCGCCAACGGGCTGGTCATCGAGTTCGACGACCGGCACGATTTCGCGGATCGAACTTGCGATCCAGATTTCATCGGCTTGTTTCAGGTCCTCGATCGAAAAGGCTTGTTCACGACAAGGTATATGGCCTGTCTCGGCAATTTTCAAGATCACCTGCCGGGTGATGCCGGATAAAATGCCCTCGCTCAAAGGCGGAGTCAGCAAAACGCCGTCGATGACCGCGAATACATTGCTTGAGGAGCCTTCGGTCACGCAGCCGTTTTTAACCAGGATCGCTTCCGCGCCGCCGTGCTCGAAGGCTTCCTGTCTGAGCAGCACATTGGCGAGCAAGGTGATCGCCTTGATATGGCAATGCTGCCAGCGGCTGTCTTCGAGACAAATGGCCTTGATGCCGGTATCGCGGGCCGAATAAGGCGGGATAGCCGCACTCAACGCGAAAACGGTCGGCGCGACGTGTTCCGGAAACAGATGATCGCGCTTGGGAGCCGCGCCGCGGGTAATTTGCAGATAAATGTACTGATCGGTGCCGTCTTCCAAAAGCGGGGCGAAAATGCCGCGCCATTCTTCCAGACTGTGCGGATTGCCGATGTGGATGCAGGCGAGACTGTTGTCGAGCCTCGCCATGTGCGCTTCGAATTCAAACAACCGGCCGCGGTAGGCCGGGATCACTTCATAGACCCCGTCGCCGAACAGAAAGCCGCGGTCCAGTACCGGAATGTGCGCATCTTCGATAGGAAGATAGCGCCCGTTCAAATAAACGGGTTTAGTTGCCATCCGATTTCGCGAAGCGCATCAACACGCCATCGAGGAGACGGCGGAACATATTGCCTTCGCCGACTGCAGTCAACGCGATCAGGTCTTTCTGGTCAACCACCTTGTCTTTGTAGGTGACCTCGACCGTGCCGAACTTGTCGCCGGCCTTGAGCGGAGCGACGATCGGCTCATTGATGTGGATGGCCGATTTCACATCCTTGCTGCCGCCGCGCGGAACGGTCGCATGCAGGCTTTCCGCAAGACCCAACGCGACGGTTTGGGCGTCGCCTTTCCAGACCCGCGCATCGGACAAGGTCTTCTTGCCTTCGTAGAGGCGCGGCGATTCGAAGAAGCGGAAGCCGTAATTCAGCAGATTCTGGTTTTCGACGGCCCTGGCGCTGGCGCTTTTGGTGCCCATCACGACCGAAATCAGGCGCATGTCGTTTCTCAGCGCGGAGGCGACCAGGCAATAACCCGCATCGTCGGTAAAGCCGGTCTTGACGCCATCGACCGTGCTGTCCCTGGACAACAGCAAGTTCCGGTTATGCTGGACGATGTTGTTGTAGGTGAATTCTTTTTGCGAGAACCAGGGGTAATACTGCGGAAACTCCCTGATCAGCGCGTTCGTCAATATCGCCAGATCCCGCGCCGAGGTGTAATGGTCCTCGATCGGCAGGCCGTCGGCGTTTTTGAAATGGGTATTTTTCATGCCCAGACGCGCGGCATGCTGGTTCATCATATCCGCGAAGGTGGATTCGTCTCCGGCGATGTGTTCGGACAGCGCGACGCTGGCATCGTTGCCGGACTGGATGATCACGCCTTTCAGCAGGTCTTCGACTTTGACCTGCGCGTTCACTTCGACGAACATCCGGGAACCCGAGGTTCCCCAGGCTTTTTTACTGATCGTGGCAAGGTCGTCCAGGTGCAGGTGGCCGTTCGCCAGTTCCTTGAACACCACATAGACGGTCATGATCTTGGTCAGGCTGGCCGGCGCCAGCTTTTCGTCGGCATTGCTTTCGGCCAGCACTTTGCCGGTCTGGAAGTCCTGCACGATATACGCTTTCGCATCGATCGTCGGCGGCGCAGGCGTCTGGATCTCAACGGTCTCCGCATGGGCCTGCAACACGGTGGCAAGCAGGGCAAGCGCACAAAGATTTACGATCAGTATCGAATTTCTATTAAAAAACATTACACTACAAGGCTAACTGAATAAATATTGGCGCTATTGTACCATGACGCTTGCGTTTTGGTCGTTTTCAGTCACGTATTGAGCGCCGGTGATACCCAGCTTGGCGAGTTGCAGATTCAGCTTGTCGGCCCCGGATTTGCTATCAAGCGGACCGATTTGAACGGTGTAAAGCGTGGAATTGCGCTGAGGCGAAGGGAGAATTTTGGCTTTGGCCAGATGCTTGGCGGCGATTTTACTTCGGACTTTCTGAGCCTCCCTGGAGCTTTTGAAAGTGCCCACCTGCAGATAGACGCCTTGTTTTCGCTCCTCTTTCGCGGTCTGTCGCATCTTGCGTATCGCCTGTTCGGCCGATATCGACTTGATTTCGACCTGCGCGAGCCCTTTCATTTCCAGTTCTTGGGCGGCGGCGTAGGACAAATCCAGCAGACGATTGCCGACAAAGGGACCGCGATCGTTGATGCGCACGATCACCTTGCGGTTGTTTTCGAGATTGGTGACCTCGGCCCAGGAAGGGATCGGCAGGGTTTTATGCGCGGCGGTCAGCGCATACATATCGAAAACTTCGCCGGTGGCGGTTTTTTTGCCGTGGAATTTTGGCCCGTACCAGGAAGCGATACCCTGTTTCAGGTAGCGTGCGATGCGCGGCAGCAAGGCTTGATCCTGAGCGGATTCCTGCTCGGCTTCGCCGGCGGCCTCTTCGGATTTGCTGACGTTCAGTACGGTGTGATGGCGGAATTGATGGTTGGCGGTCAGATGCCGCCCAGGCCATGTTTGGGATTCGGATGCCGCGTTTTCTGTGGCGGAGGGCGGGACGGCGAGCAGGTCCGCCGCATTGGAAGAAGTATTGACATGGGTCGTTGAGCAACTGCAAAGCACAGTTATAGAGAGAGCCGGTATGATTTTATTCATAGGGGGATGGTAATTGATAATTTAAGAGGGCCTGGCTGAGCTGATAAACGGCCATGGCGTAGAGCGAACTGTGGTTATAACGTGTGATCACGTAAAAGTTGTCTAAAACAGCCCAGAGTTCATCGCCATGCTCTTGTTCGAGCGCCAGAAAATTTACTTTACTGTCTAAAGGTAGCGGTCTTGAAAATTCAACACGACCCGATTCTAACTCACCTATTCTTAAATTCGCCTTAAATTTATTATTTAAAAGTGCTTTGTAGCTCCCATTTTTGGTAAAAACCTGCACCGCAACCGGCTGGTTTTTGACCCAGCCATGGGCCCTGAAATAGTTGGCTACACTGGCGATCGCGTCTTTTGGGTCGTGCCATAAATCGCGGTTGCCGTCCTGATCGAAATCGGCCGCAAAAGAACGGAAGCTGCTCGGCATGAATTGCGGCATTCCCATCGCGCCGGCATAAGAACCTTGCGGCTGCAAGGGATTGATCTTTTCTTCGCGGCACAGGAGCAGAAACTGCTCCAGTTCGCCGGTAAAGTAACGGCTGCGCGGCGGATAGTTGAAAGCGAGCGTGGAGAGTGCGTCGATGACCCGGTAGGAACCGGGGCGGCGGCCGTACAGCGTTTCGACGCCGAGAATCGCGACGATGATTTCCGGCGCTACGCCGTATTGCTCCGAAACCTGCTTCAGGGTTTCCGCATGTTGCCGCCAGAACGCCGCGCCTTCCTTGATCCGCGCCTCGGTCAGGAAAATCTTGCGGTATTTGTGCCAGGGCATCGCCTCCGCGGGCGCGGCAATTTTTTTCAGCACATCGTCGTTGATTTTGACCTGACCGAACACATCAGCCAGTTCGTCCTCGCCAAAACGGTGTTTGGCGACCATCGTGTCGATGAATGCGCTTTTTTCGCGCTGCTGCGCGCAGGAGATGGTCAGGAACAGGCTACAGATCAGAGCGGTGCGCACGAACATAAGGAAATTCCTCAAGCGATCGAAAATTTTTGATGGGTATGGATCGACATCAGAATGCCGAAACCGGAGAGCAAGGTCACGATCGAGGTGCCGCCGTAACTGATCAAGGGCAGCGGCACGCCGACGACCGGCAGGATGCCGATCACCATGCCGATATTCACGAAGACATAGACAAAGAAGGTGAAGGCCAGCGCGCTGGCCAGCAAACGGTTGTAACTGTCGCGCGCCTGCGAGGCGATATACAGGCTGCGCGCGATGATCAATAAATAGAGCGTCAATAGGCCGATACAGCCGAACAGGCCGAACTCCTCCGCGAACACCGCGAAGATGAAGTCGGTCGAGCTTTCCGGCAGAAAGTCGAGCTCGGACTGCGTGCTGCCGAGCCAGCCCTTGCCGTAAATGCCGCCGGAGCCGATCGCGATCTTCGACTGGATGATATGGTAGCCCCGGCCCAGAGGATCGGCTTCCGGATTCAAAAAGATCCGCACCCGGTCGCGCTGATAGTCGTGCATCAAATGCCAGATGACCGGCGTCGAGGCGCCGACCCCCCCGATGATCGCGAGAACGAACCAATAAGACAAGCCGGCAAAAAACAGCACCGCAGCTCCCGCCGAAGCGACCAGCAGCGCGGTGCCGAGGTCCGGCTGCTTCGCGATCAACAGGGTCGGCAGGATGATCAGAAAAGCGGCGATCAGGACTTGCTTAGGCTTTGGCGGCAAGTGGTGTTCGGCCAGATACCAGGCAATCATCATCGGCGTGGTGATCTTGATCATCTCGGACGGCTGAAAGCGAAAAAAACCGAGGTCGAGCCAGCGCTGCGCGCCTTTGCCGATCTCCCCCATGATCAATACCGCGATCAACAAAAAGATGCCGATGCCGAACAATATCGCCGAATAACGCTTGAACTGCATCGGATTGACCTGCGCCAGCGCGGTCATCAACAGAAACGCGAGGCCGACGCGCGCCGCCTGCCGCAGCAATTGGCCGAAGTCCTGGCCGCCGGAGCTGTACAGGATCACAAAACTCAACAGCGCGGTCAGAAACAGGCAGAGGAACAACGGAATGTCGATATGCAGCCTGCGCAGCAGCTTGCCGATCATCGACGGGGGTTGCAGATGTTCGAGGCGGGTTTCAGTCTTCATCAAGAGTCTTTAAATATTGTTTGATCACTTTGCCGGCGATAGGCGCTGCGACCGTACCGCCGTGACTGCCATGCTCGACGACCACCGCGACCGCGATTTTCGGGTCGTCGGCCGGCGCAAAGGCGACAAAGAGCGCATTATCGCGCAGTTTAAAGTCGATTTCGCTCTCGTTGTATTTGGCGCCCTGCTTGATCCCGAACACCTGCGCAGTGCCGGTCTTGCCGGCAATCTGGTAAGGAATGCCATAGCCGATCCGTTTTGCGGTGCCGGCGGCGCTATGCACGACGTTGATCATGCCGGCAAAAATCGCGTCGAGATGGCCGGCTTTCAGCGGAATGGTCTCGCCATGTTTTTCCGGCCCCTTCAGTACGCCTTGCGGGGTGATCAGTTTATCGACCAGAAACGGCGTGACCACCTCGCCGTGATTGGCCAGCGTCGCGGTCGCCCGCGCCAATTGCAGCGGTGAGACCTGGTGATAGCCCTGGCCGATGCCGGAAATCAGCGTCTCGCCCTCATACCATCTCTGTTTTCTCTTGGCTTGCTTCCAGGCCGGCGACGGCAGCAAACCCGACGTCTCGCCGTAAAGATCGATTCCGGTTTTTTCGCCGAAGCCGAATTGCTGCAAGAAATCATGCATGTTCTGAATGCCGAGCATCTGCGCCAGGCGGTAAAAATACACGTCGCAAGATTCGGTGATGGCCCGGATCATGTCGACCGAACCGTGTCCGCCCTTGCGCCAGTCGCGGTATTTGTGATCGACGCCGGGCAAGGTGTAGTAGCCGGGGCAATACAGGCTTTGCGGCGCGTGAATCTTGTCATATTCGAGCCCTGCCAGCGCGATGAAGGGCTTGAGCGTCGAACCGGGCGGATACAGGCCGCGTAGCGCGCGGTTATAGAGCGGCTGATTTTCCGACTCGTTCAATGCCTTATAGGCTTCGCCGGAAATGCCGACCACGAAAGGATTCGGATCGAAGCCGGGACGGCTCGCAAACACCAGCACGCCGCCGGTCTTCACATCGATCGCGACCACCGCGCCGTTATAAAAGTCGAGCGCGTCATAAGCGGTTTTTTGCAGATCGATATCGAGCGTCAGGTAGAGATTCGCGCCGGGAACCGGTTTGACTTCATTGATCGTATTCAGCGAGCGTCCCTGCACATTGGTTTCGATCTCCGCGTAACCGGTCTTGCCGTGCAGTTGGGTCTCATAAGTCCGTTCGATGCCCAATTTGCCGATGTAATTGGTGCCCTGATATTCGGGCATCGGCAAGTTCTTCAGTTCCGTCTCGTTGATGCGTCCGACATAGCCGACCACATGCGCGGCGAGATCATAATAAGGATAATGCCTCACCTGGTGCGTCTTGATTTCGACGCCTGGAAAAAACGGCATCGACACCGCGAATTTGGCGAGTTCCTCATCAGTCATCGCGGGCAAGAGCGCCACACTGTTGAAGCGCTTTTCGCGTTTGCGCTGTTTGTGGAATTGTTCGATTTTCTCGTCCGGCAGATCGAGCAACGCTTGCAGCCGGGCCAAGGTGTCGTTGATATCCTCGATCTGCTCGGGGATCAGCTCGAGGCTGTAAGACGGGGTGTTCTCGGCAAGAATCTTGCCGTTGCGATCGTAAATGATGCCGCGAGTCGGCGGCACCGGCGTCAGTTTGATGCTATTCTCTTTCGCCAACGTCGCATAGTGCTCATGCCCGACGATTTGCAGATAAACGAGCCGCACGATCAGGCCCACGGTCAACAGCACGATGAAGGTCAGCGCGACATAGATGCGGCGCAAAAACAGGCGGCTCTCGGCCTGATCATTTTTTATCAAAAACACGCGGTCCATAGCTCAGACCCCGCTTATCTGACGCGTTTGGCCAGACGCACAAAGCGCAATGTCGTATAGACCAGCGGCCAAGCCAAGGTACCGGTCAGTACCGGCAACCAAAAAGTCGCATGCAATTGTGCCGGATGCTGCGCGTTTTTGATAAAGAACAGCAACAACTGCGACAGCAGCAAACAGAAAAAAATGAACAGGGCCTGCTGTATCAATGGGTACAGGCGCAAGCGTTTGTGCAGTTTGAGACAAAGATAAATCACCAGCGAATAGGCCAGCGCATATTGGCCTAATAGCCTGCCGATCAGCACATCGGCCAGCAGGCCGAATGACCAGGCATGAAAGATGCCGACGCGCTCGGGCACCGCCAGCGACCAATAGATCAGGCTCAGCAAGACCCAGTCCGGATTTAAAAAAGCCCAATCGCCGGGCAGCGGCGCGATTCTCAAGGCCAGCGCCAATCCCAGGGTAATCACGATGCGGCCCCAGGCATACCGGCTATTCAATAGCATCTTCGAGCACCTCTTTCTGTTCGGTGGCCTGTTTCGAGTCCAGGGGAATCGGCGTCGAGTTGCTCCACACGATCATCAGCTCCCGGCTGCGGTCCAGGAAGGCTTTCGGAGTTGCTGTCACGGTCGCGAACGGTTTATCCGATTCGGAAGTGAATTTATCGACGACGGCGACCGGATAGCCTTGCGGAAACACGCCGCCAAGGCCCGAAGTAATCAACAAGTCGCCGGGCTTGATGTCGGCGTCGTTCGGCAGAAACGGCAGGACCAGGCGATTGATCTGGCCGCTGCCGACCGCGATCGTCAACAGGCCGTTCCGGTTCACCTGCACCGGTATCGCATGGTTCGGGTCGGTGATCAGCATCACGTCCGCTGACATCGGGAAGGATCGAATCACCTGGCCGACCACGCCGTTTTCATCCATCACCGCTTGCTGCGGGTGTACGCCGAAACGGGTGCCTTTGTTCACGGACACGATATGTTCGTAAGGCGCCATCTTGATCGATAAAAGCTCCGCGATCATCACCTGTTCGCCGAGTTTGAACGAATTTTCGAGCAGCGCGCGCAGACGGATATTTTCTTTTTCGAGCGCGTCGAGTTTCAACAGCCGGGTTTGCTGCATCAGGTGGTCTTCCCGCAAATGTTCATTTTCTTTTTTTAAATCCGTGTGCGAATGGATTGAATCGGCGGTTTGCCTGAACAGGGTGATGGGCATGTCGACCAGGTATTTGACCGGATCGGCCAGCAGCGACAGCGCGGTGCGTAAAGACTCCAGATGCCGGGTTTTTTGGTCTAAGGACAGCAAGGCGATCGAGGTCAGCACGGCGATCAACAAACGGGTATTGATCGAGGGGCCGGTAGCGAATAACAGTTTGATGGTGAAAATCCTCGGCGGTAACTCCCGGTCGCGGCAAACTGACCTGCGACCGGCAGTTGTCGTAACGTGTTAAGCAAACAACGGCGCGGGACTGACACCCCGCGCCGCGATCCGGGCAATGAAGCGGATCACTCCAACGAAAATGCGGAGACGCCCTTCTTGTCCATCATTTCGAGCACCATGCCGCCGCCGCGCGCGACGCAGGTCAACGGATCGTCCGCGATAAACACCGGCAAACCGGTTTCCTCGGCGATCAGCCGGTCAATATCTTTGAGCAGCGCGCCGCCGCCGGTCAGATAGATACCCCGGTTCGCGACATCCGCGCCCAGTTCGGGCGGCGTTTGCTCCAACGCGGCCTTGACCGTGCTGACGATGCCGGACAGCGGCTCCTGCAAGGCTTCGAGAATTTCGTTGCTGTTCAGCGCGAAACTGCGCGGCACGCCTTCGGCCAGATTGCGGCCCTTCACCTCGATTTCCTTGACTTCGCTGCCGGGGTAGGCGGTGCCGATTTCCATCTTGATTTTTTCGGCGGTCGCTTCGCCGATCAGCGTGCCGTAGTTGCGGCGCACATAGTTGATGATCGCGTCATCGAAACGGTCCCCGCCGATCCGCACTGACGATGAATACACGATGCCGTTGATCGAGATCACCGCGACTTCGGAGGTGCCGCCGCCGATGTCCAGCACCATCGAGCCGCAGGCTTCGTCGACCGGCAAGCCGGCGCCGATCGCAGCGGACATCGGTTCCTCGATCAGATACACTTCGCGCGCGCCCGCCATCGCGGCAGACTCGCGGATCGCGCGGCGTTCGACCTGGGTCGAACCGCAAGGCACGCAGATCAAAATGCGCGGGCTGGGGCGCAGAATTTTACTTTTATGCACTTTTTCGATAAAAAAGCGCAGCATGCGTTCGGTGACCGCGAAGTCGGCGATCACGCCGTCTTTCAGCGGGCGGATCGCGGTAATGTTGCCGGGCGTCCGGCCGAGCATGCGTTTCGCGTCGGCGCCGACGGCCGCGATCGTCTTCGCGCCGCGGACTTTGTCTTCCTTGATCGCGACAACCGAGGGCTCGTTCAGGACAATGCCCTGCCCCGGGATATAGATCAAGGTATTAGCGGTTCCAAGGTCGATGGAGAGATCGTTGGAAAAGATTCCACGAATTCTTTTGAATAGCATTTGAGGATGGTTCCTGACAGGAAATAAATTGGACTACTTTATCAATCGAGCGGGTATTCGAGCAAGATATAGTATCATATTTTAAGGACCGGATTCTGAATACCTCTTGGCGCTTCCCGCCCGCGGCTAGCGTGCAAAATGTGGCTTCTCGCCAGGGCACGGTGAAACTCCGCATCATAGAGGGCCCCCTCCCCTTATATCCAGCTTATATCCGGCGGCTGTTTTAAATATTTTTGGAGCAAATCGATGTCGTTAACGGCAGAGGAAGTAAAAAAAATCGCGCATCTGGCGCGCCTTGGAATCGACGAACAGGACGTGCCGCATTATGCGGAGGATTTGTCCGGCATGCTGGAACTGATGGCCGCAATGGGCGCGGTCGATACCGGCGATGTGCAGCCGATGGCGCATCCATTGGACTTGCAGCAACGCTTAAGAGCCGATGCGGTGACCGAGCGCAACGAGCGCGAAAAATTTCAGGCGATTGCGCCGCAAGTCGAGGCCGGGCTGTATCTGGTGCCGAAAGTGATTGAATAAAGGAAAAACCTCGAATGTATAACAAGACCCTCGCGGAGCAGGCCGAAGGACTCCGCAACCGACAGTTTTCAAGCCGCGAATTGACCGAGGCTTATCTCACCCGAATCAAACAACACCCAGAACTGAATGCGTTCATCACGGTGACCGAAGACCTGGCCTTACGGCAGGCCGACGCCGCGGACGCCCGCCTCGCGCAAGGCGATGCAGGCGTATTGACCGGCATTCCGATCGCGCACAAGGACATTTTCTGCACCGATGGCGTCAAGACCAGCTGCGGCTCGAAGATGCTCGACAACTTCATCGCGCCGTATAATGCGACGGTCGTCACGAACTTGCAGCAGGCAGGCTCGGTGATGCTCGGCAAATTGAACATGGACGAATTTGCGATGGGCTCGTCGAACGAGACCAGCTATTACGGCCCGGTCAAAAATCCTTGGGATTTAAACGCGGTGCCGGGCGGCTCGTCCGGCGGTTCGGCCGCGGCGGTCGCGGCAAGGCTCGCGGCCGGCGTGACCGGCACCGATACCGGCGGCTCGATCCGCCAGCCGGCGTCTTTTTGCGGTATCACCGGGCTTAAGCCGACCTACGGCCGCGTCTCGCGCTACGGCATGATCGCCTATGCCTCCAGCCTGGACCAGGGCGGTCCGATGACGCGAACGGCCGAGGATGCGGCGATCCTGTTGCAGGCGATGGCCGGCTTCGACGGCCGCGATTCGACAAGCGCCGAGCGGCCGGTTCCGGATTACCGGGCCGCTTTGAACCACCCCCTCGACGGCCTGAAGATCGGCCTGCCGAAGGAGTTTTTCGGCGAAGGTTTGTCTTCCGATGTCGCTTCGGTGATCGAAGCGGCGATTGACGAATACCGCAAGCTGGGAGCCGAAATCGTCGAGGTCTCGATGCCGAATCTGAAGCTTGCGATCCCGGCGTATTACGTGATCGCGCCGGCCGAATGCTCGGCGAACCTGTCGCGCTTCGACGGCGTGCGTTTCGGCTACCGCTGCGCAAGTCCCGCCGACCTGACCGATCTTTATACCCGTTCGCGCGGCGAAGCCTTCGGCCGCGAGGTCAAGCGGCGGATATTGATGGGCACCTACGCGCTGTCGGCCGGTTATTACGACGCCTATTACATCAAGGCGCAAAAAATCCGCCGCCTGATCAGCGAAGACTTCAAAAAAGCCTTGGCGGGGGTCGATGTGTTGATGGGACCGGTCGCGCCGTCGGTCGCGTTCGGCATCGGCGAAAAGCTCGGCAATCCGATCGAGATGTATCTGTCCGATATTTACACGATCGCGGTCAACCTGGCGGGGCTGCCGGCGATGTCGATCCCGGCGGGGCTCGCGTCCGGCAAGCCGGTCGGCCTGCAAATCATCGGCGATTATTTCGCCGAAGACCGCCTCTTGGCCGTCGCGCATCGCTATCAACAGGCCACCAACTGGCATCAACTCACCCCGCCCGGATTTCAATAGGAGACTTGCTATGGAATGGGAAACCGTCATCGGCCTGGAAATTCATACCCAGCTTGCCACAAAATCGAAAATCTTTTCCGGCGCCGCGACCGCGTATGGCGCTGAACCGAACACCCAGGCCTGCGCGGTCGATCTCGGCCTGCCGGGCGTACTGCCGGTCTTGAATCAGGATGCGGTGCGTATGGCAGTCAAATTCGGCCTCGCGATCGAGGCCGAGATCGCGCCTTATTCGGTGTTCGCACGCAAAAACTATTTCTACCCCGATCTGCCGAAAGGCTATCAGATCAGCCAGTTCGAGCTGCCGATCGTCGGCAACGGCCATCTGGATATCGAAGTCGACGGCGAGACCAAACGCATCGGCATCACCCGCGCGCACCTCGAAGAAGACGCCGGCAAATCGCTGCATGAAGACTTTCACGGGCTGACCGGCATCGACCTGAACCGCGCCGGCACGCCGCTGCTCGAAATCGTCTCCGAGCCGGACATGCGTTCGGCGAAAGAAGCGGTCGCCTACATGCGCAAGCTGCACGAACTGGTGCGCTATCTCGGCATTTGCGACGGCAACATGCAGGAAGGCTCGTTCCGCTGCGACGCGAACGTGTCGGTGCGGCCGAAAGGCCAGAAAGAGTTCGGCACCCGCGCCGAACTGAAAAACATCAATTCGTTTAAGTTCGTCGAGAAAGCGATCAATTACGAAGTCGAACGGCAGATCGATCTGATCGAAGCCGGCGGCAAGGTGGTGCAGGAAACGCGGCTGTACGATGCGGTGAAGGATGTGACCCGTTCGATGCGCAGCAAGGAAGAGGCGAACGATTACCGCTATTTCCCCGACCCCGATCTGCTGCCGGTGTCTATTTCGGAAGAATTTAAAGCCGAGGTGCAGGCGACGATGCCGGAATTGCCGGAGGCCAAGAAGCAGCGCTTCAAGGACCAGTTCGGGCTCGACGACGAAAGCACGGCGATTCTGACCTCATCGCGCGAGATGGCCGATTATTTCGAGGCGCTGCTGCAAGCTTCAGGCTGCGAGGCGCGGCTCTGCGCGAACTGGGTGACCGGCGAATTGGCGGCCGCCTTGAATAAGTCGAGTCTGGAAATTAGCGACTCGCCGGTGGGTTATCAACGGTTGGCGGGACTTTTGCAACGGATTGCCGATAACACGATCTCCGGCAAGATTGCGAAGCAGGTTTTCGAGGAAATGTGGCAAAATGAAGCCGGCGCGGACGAGATCATCGACACCCAAGGCCTGAAACAAATCACCGACACCGGCGCGATCGAGGCCATCATCGACAAGATCATCGCCGACAATCAGGGCCAGGTCGAACAATACCGGAGCGGCAAGGACAAGGTGTTCGGCTTTTTTGTCGGCCAGGTGATGAAGGCGATGCAGGGCAAGGCCAATCCCGAGGAAGTCAACCGGATGCTGAAAGAGAAATTGCAGCCCTAACCTTCAACGGCTTGGCGACGGCCGCTGCGGACCGCAGCGGCCGGCATAATAAATCAAAATAATAAAATTTAACCACTCTCGGGGGAGAACCATCATGACGACGGCAGAGACGGTGAGACCGGAAAGAAGGCAACGCAGCGCTCAACTGATCGCTGAATTGCAAAATGAAAGGAAGGATTTGTGGGCCTTATATTGCCGGATAGGCGATCTGAAACCGTTTACCGACACAGAGCGGGTCAAGACCAAACTGGCCCGGTTTGCGGAAGTCCTGGTCGACTATGTGTCGCTAGGGCATTTCGGATTGTACGAACGCATATTGGCCGGCACCGAGCGCCGCGCAAGCATCATGAACTTTGCGACCGACATTTATCCGGAATTCTCCGAGGTGACCGATCTGTCGGTCGCTTTCAATGACAAATACGAGCAGACTCAAGACGCCGGCGCCTTGACGACCCTGGCGGACGACTTATCGGCACTCGGCGAAGCCCTGGCCAAGCGCTTTGAACTGGAAGACCAGCTTTGCGCGCTGATGCGACGCTAAGCGGATCTCGATTCCCGCAAAAAAAGGCGGGCAACAACCCGTGTTGCCCGCCCTGCTGATTATTGAGGAGTGACGACTTCCTTCGCGGTTCCCGTCCCGCCGGTTTCCGAGGCCGCTTTCAAAAACCGCTGTTTCAGGCGATCGAATGCGGCCCACAAGGTTTTATCCATCACGACTTCATTGCCCATCGACACGATCACCCGGCGTAATTCCGGTATTTTGACCTTGGTCGAGACCAGATAAACCGGCTGCACATAGAGCACGGTTTTGCCCATCGGCAGAATCACCATGCGCCCCAGTTTGACCTCCGAACCGGACTGATCCCACAAGGTGAATTGCGCGGAAATTTCGGGGTCCTGATTGATCAGGGCTTCGACCTGCGCCGGGCCGTTCACCTGCACTTCCTTGCGGAACTTATAGATCGTAATACCGGGTTTGTAGTTAAATCCGCAAGTCTCCTTATCCAGAATACTCGCAACGCCGATCATGCTCAGATTGTCCCGGCTCACCGGCGTCATCGGATTGATCATCACGAATTCTTCCATATCCTTACAGTTGCCGAAATCCATCGTCTGGTAGTACGGCCTGACCTCCTGATTGCGCACATTCGCGAACTGCCAAGTTTCGGCCTGCTCATAAAACAGTTCGGGAATGGTTTGATGATATTTCGCATACACCTTCATCTGCATGTAAAAAAGGTCGCGCGGGTAGCGCAAATGCTTTTGCAACTCGACCGGCATTTCCTCCATGTTTTTGAACAGACTCGGATACGCGCGCGCATAGGCATTGATGATGACATCCGAAGGATCGGCAATGTAATAATCGACCGTACCGTCAAACGCATCGACGACGATCTTGACTGAGTTGCGGATATAGTTGAACGGTTGATCACCTTCCAGATAATCATCCGCGGCCGGTTTCGAGGCCGGATACCACTTCGATATGGTATAGGCATCCTGTATCCAGTAGAAGCGGTCCTTGGTCATCACCAGATAAGGATCCTTGTCCAACTGCAAAAAGGGTGTGATCGCGTTGATACGCTCGATAATGTTCCGGCGAATCATCGCTTTACTGTCTTCGGTGGATATCCCCAAGGAAAAGAATATTCTTTCATCCTTGAAATATAAAGCCAACAAGGCCTTGCGGAACAGAGATCGTATCGGAATGCCGCTTTGGCCAGTATATTCTTTTTCATCGACGTTTTGATCGCCGACTTCAGGCCCTTTACCGACTTCAAGCCCTTTAACCTTTAGCTTGTTGGGCACGATGGCGTAGTCATACTTGCCTTCGCCGTAATAGATCTCAGGGTTTTTCGTGCTGAGCCCAACCTGCGAAGACATATTCAAATCGCGCAGATAAAAAACCAGCGGCATGTCCGCGTCTTGCGCAGCCGGCGAGACGACCGCGCCGGTACCGTGCGTATAACGCAAGTGTGTGTTTTCCCAGTTTTGCGCCGATTCGGGAAGCTTGCTGATATTAACTTCCCGTGGAGCCAGATTGACCTGCCGGATATGGTCCAGCAGGAAATATCTATCCTCATCGACCGACAAGAACTGATAATAAGGCCGGATCACCTGCAATTGCTGATAGCTGTCGATCAGAAACTCCCGGTCCCAGACCGGAATGTTTTCGAAGCGCTTCTGCGCACTCCAGGTCGTGATGTCCTCGGCCGCATTCACGTTGATGTCCTGATCGATGACGCGGATATTTTTCAGGTCGTAGGCATTCAGCGTCGCATCGATGTTGAACTGCATGAACGGCTTTTCGGCCTTGACCGGATTCGGATTGACGATGTATCTCTGCATGCCTTCAGGAATGGAATCGACATTCGGCAAATACCATACGCACAGAAACGCTGCGGAAGAAATCAAAAACGGGGCCTTGATCCGGTGTTCCTTCGAGAAGATGAACAGACAGGCGGTCACCGCGACAGCCAGGAACGTGATGATGCCGATCCAGATCAACGGCAAGCGGTAAAAAATTTCGACGAATCCCGGCCCGTAAAATACCGGCGCATGATTGTGCGAATAAAGCAGCGAAAAGCGATCCAGCATGAAGCCCCAGACCACGAACAGCACGACGAAGCCGAGCAAGACGGTCAGATGAATCTTCGCGCCGATGTGGTATTCCTTGTTTTGATTCGGAATGAAAACATGCTCAAGCCAATATAAAGTGCCGACCGAGGCAAAAATGATGATCGCTGCGGACAATAATTCTTTCTGGATCAGCAGGTAAATCGGATACGACAGCATGTAAAAGCTGACATCGTTGCCGTAAACCGTATCGGCGACGCCCGAGGACTGACCGAAAAAATATAATAATGCAGCATCCCATTGCTGATAGAACGGCATCGCGATGAGCACGGCCAGAATCAGCGAGATCGGCGTATAAACCATGACCGAATCGCCCATGAACACATCGGCGAAACGCTGGAAACGCCGGCGCTTATCCAGATCGGCCAGGACTTCATCCGGCGGATTCAGCCCCAGGTAACGCGAAGCGATCCAGAAATGAAAAAAGAAAATCAGGAAAAAAGCCAGAGTCACGCCACCGGACAGGAAAAACCGGTACAGCAGCCTGAGCCAAAAATACGGTTCCTGTTTCAGCGATTGAAACCACCACAGGTCAACGAACAGATCAAGGAAAATGAAATAAAAGGCGGCAATGATGACCGCGATTCCCAAGATCGCTCCAATCAACGCGGGTATAAACCTCAGATTCCGCATAGTATCCTCATGCTTTAATTAGAATGTATTGTTTTGATGCCGAGCCGCGCATCGTCTTGATGGGCTCAGGGCAAAGAAGGTCCGATCATGACCGTATTTTAACACCCAACAACCGGAGCGCAGTCGCTTTTATCGCAGGGCCTTCAGGAATGGCGCCGCCGTATGCGTCACCCTGGCATTTTGGGGGTACTATTGCGTACATCCGGAAATAATGCAAATGCGCCGCTCTGAAGCGCCCCGCCGCCGTCCAGAGCTAAAAAATCGCCAAGACCGGAAGGCCGGGCGGTACGTATTTGATGTTTTTATATATTTTTTTAAAAGTTTTAGGTTAAAATAGTCGGCTATCGAAACTGGGCGAGTGCTCGGCACTAACCTTAGGTTAAGGCCTTCGCTCGACGTTGCCCCAACCGCCAGGCTTCGATGCGTTCCGTCCAAACCCTTGGTTACCATGACTGCGGTCTTCGGCATCAGGCAGCAGGTCACGCCTTGCACCGTTCAATCCTCCGGTCGAATTTGCTTGAGAGAATGCGCGCGGACGGTTAATGCAAAAAGATTTTTATGCCCAACATTTAGAGTAACAACATGACTGACATAAGCCTTTACAGAAACATCGGCATATTCGCGCACGTGGATGCCGGTAAAACCACCACGACCGAGCGTATCCTGAAACTCACCGGCAAGATTCACAAGCTGGGCGAGGTACATGAAGGCGAGTCCACCATGGACTTCATGACGCAAGAAGCCGAACGCGGAATCACCATTCAGTCCGCTGCGACGACCTGTTTCTGGAAAGACCACCGCTTCAACATCATCGACACCCCAGGCCACGTTGACTTTACGATCGAAGTTTATCGCTCGCTGAAAGTTCTCGACGGCGGTATCGGCGTGTTCTGCGGTTCCGGCGGTGTTGAACCGCAATCGGAAACCAACTGGCGTTATGCCAATGACTCTAAGGTTGCACGAGTCATCTATGTAAACAAACTGGACCGTATCGGCGCCGATTTCTTCCGCGTGGTCAAGCAGGTCGAAGACGTACTGGGCGCAGTCCCTCTGGTCATGACCTTGCCGATCGGCGTTGAAGATCAATTCTCGGGCGTGGTCGATCTGTTGACCCGTAAGGCATGGATCTGGGACGATTCCGGAGATCCGATGAACTACCGCATCGAAGACGTTCCTGCCGACATGGCGGACAAAGTCGAAGAATGGCGCGAAAAGCTGATCGAAACCGCAGTCGAGCAGGACGACGACGCGATGGAAAAATATCTGGAAGGCGAAATGCCCGATATGGATACCATCAAACGCTGCATCCGCAAAGGCACCATCAGCATGGCGTTTTTCCCGACTTATTGCGGTTCGTCTTTCAAAAACAAGGGCGTGCAATTGGTACTGGACGCGGTTGTCGACTATTTACCGAATCCGACAGAAGTCAAGCCACAACCTGAAACCGATCTCGAAGGCAATCCGACGGGCGATTTTGCGATCGTCGATCCGAAGCGCCCGCTGCGCGCTTTGGTATTCAAGATCATGGACGACCGTTTTGGCGCGCTGAACTTCATCCGTATTTATTCGGGCACGCTGAAGAAAGGCGACACCCTGCTGAATACCTACACCGGCAAAAACGAAAGAGTTGGCCGTATGGTGGAAATGCACGCCGACAACCGCTCCGAAATCGAAACCGCTCAAGCAGGCGATATCGTCGCACTGATCGGCCTGAAAAACGTGCAAACCGGACATACCTTGTGCGATCCCGACAAGCCGGCCACGCTTGAACCGATGGTTTTCCCTGATCCCGTCATCTCGGTTTCGGTGACCCCAAAAGATAAAGGCTCCAACGAAAAAATGGGCATCGCGCTGGGCAAGATGGTCCAGGAAGATCCGTCCTTCCATGTGATGACCGACGAAGAAAGCGGCGAAACCATTCTGAAAGGGATGGGCGAGTTGCACCTCGACATCAAAGTCGACATTCTGAAACGGACCCACGGCGTTGACGTCGTCGTCGGCAAGCCGCAGGTGGCTTACCGCGAAACGATCACCCGCCGCATCGAAGACAGCTACACGCACAAGAAGCAATCCGGCGGTTCCGGTCAATACGCTAAAATCGATTATGCGATCGAACCGGGCGAGGCAGGCAGCGGCTTTGAATTCGTATCTGCGGTCACCGGCGGTAACGTACCGCGCGAATACTGGCCGGCGGTCGAAAAAGGCTTCAAGAGCATGCTGGGTCAAGGTGTCTTGGCAGGCTATCCGTGCTTGGACTTCAAAGTTACCCTGCTGGACGGCGGCTTCCACGCGGTTGACTCTTCATCGATTGCGTTCGAAATCGCCGCGAAAGCCGCGTTCCGTCAATCGATTCCAAAGGCTGCACCGCAATTGATCGAACCGATCATGAAGGTTGACGCGTTCACACCGGAAGACCATGTCGGTGACGTAATCGGCGACTTGAACCGCCGCCGCGGCATGATCAAATCGCAAGATCCAGGCGTCACCGGCGTTCGGATCAAGGCGGATGTACCGCTGAGCGAAATGTTCGGCTACATCGGCGACTTGCGCACGATGACTTCCGGCCGCGGCCAGTTCTCGATGGAATTCTCTCACTACCTGCCATGCCCGAAAAACGTGGCTGACGAAGTAATCAAGGAAGCCTTGGAACGCAAAAAAGCGAAATAATCCGGACAACACCGGGTTAGACACAAAAAAGGCCGGGCAGCTTTGCTGTCCGGCCTTTTTTATTTGATCTGTAAAAAGGCTAACTGATTAAAAATGTCAAACCCGCCATTAAAAATAAATTAAATCAATACTTTGCAATACCCTCCGCAGCAAAAAAAGCATCAAAAAACCGTGAATTAGTTAATAACAACCTGGCGTAGCTACTTAGCTATGGGAGATTGCGACAGTAAGCTAAGGTGAATCCGATTTGCATTCATTTTTTTCTTGACTCTGTATATAAGAGGCAATTTTTGTTTTGGTTTTGGCGTCTTTAAAATATCGGTTAAAGGAAAACGAATCTTCTTTTTCCTGTGTTGCCTTTACTAATTTAGCTATATATTCTATCGCTTCAGGTATTAACTTAATTGCATCGTCCTCATTCAGTCGATTAATTAACCTTGCATCACATATTTGTGCAACAGCAAAAAGTACATGATAAGCGCCATCGATTAGAAAAAGGTGATCGGCATTGAAAGGCCCCTGCTTTCTAATGTCTGATTGCAAACTCTTTTTAAAGGACTCGATTGAGTTTAATATTTTTAAGGAACATAGCAATTCATCAGCAAGCAATTCATCAGTAAAGACCTGATCATACAAATCTGAGAATATTCTACCCCTGTCCTTTTTCGCTACCTCCGGCAATTCTAGCCCATATGCTAAATGTGATTGACCTGCTGTTAAGGCATCAATTCGTAGTGACTTAGGTTTATCAGAATGCTGACTCTGCTTCCTTTCGTAAAAAAAACCCATCCCTTCGAATGCCTCTTCGAGCTTTTTTTGTATATCATCATTTGAGCGTAAATCCCTACCTTTTATTGGTGTCTGACTATTAGTAGACTCTGCTATTGCCAGGCTAACGGGTTGTGATTTTGTTTCAATTATTCGAACCAAAATTAGAACGTCATTTAGTTTTTCTGGAGCTATCTGACTAGCTTCAAACAGCGCATTTGACGTCTGGCCACCATTGACAATCTGTATATTCTTAAGTTCGACAATAGGGGCTCGTTTGCCTTTAGGATATGAAAAAGAATCACATGTTATCGTGATACCATTGTTTAAATACCAAAACAATGGATTTGACTCAGAAAGCGCTGTTTCAATTATTTTTCGGTTAATTTTGTTAGTTCGACTTAAATATACGCGAACGTTGTCATTAAATATTTCTTTTTTTACTGAGGAGGGATTCTCTGGGTCAGAGATAATTCTTACTATTTCACCCGCTTCAACCGTGCATATTAGTCCACGGATACTACCATCTGTTCTATCAAAATAATCTTTGTCTACCACCTGAATTTGATCATTAATTGCAATCGACTTCTTATCAATAAACATCTCGACGATTGAGTCAAGACTATGATGATGAACATTAAAATACTTAAACTTACCCAATGACACATTTGCGCGTACTTTTTCATCACCCTGCATAGGCAGAGTATTGCCGCAAAAATGAACCTCGATTGATGGCTTAGGTTTATTTAGAGCTGTCCACATTTCTTGAACTTTATTCCATAAAATCGGGTTACATGTGTTTTCCAAAGATTTGTTAAGGTCTAGGAGGTCGTCAAAAAATGAAACTAATTTATCAATCTCCCCACTTGGAAAATTTTTCTTTGTGTTATCAAAATTCGCTGCATATTTAAATTGAAAAACATGAATAGAATTACTTCCATCTCTATCGTCTACAAAGACAGCATCAACACCGCGATCTTTTGCTCCGTCTGTTATTGAATCTTCAGCCTCTTCGTCCGAAACATTCAATAATGATGAGACCATTAAAATAGGAAATGCCTTTTGCTCGGTATCAACACCATTCTCTGGGTCTAAATATGCTTTTACTTTATGATCTAAAGTATTCCAGTCCAGTAGGTTTGCCATCTCTTTTCCTTTCAACCAAAACGTTCTTATATTTCTTGAGTAGGAAGATATCATAGACCGATCTCGCTATTTTATCTACGAACACCAAGCGCCGCATTTTTTAACCTGTATGTTCAACAACTGAAACGCGACGCTGGCGCGTCTTAGCCGGCATTCCCACGCGGCGCGCGGGAACGAGATAATCTTTTTCAGGCTCCTACGTGCCACGTGGGAATCCAGGGCGGACGCGCCAGCGTCCCGTTGCAATCCCGATCAGGCATGCGGGGACGAGAGCTCAATGAGGAGGACTTCATGGGCGGGCCGATCTCACTATATTATCTACGAACACCAAGCACCGCATTTTTATCTGGTTCCCACGTGCCACGTGGGAATCCAGGGCGGACGCGCCAGCGTCCCGTTACAATCCCGCTCAGACATGCGAGGACGAGAACTGAATGAGGAGGACTTCATGGGCCGATCTCGCTATATTATCTACGAACACCAAGCGCCGCATTTATTAACCTGTACGTTCAACAACTGAATCGCGACGCTGGCGCGTCTTAGCCGGCATTCCCACGCAGCGCGCGGGAACGAGATAAATGCCTGAACCGAGCCTTTCAACCCAGCCTCTGCGCAATAAGATGAGTTGGGAAACACGAAATCAGGGCAATGGCACCGCTTCACCCTTGATAACATCCACGGCAAAGCACCGCCCGACTTCGTCGGTAACGATGAGTTTGCCCGAAGCATCAAATACCATCGACGCGAAGAATATATCTTGAACGTCGCCCTCCAGGTCAGGGCTGCGCTCGTTGTCATAGACCTTGATGGTCGCAATCAACTTTCCCGTTGCATCGTCGATGACATCAAGCAGTCCGCCGCTCTGGCCGATGCTATCGTCATGTGTACCGATATGTTGAGCATAGCGCTTGCCATCGCGGACCAGCGGCGCCACTTCGGGTGGCGGCGGGCGGTCAAATGATCCCAGAAATTGATCTAAGTCGTCGGACATTGGAGACTCCTTGGTTGTGGGTTAGATGGTTTCAGCATACCCTTTCTGTATGGCGCATGTGGTCAGCATGACTGACATTAGCAAACCGCCCAGGGTCAACATTCGCGTCATACGCCGTTATCTGGTTCCCACGCGCCAGCGTCCCGTTGTAATTCCGATCAGCGTGCGGGAACCAGATGACAGGGCCCGCAGTATTCTCTCAACAAAATCATGAGGCCATAAAAAAGGGCTTAGACTTTCATCTAAACCCTTTTATATCTGGAATTGACAATGAGACTCGAAGCGGCGACCGGCTACTTTGATCAAAGAAAGCGGTCAAGGCCCGCCGTATGCCAACCCCTCATTCAATTACACGTCACATTCCATTCAAGCACCCGCCCCGCACAAGGACCAACTCTTTTCCTAAAGTAGCTGCGGATCTGATCCGGGTTCTGCTGCAAGGCCAATACCTCGCTGACATAATGCTGCGTTTCGGCATAGGGCGGAATGTTGTGATGGTGCCTGATCACCGCATTTTCGCCGGCATTATAGGCCGCTACGGCCAGACGCAAATCGGAATTGAACAGGTGCAGCAAGTGTTTCAGATAACGCGTACCGCCCTCGATGTTTTGTACCGGATCGTAACTGTCGTTCACGCCGAAACGCGCGGCGGTCGCCGGCATCAACTGCATCAAACCCACCGCCCCGGCCGATGAAACCGCCGACGGATTGTAGGCGGATTCGGCCTGAATCACCGCATGCAGCAATTTGGGATCGACCTGATGTTTATCGGCGGTCTTCGCGATCAATTGCTCGAATTGCTGCTTGTTTTTACCACGCGACACCCGCACGGTTCTCAAAGGCATGGCGTTAACCGGTTTGGACTTCGCCGCAGGCTTTTCCGCTCGCCTAGCCTGCGGCCGATAGGTTTCACCGTTCACATTGACAATCACGTTACCCGAAACATTTTCCGGATGAATCTTCGTATAGCCGTTTTGGTTCGAATAAAATTCTTGGCCGTTGATATGGATGGAGATATCCGCCTGAGGCGCCGAGCAGAAAGCCAGCGCACACAAGGCGATGCGGGTTTTTATTGGTTTAATGAACATATCGATCCCATGCAGTGCGGTTTCGGGCGAAAAAACAAACGCCCACGAAGATACCTTAATTTAAAATTAAAGCATAATTTTCGCCGTTAGCCAAGCCGACAGCACGATTCACCGCCCGCCTCCGCAATTATTTCCTCCCGATCTTGTCATAAACTACAGTGGAATCAAACGGTTTTAAACCCGATTTGACTTTTGCTGATTTTATGATTTTATGAGCAGGTCTGCCTGCCGGAGGTTACTATGAAACCAGACTGTCATTATTTGCGCGCACCTTACGATAATCCTGTGATAACGATTGTGCAGGGTATAGACCGGGATGTTGAACATGGGGAAGACCTGTTGATGCTGGGTCTCGGGATCGTGATGCTGTCGTCCACGTTTGCGCCGGTCGCGCCGCCGACCGTGCTCCTGCCCTTGGTCGCACTGACATTCGCGATCACGGTGTGTTTCGCGCACCGGAATTATCAACGCATGGAACGCAAACTGTTCGCCTCGATGAAGCAACTGACCAGCCAGGAACTTGCCCTGCTCCGTCCGATCGCTACGGTGTTTTCCGAGGCGCCGGCCGGTTCATTGGCCGAATCATTCAACCCGGCCAAAAATGTGAAAAGAACGTTGAAAAGCGCGCTCGGCGGCGTGTTGATCAACCCCTTGTGGATGCCGATTTTTTATATGATGGGCATCCAGATCAAGGCGGAAAAAAATCTGATGACGTTGAATCGAGCCATTATCGGGGTCGAGCGCAGAATCCTTCCACCATCGACTTTAGCCTGACGCAGCGCCCAGGTTGGCGGGAAGCTTAGGTACCTGTCAACAGCCGTTGCCATAACGGCTCGGGCAGCTCAAAGTCGCGCATGCGCTGTACGACACCCTCGACTTCATAGGGTAAGGTGACATAGTTCAACATCTTTTTCTCCCGGTCGTAAATCGCAAATTGCGCGCCGCGATTGCCGTTGCGCGGCTGGCCGATCGACCCCGGACAGACCAGCGCATGTTTATACGCGCTCAAATCGATCACTTCCTTCGTCACATGATGATCCGCCCTGCGCTTGTCGCGCGCAAAGACTCCCGGCATGTGCGAGTGGCCGTGGAAACACAGCGCCCGGTTTTTATCCTGTAAGCAGTCCAGATTGTCATCGGCGGTCATCGAATAGACATAGCCGTAAAAGAACGTCGGATCGATCGGCGCGCCGTGCACGGCGAGCCATTCGTCGTTTTCGAGCACGGCCGGCAGGTATTTCAGCCAATCCTTGTGCTCTTCGGATAAGCGTTCCGCGGTCCATTTGATCACGGCTTTGGCGGTTTGCGAAAAGCCGGTTTCCGCCTTATTGATCGCGGCGGCATGGTCATGATTGCCCTTGATGATGTTCAAGGAACAGTCCTGCAATCTTTCGATGCATTCGGCGGGATCGGGGCCATAGCCGACAATGTCGCCCAGGATGATGCCGTCCTGAATATTTTCGGCTTCCAAATAGCCCAGCACACGCTCAAGCGCCGGATAATTGGCATGAATATCGGCCAGCAACGCAAAATAGCGTGAGGCACCACGCCTCGAAGCCGCAAGTTTCTTGCGATGCTTTGCCGCCGATTCCTTGGTAAACAATAACAGCGTATCGATCAATTGCCGCACCAACTGCGTTTTCTCTTCGCTGGGCATGAACAACGAACGCAATTGTTCGGCCACGATCACGTTGCAGTGAGTATCCTCAAAAACGGCATCGATCGAATTCGCAAGATCCCGCCCCATCTGTTCGATAAAATCCTGATCAAGCCATGCATAGGTTCGAATGTAGACGCCGAGCATGATAGAAAAGGAAACGAAATTGTCCCAGGCGTAATATTCGTCATCCAGATAAAACACCTTGCCTTCCGCATCCACGCCAAAATTCGATAGCCCCTCGTCCAGCTTCATCTGCGTCCGTTTGGCGAGATGCAAGTAGCTGGCAAATACCGCATGCAAGATGCGAAGATATTGGCTTCTCGTCGCATCCGATTCCGGACGGACTTCGAGCAAGGCATGAATGGGCGGCAGGCGCGGGCAAATATTGCCGATAATGACCGCTTGCGCGGCATCCACGCCTGCGCTCGCATCGATCAGAAACCAGGTTTTATGCGGATGATGCACGCCGAGCTCGCGCTCTTTTTGCAGCGCGGTGTTGATCCAGCGCACCGCCTTGGCCTTATTGAAGCTCAGCTCGCTGCGTAATTTGACGACCTCTTTGGCTCCGAGGTAAATACGGGTATTCGGCCGGCCGACAAACTCTGAACCGTAGGCCAACGCCGTCACATCCTGGGAAAGAATTTCGGCAATGATGTCGACGTTGTAATGGTCACCGCCGTCGTGAGAACCGATCAGTTCTATTGTTTGCATGATTCAGAGCGGAATGAGCGGAAAAAAATCGGGGAAGCATCTTACGCTTGTGCGTGGCGTTGCTGACAGGAAGAGATAGCGCTCTACCGAGCGGAAAAAAGGACTTGTGACGACTCAACGCGTCGATCATTGAATCGTCAGGCAATGGGGTTCGGCAAAGCTCCCTTTCGCCAACGCCCGCCGCCGACTGGCGTCAAACAGAGGCAAAAACCTTGTTTGCGCCAATCAAGCGGAGGAGGAATTATCCTAAGCGCTTATGGGCAAAGCGGCGCAATCATCGGCAAGTTGCTTCTTACCGCGGACCAGCCCATACCCAGGTTCGCGCTCTTGCTGGTGATCAATACGACCATAGAATCCGGCTTGTCCGGCACGGTCGCCATGAAGTGGTAGGTTTTCTCGGTAGTCATTTGCACTTCCTTGATCATATTCTGCACGGTTTTGCCGCGTTGGCTGGACAGCAGCGATTCAACCGCACGGACATTTTTTCCGCGCATCATGTCGACCGCCGCGGCCGCAACCGCTTCCAAATAGGAAGAGGTGAAGTAAGGTACGTTATGCGCCACGCCAAGCAATAAGCCGCTCGACAAATCGACAACCGCGCAGCCCAAGGCGCCGTCAACATCGTTCACAATTTTACGTACAACATCATCAAGTTTAGCCATGTATTTTCTCCGTTGAGTTAAATTAATCGCACTAACAATCAAAAACTATGCTGGGTCAATCGACTTATGCATATTCCAGGGTCGTCAACAGCGTATTCAGCAATAAATTCACATCCTCGCTCTTACGCACATCGACATGAAGAACGGGCCAGGGATCGCCCCGTTCCGCAAGACATTGGTAATAATCATCGACACTGGGTTTGGTCGACATATCATAGTGAGTCACCCCGATCACCGCCGCGCCTTGATTCAGAAAAGCGGCATTCAGGTTTAAAAAATAATCCAGTTCGCCCATCGGGTCCGGATGGGTGTTGTCCACCAGCACGATCAGTCCGAGCGCGCCCTTGGTCAACAAATGGCACATGAAATCGAAGCGCCTTTGCCCTGGAGTCCCGTAAAGATAGATTTTTTCACCATCCTCCAGCGTCAGCTCGCCATAGTCCATCGCGACCGTCGTTGAACTTTTGCGGCGAACGACGCTGTCTTCCGTGGGTTTTGCTTCAGTTGAAATCGGCACGACTTCGCTGATCGTGGCGATCGCGGTGGTTTTTCCTGCGCCGACGCAACCGGTAAAAACAAACTTAATTTTATGATTCTTGTCCATTACGCATCCAAGACTTAGGCCGTGTGGGCTTTATTCAGTCGTGATCTGATTTTAGAAAACAGACTGACTTTTTCAGGATTCAGTTGTTTGTTATGGATATCAGCCTCCGAACTCTGCTCGATCAATCCGACGATCTCGCAGGCATTATAAAAATCGTAGATCAGCTTGATCGGAATGCCGGTTTTTTCCGCAACCCCCTGCAAGCTGACCGCGTTGCTTTGCATAAATGCGGCCAGTTTGATCAAGTCCTGACAATCGGAAAGATTTAAATCCGGCCAACGTTTCAATCGCACAGGCTTATGCGCATCAGCCCCTTCCAACAACCGCCCTTGGGATGATTTGTACACGCCGTACCAGAGCAGGCTTCTCAAGGTATAAGGCCTCAAATCTTCGGCTTCGGACAACTGATCGAGCTCTGCCTCGGTCACATTGGCTCGGGTCGTGCAGGAAATCAAATCCTGATCGGCGGTAAAAAACGGCGCCAACAGGTCTAGGCTGGCCGGGCTGTAAAACACCTGCTGCTCGGGATAAACATAAATACGGCCCGGAGAGTTGGGTATATTCAATTCGTATATCAGTAGGCCGTTTTTGTCCGCCGCGCCCAGCAGTTGCCCGATAAAACCTTGCCGCGGGCTGAACGCCTCTGCCAGCACCGGGGCGGCCGTTACTTCCGCTACCGCGGCCACCGCGGCCGTGATATTCACTGGCGGCACCTCCACGGCTCCCATCGCGGGCCCCTGATTTCTGCGCTCGGTCAGCGTATCCTCGCACAGCAAATTGAACAGCTCGATCATGGACCGGATACGCGGTACGCTGCGGGAATCGCACAACAACCACATATCATCGCTTGCACTGTCCGCATTGCTTTCTTCCTTGGAGGTAAAAATGCAGCGGTCACGCGGTAACGCTTTCAAGTTATCCTCTTGCTCCATCCGCGCATTCAGGCTTTCCGGCAACAGGTAATAATCTGCCGGAGAAGCAGTAACAAGCCGCCAATTTCTAAGCAAGCCTCGCTCAGCCAGGGACAGAACAGACTCGATGTTCCGCGCCTCGAACTCACTAAATCCGACTAATTTGAGGTTAATTGAACCTTGCGACATGTTTTTTATTATTTAATGTAAAAAATGAGAATTCCGGCTTAGTGCTTGATTTTTCCGCTTTAACTAAGACGTCTATCTAACCTTGGCATAAGTATAGTTCGATTTATTAATGCTGCCTGGGAATCCCAATAAAAAGTTTTGGTGATTCATCTAAAAATTATGTATGATAAAAAGTTTTTTTATTCTTACGAAAGTCAGTCTGACTTCCTTTCGTTTTCCCTTCCCGGGACATACCGCGCAAGCCGGTTCATCCTGTTCAGCGCCGCTCGAAAGCTTGCAAGCACTGCCTCAGAATTGTAGCTGAACAAAAATGTAGTTGAAGACTAAGGAATTTCAACGCCGCATCCAGAACAATCTGTATTTTTTTATCGAGCGCCTGTGCCGACAGCGTTTACGGCACATCGATACGGAATAGGCGGAAAGAAGAAACGCGGTTTTTTTGCGAAAGAAGAAGTGGCCCAGCCAGAAAACAGACTGGGCCAAGCACTTGAAAGGATTACTTTTGCAAGGAATAGAGCAAGGCGGCGATGATTAACTGTAAAAACACCAAGCCCCAAAAATAGAGTCCAAAGAGCACGGCCTTGACCTGGGTCGCATGCTCTTTAGGATGTCGTCTGACCAGCAGCCAGCCGCCGCCGGCCGCCAGGATCAGAATAAGGATGCCGATCAGGGTCAATTGCACGGCTAATCCCTGATCGGCGCAGGCGCCAGCACGACGCGGGAGCCGTTCGATTCGGCAGGGCTGACCACGCCCGCCGCTTCCATCGTTTCGATCATCGTCGCGGCGCGGTTATAGCCGATCTTGAAGCGCCTTTGCACACTCGAAATCGAGGCCTTGCGGGTCTCGGTCACAAACTGTACCGCCTGATCGTACAAGGCATCGCCTTCGGCATCGCCGAAACTGCCGGCGCCGCCGCCCCCACCATAACCTTCCCCGCCATCGGATGCTTCGCGGGTAATGTCTTCGAGATAATTGGCCGGTCCCGTCAGCTTCAAAAACTCGACGACGCGATGCACTTCATGATCGTCGACAAACGCACCGTGCGCGCGCACCGGAATGCTGGTGCCCGACGGCAAGAACAGCATGTCGCCGTTACCGAGCAACGCTTCCGCGCCGCCCTGGTCGAGAATGGTCCGCGAATCGATACGGGATGAAACCTGGAATGAGATACGGGTCGGCACGTTGGCCTTGATCAATCCGGTCAACACATCGACCGACGGCCGCTGTGTCGCCAAGATCAGATGAATACCGGCCGCGCGCGCTTTTTGTGCGAGCCGCGCGATCAGTTCCTCGACCTTTTTGCCGACGATCATCATCATGTCGGCCAATTCGTCGATTACGATCACGATGCTCGGCAGCATCTCCAACACCGGCGGCTCTTCGTCCTCGGCCAGCGGATTCAGCGCCTGAAACATCGGGTCCTTGATCTTCTCGCCGCGCGCTTCCGCGTCCGCAACCAGCTGATTGAAACCGGCCAGGTTTCTGACGCCCATTTTCGACATCAGCTTATAGCGCCGCTCCATCTCGGCGACCGCCCAGCGCAACGCGTTGCTGGCCTCCTTCATGTCGGTCACGACCGGTGTCAACAGGTGCGGAATGCCTTCATAAACCGACAATTCGAGCATTTTCGGGTCGATCATGATCATCCTGACCTGCTCGGGCGTCGATTTGTACAGCATGCTCAAGATCATCGTATTGATCGCGACCGACTTACCCGAACCGGTGGTGCCGGCAACTAGCGCATGCGGCATCTTGCCGAGGTCGGCGACCAAGGGCGCGCCGGAAATATCCTTGCCCATCGCCAGCGTCAGGTTCGATTTTGACTTGACGAAAGTGCCGGAAGCGAGCAAATCGCGCAGGTTGACCATTTCGCGTTCGCGGTTCGGAATTTCAAGTCCGATCACCGATTTGCCCGGAATCACTTCGACGATGCGCACGCTGGTCACCGACAATGCCCGCGCCAAATCTTTCGACAACGAACTGATCCGGCTGACCTTAACGCCGGGGGCCGGCTGCAATTCGAAGCGGGTAATCACCGGCCCCGGCAGAAATCCGACGACTTCGACGTTGACATTGAAATCCTGCAGAATGTTTTCGACCAGCCTGGACATTTCTTCCAGATCGGTCTGCGTATAGCCTTTTACCCGCGTATCGCGGTTATCCAGCAATTCGAGCGACGGCAAAGCCCCCCGATTCTGATAGCTCCCGGCCGCTACTTTTGTTTTTTTTGCGACCTGCTTGGCCACTGCTTTTTGCGCATCGGCCAGCACCTTCTCCAGCACCGGAGACATTTTTGCCGCGGCTTTTTTGAGGGCTTCGACCTCGGCTTTGGCAGGCGGCGTCGGCGCGGGCTTGGGCGGAACGAACGCCGGGCTGAAAGGCTCTTCCAGATCATCCAGCTCATCCGCATACGCGTCCTCGTCCTCCCGCACCGCGAATTTTCTTGTACCGAAACCGACCACACGGCCAAGCAATGCTTTGGACAGCAGCACGGTATATTTGCCGATTAAATCCAACACCGCAAGCCAGGAGACTTTGGTCACCAGCGTAATACCGGCGAGCAAGCCGACCATCAAGAATAAGGTCGCGCCGGAATTACCGAGCTTGACGACCAGCGTATTGCCGATTTCCTGCCCGACGATGCCGCCGGTGCTGTTCGGCAGGTCGATGCCGGGGCGCAGCAAATACAGATTCAGCAAGGCGGTCGCCGATATCAGCGTCACGAAGACCCCCACCGGATGCAAAACCAGCGGAATGATCTTGGGGACTTCCTTCTGTTGGTGCAGTTTGTAGCCCGCCCAAAAAATAATCAACGGGAAGGGATAGGCCAATAAGCCGAAGAAGCTGAAACTCAAATCGGCAAGCCAGGCGCCGAACACGCCGCAGGCATTGGCGATCACCTTCGTCGTCCCGCTATGCGTCCAGCCGGCGTCCTCGAGGCTGAAAGTCGCCAATGCGATTAGGAAAAACAAGCCGCAGGCAAAAAAAACCAAAACGGCGATTTCCCGTAAACCACGAACAGTTTTTTCTTCCATTACAGCAAACATGACATTTCTCGGAGAAAATAAAAACTTAATAAAACATGATTATAGATCAAGCAACCGAGAGATTACATTAATAATTTTGCGGGCATGGCTTGGTTTTTCGGTGTCCGATCCCCAATCTATGCCAATATGATTTGCAGTTTACGAAGCCAGCGTTCGCCTGCATAATTGATCGCAAAATTTTGTTTATCCCTGACGAGGTCTTAATGAGCACCACCAAACACTGCCGATTATTAATTCTTGGCTCCGGCCCGGCCGGCTATACCGCCGCCGTCTATGCTGCACGTGCGAATCTGAATCCGGTCATGATCACCGGCCTACAGCAAGGCGGCCAGTTGACCACCACGACCGAGGTGGATAACTGGCCCGGCGACGTCGAGGGACTGCAAGGCCCCGATCTGATGGAAAGAATGCGCAAGCATGCCGAGCGCTTCGACACCGAAATCATCTTCGACCATATTCATACCGCCGATTTGTCGGTGCGGCCGTTTGTGCTGACCGGCGATGCCGGCAGCTATACGTGTGATGCGCTGATCATCGCGACCGGCGCGTCGGCCCGCTATTTGGGACTCGACTCCGAGGAAGCTTTCAAAGGCCGGGGCGTCTCCGCGTGCGCGACCTGTGACGGTTTTTTCTACAGAAACAAACCGGTCGCGGTGATCGGCGGCGGCAACACCGCGGTGGAAGAAGCACTTTATCTGGCAAATATCGCCTCGCATGTGACTGTCGTGCACCGCCGGGACAAATTCCGCTCAGAAAAAATCCTCTCGAATAAATTACTCGAAAAAGCCGCAAACGGCAACGTAAGCATCGAATGGAACCACACCCTGGATGAGGTGCTCGGCGACGACATGGGCGTCACCGGAGTCCGGATCAAAGACACACAAACCGGCACCACCAAGGAAGTCGACGTGCACGGGGCCTTCATCGCGATCGGCCATACGCCGAATACCAGCATTTTCGAGGGCCAGATCGACATGGAGCATGGCTATATCAAGGTCAAAAGCGGCATTGCCGGAAATGCGACCGCGACCAGCGTCCCCGGTGTTTTTGCGGCCGGCGATGTGATGGATGCGGTCTATAAACAGGCTATCACCTCCGCCGGAGCGGGCTGCATGGCCGCACTCGATGCGGAAAAATATCTCGATGAATTGCAATAAAGGCGCACGGTCTAATAGCGCGGCGGCAGCTTAGCCGCGCTATTAGCCTGTACCTGACCGATGAAGATCACCCTACTCGATCCCCGCCGGCCGGAGCAAGCGTTCCCGCCGCTCCATACCGCGCTGGCCGAACCTAACGGCCTGCTGGCGGCGGGAGGCTGCCTGTCGGTAACGCGTTTGTTAAACGCCTACCGGCACGGCGTGTTTCCCTGGTATAACGAAAACGAGCCGATCTTGTGGTGGTCGCCCGATCCGCGGCTGGTATTGTTTCCAGAACGCCTGCAAGTCTCGCGCAGCCTGAAAAAAACGCTACGCAAGGACAGGTTTACCGTGACATTCGACACCGCCTTCGACAAAGTGATCGCCGCCTGCGCCGATGCCCGGCAAGACCGCGAAGGCACCTGGATCACGCAGGACATCAGGCACGCCTATCAAGAACTGCATCTTTCGGGCTTCGCGCACTCGGCCGAAACCTGGTGCGACGGCGAACTGGTCGGCGGTTTATACGGCGTTGCGATCGGCCGCGTCTTTTTTGGCGAGTCGATGTTCCACACGCTCACCGATGCGTCGAAAGCCGCGTTCGCGGTGCTGGTTCAGCAGTTGCAAGACTGGAATTTTGCCCTGATCGACTGCCAGGTTTACACCCCGCATCTGGCGAGTCTCGGCGCCGAACTGATCGGCCGCGATGCGTTCAAGCGCCTGCTCGACCGTTACTGCCCCGAGCCCGCCGCGGCCAGCGCCTGGCAATCACGATGACATCGATCCCCTTATTCATCACCGGCGACCATCCATGCAGCTATCTTGACGGCGAAAGCGCGCGATCGGCATTCGTGCATCCCGCTTTTCGAATGACTCCGTCAATCTATGCGGAATTGCTGAAACACGGTTTCCGGCGCAGCGGCAATGATGTTTATGCGCCGCATTGTACGCAGTGTTCCGCCTGCCTCTCGGCCAGAATCCCGGTCGCCCGCTTCACCCCGGACCGCCGGCAAAAACGCTGCCTGAAAAAAAATGCCGAAACCCGCGTCGTGATCAAACCCGCCGTGTTCGAACAAGCCCATTACGACATGTATCTGCGCTATCAAAACAGCCGGCATCTGGATGGAACGATGGCGCATGCCAGTCCGGAAGAATATATCGATTTTCTCGGCAATACCTGGTGCGACACCATCTTCGCCGAGTTTTCGATTGCCGGCGAGCCGGCCGCGATCGCGATTATCGACCGCTTCGCCGAGGCCTGGTCGGCGGTTTATACTTTTTTCGATCCGAAATTTGCCGATTTTAGCCCCGGCGTCTATGCCGTATTATGGCAAATCGAAGAAGCACGCCGGCAGCAACGCGAATTCCTGTACCTCGGCTACTGGATAAGAAACTGCCGGAAAATGGCCTACAAGAGCAACTATCAACCGCTACAGCTGCATATCGGCCAGGAGTGGCGGGAATTTTCCAGTTTATCGGCCGCCACGCCATAACGAAGTGTTATGGCCTTCTCCCTTGAAATCCGCCGAATCAGCCGTTTTTTCTGATTAAATCATAAATCACGATTGCGCTATCCACGATGCTCTTTTGTTGTTAGACGCTTCCTTGTGCTATCATTACGGGTTTTTAACACCCAGGATTAAAACCATGGCAAAAGAAGATCAAATTGAAATGGAAGGCAAGGTCATCGACACCCTTCCGAATACGATGTTTAGAGTGCAGCTTGAAAACGGCCATATCGTGACCGCACACATTTCCGGCAAGATGCGCAAGCACTATATCCGCATTCTGACCGGCGATAGCGTCAAGGTCGAAATGACGCCTTATGACTTAACCAAAGGCCGCATCACCTTCCGGATGCGCTAATCCCTGGCTCATCCAGGGATCGCGCGTCCGTCGTCTCAGCTGCTTTCGGGCACGATCAAGTCCTTACTTTCAATCGCAAAAGCCAGTTCGTTGTTTTCCACGTAAATTCTGACATGGCCGCCATGGGTCAGCTTGCCGAACAGCAAGTCGTTCGCCAACGGTTTCTTGATTTTTTCCTGTATCAGCCGCGCCATCGGCCGGGCTCCCATTTTCGGATCGCAACCGTTTTCGGCCAGCCATAACCGAGCATCGTCGTCGAGCGTCAACGTCACGTGGCGATCGGCCAACAAAGCCTCCAGCTCGAATATAAATTTATCGACCACATTCCCGACGACCGAGATATTCAACGGCTTGAACTGAATGATCGCGTCCAGGCGGTTTCTGAATTCCGGTGAAAATCCTCTTTCGATCGCTTTCAGGCTGTCGACGGCATGATCCTGCTGGGTAAAGCCGATCGAAGCGCGACCGCCCTCTTCGGAGCCCGCATTGGTGGTCATCACCAGGATGATGTTGCGGAAATCGGCTTTGCGGCCGTTATTGTCGGTCAAGGTGCCGTGATCCATCACCTGCAAAAGCAGGTTGAATACGTCCGGGTGCGCCTTTTCGAGCTCGTCCAAAAGCAGCACCGCATGCGGATGCTTGGTGACTTGCTCAGTCAGCAGTCCGCCCTGGTCGAAACCGACATAGCCGGGAGGCGCGCCGATCAGGCGCGATACGGTATGCCGCTCCATATATTCGGACATATCGAAACGAATCAGCTCGACGCCCATGATTTTGGCCAGTTGCCGGGTGACTTCGGTCTTGCCGACGCCGGTCGGCCCCGCGAACAGGAACGAACCGATCGTCTTTTGCGTCTCGCGAAGCCCCGCCCGCGACAATTTGATCGCGGAAGCCAGCGCCGCAATCGCTTCGTCTTGACCGAAAACGAGCATTTTCAGATTCTTTTCGAGGTTGGCAAGTTTGTCGACATCATTCGATGAAACCGTCTTGGCCGGCACCCTGGCAATTTTCGAGACGATTTCTTCGATGTCACCTACCTCGATCACCTGCTTGCGCTCCGTCTCGGACAGCATGCGCTGCCGCGCGCCGGCTTCGTCGATCACGTCGATCGCCTTGTCCGGCAGATGCCGGTCGGTAATATAACGGTCGGACAACTCGGCCGCCAGACGCAGTGACTCGGCCGAATAAATCACATCGTGATGTTCCTCGAAACGGGCTTTCAGGCCTTTCAGAATCAGCACGGTATCTTCGACCGAAGGCTCCAGCACATCGACCTTCTGGAAGCGGCGCGCCAATGCGTGATCTTTTTCGAACACGCCTCGGTATTCCTGGAAGGTGGTCGAGCCGATGCAGCGCATTTGCCCGGAAGCGAGCAAGGGCTTGATCAGATTCGATGCATCCATCACCCCGCCCGAAGCGGAGCCGGCGCCGATGATCGTATGAATCTCGTCAATGAACAGGATCGAATCGGGCTCTCGCTTCAATTGATTGATCAATGCCTTCAGGCGTTTTTCAAAATCGCCGCGGTATTTGGTACCGGCCACCAGGGCGCCCAGATCCAACGCATAAATCACGCTGTTGACCAGGACGTGCGGCACGTTATCCTCGACGATGCGCTTGGCAAGTCCTTCGGCGATCGCCGTCTTGCCAACACCGGCCTCGCCGACCAATAACGGATTATTTTTCCGGCGCCGGCACAGAATTTGAATCGTGCGCTCGACTTCCGCCTCCCGTCCGATCAACGGATCGATGCGTCCGCGGCGCGCCTCCTCGTTCAGATTGGTCGTATACTTATCTAACGGGCTGCCTGAAGGTTCTGCATCCGGATTCGAGGTGTCGGCGCTGCGGTCTTCGCTGGCCTGATTTTCCTGATCGACTTTCGAAATGCCGTGTGCGAGATAATTGACGACATCCAGTCTTGATATGTCCTGTTTGTTCAGCAGATAGACCGCTTGCGAGTCCTGTTCGCTGAACAGCGCGACAAACAGATTCGCACCGGACACTTCTTTTTTATCAGAAGCCTGCACGTGAAAGACGGCGCGCTGCAATACCCGCTGAAAACCCAACGTCGGCTGAGTTTCGCGCTGCACGCCTTGCGGAATCAGCGAAATAGTTTCGTCAATGAATTGCGTCAGCTGCCCTCTCAGCAGTTTGATATTGCAACCGCAGGCCTTCATGATCGCTTCGGCGGAAGGATTATCCAGCAATGCCAGGAGCAAATGTTCAACCGTTATAAATTCATGCCTTTTTTCATGCGCATTCTTAAAGGCATTATTCAGGGTAACTTCAAGTTCTTTACTTAACATAAGCTCACCAATTATGCTTCTTCCATAGTACACATCAAGGGATGTTGATGTGCTCGTGAATATTCATTGACCAGATACACCTTGGTTTCCGCCACATCCTTCGAAAAGGTCCCACACACGCCGACTCCCTGCATATGCACCTGCAGCATCACCTGCGTGGCTTTCTCGTGCGGCATGCCGAAAAACTCCATTAGGATTTCAACCACGAAATCCATCGGCGTGAAATCGTCATTCAACAGGATAACCTTATAAAGCGGCGGCTTTTTAAGTTTTGGTTTGGCTTCCTGCAAAGCCAGGCCGTTATGGTTATCATGGAATGGTTCAAAATCAGACATAGACATCGTGGCAAAAAATCTTTACAAGCTTAACAATAATACTAAATGATAGTTGATTTCAAGCCTATTAAGCATTGCGCAAGCCATCGCCCCCCCTCATGCTCGAAGTATAGCGCTTTTTAATATGCCTTCGCTGACTAATATCAGCAACCAATTTACTTCGTTGCATTGGACAGAATGCACGCGCAGAGTTCAATTCGTTGTCCCCGTGAACGACAAATCGAGTAAAATAGCCGTTTTGTATTGTTGAGGAAAATGAATGGTTTGGAAGCCGCATGTGACCGTGGCCGCGATCATCGAGCGTGATCAACGATTTCTGCTGGTGGAGGAAGAGACCACCGACGGCATCAGACTGAATCAGCCGGCGGGCCATTTGGAAGAAGGCGAAGATTTGCTGACCGCGGCGCGGCGCGAGGTTTTCGAGGAAACCGCCTGGCGTTTCGAGCCGGAACATCTGGTCGGGATTCAACTCTGGCGGCGAAATCCCGAATCGCCGAGCTTCCTGCGCGTCTGTTTTTCCGGAAACTGCCACAGCCACGAACCCGAAGTCCCGCTGGACAACGGCATCGTCGCGACGCATTGGCTGACGCGCGACGAACTGATGGCCGATCCGCAACGACTCAGAAGCCCATTGGTCGCGCTCTGCGTGGACGAATACCTGGCCGGCGCCCGTTATCCCTTATCGTTAATCCAATCCCTGCTCGATCTGAACCATGGCTAAAAATATCATTGTCGGCATGTCGGGCGGCGTCGACTCCTCGGTCACCGCGCTGTTGCTGCTGGAACAGGGCCACCAGGTCACCGGTCTGTTCATGAAAAACTGGGAAGAGGATGACGGCACCGAGTATTGCACCGCGATGCAGGACCTCGCCGACGCGCAGCAGGTCTGCGACCGGCTCGGCATCGAGCTGAAGACGGTCAATTTCGCGGCCGAATATTGGGACGAAGTGTTTGAAGTGTTCTTGTCCGAGTTCGAAAAAGGCCGCACGCCGAACCCCGACATCCTCTGCAACAAGCATGTCAAATTCAAGGCGTTTCTGAACTACGCTATCGAAGACCTCGGCGCCGAATACATCGCGACCGGCCACTATGCCCGCGTCGAAGAGCGCGGCGGCGAATACTTCCTGCTGAAAGGCCTCGATCCTGCCAAGGAACAGAGCTACTTCCTCTATACGATGGGCCAAAAGCAATTGTCGCGCACGCTGTTTCCGATCGGCCATCTGCACAAGACCGAAATCCGGGCGCTGGCGGAAAAGGCCGGCTTCGACAATTGCCGCAAAAAAGACAGCACCGGCATCTGCTTCATCGGCGAGCGCAAGTTCAAGGAATTCTTGCAGCGCTACCTGCCGACCCAGCCCGGCGACATCCGCACCCCGGAAGGCCGCACGATCGGCCGCCATCACGGCCTGATGTACTACACGCTCGGCCAACGCCAGGGACTCGGCATCGGCGGCGTCCAGAACACACCCGACGAGCCTTGGTATGTGCTCGAAAAAGACCTCGACAACAATGTGCTGCTGGTCGGCCAGGGCCACGATCATCCGTTGATGCTGCACAATACCCTCGAAGCCGGCCAACTGGACTGGTGCAGCAACCGGCCGTTGACCGAAACAACCCGCTGCGCGGCCAAGACCCGCTACCGTCAGGCCGATCAGGCCTGTACGCTCTCGCCACTGCCGGACGGCCGCTGCAAGGCCGTATTCGACGAACCGCAACGCGCGATTACGCCGGGGCAGTCGGTCGTGTTTTATGACGGCGAGATTTGTCTGGGCGGCGGCATCATCGAAAGCAAGACCAACGCATAATTTTTTCCTATCATCTTTAGACTGTAATCTTCATGACTCAATTTTCCCTTACCGCCATCTCCCCGATCGACGGCCGCTACGCCGACAAAGTCAGCGCTCTGCGCCCGATTTTCAGCGAATACGGCTTGATCCGCTACCGCGTGCTGGTCGAAGTGCGCTGGCTGCAGGCGCTGGCCGCGCATCCTCAGATTAGCGAAGTGCCGCCATTCAGCGCGGCGGCGACGCAGGCATTGAATGCGATCGCGGCCGATTTTTCGGAAGCGGACGCGCAAAGAGTCAAGGATATCGAAAGAACCACCAATCACGACGTGAAGGCAGTCGAGTATTTTCTGAAAGAAAAAATCGCAGGCCAAGCCGAGCTTGAAAAAGTCTCCGAGTTTTTCCATTTCGCCTGCACCTCCGAAGACATCAACAACCTGTCTTATGCGCTGATGCTGAAGGAAGGCCGCGCGGCGATGCTGGAGCAAATCGATGCCTGCGGCGCGGCGATCAAGAAGCTCGCGATCGAATACGCGGCCCAGCCGATGCTGTCGCGCACGCACGGCCAGTCCGCGAGCCCGACGACCGCCGGCAAAGAGTTCGCGAATGTCGCGGCCCGGATCGAACGCCAGCGGCAGCAATTGGCGAATGTGCAATTGCTCGGCAAGATCAATGGCGCAGTCGGCAATTACAACGCGCACAGCATCGCCTATCCCGAAGTGGATTGGGAGGCGTTTGCGCAAAATTTCGTCGAATCGCTGGGCCTGACCTTCAATCCTTATACAATCCAGATCGAGCCGCACGACTACATCGCCGAATTTTTCCATGCGCTGTCGCGCTTCAATACGATCCTGCTCGATTTCGACCGCGATGTTTGGGGCTATATTTCGCTCGGCTATTTCAAGCAAAAAACCGTCGCCGGCGAAGTCGGTTCCTCGACGATGCCGCACAAGGTCAATCCAATCGATTTCGAAAACTCCGAAGGCAACCTCGGCATCGCGAACGCGTTGTTCGGCTTCCTGGCCGAGAAGTTGCCGGTGTCGCGCTGGCAGCGCGACTTGACCGATTCGACCGTGCTGCGCAACATCGGCGTCGGCATCGCCCATACGGTGATTGCGATTCAATCGACCTTGAAAGGCATTGGCAAATTGCAGATCAATAGCGATGCCATCGAAGCCGATTTGAACGCGAACTGGGAAGTGCTCGCGGAACCGATTCAAACGGTCATGCGCCGCTACGGCATCGAAAAACCCTATGAAAAACTGAAGGAACTGACCCGCGGCCAGCGCATCACGCCGGACGATATGCGGGCATTCATCGAAAAACTCGATATTCCGGCGAACGCGAAGGCCGACCTGCTGGCCTTGACGCCGCGCGGTTATACCGGCTACGCCGAAGCCCTGGCAAAAAAAATCTAGTCCGCTCTTGAAAAATGCGAGATGTCTCCTAGACTTCAATTCAGTGATTTGTCATACCGAATGCCAACTCATTGGGTCTCTCTCGCCCCGTTATGAGAGCTTGGTACTCCTCTCCCCGGCTGCGCCTTTTGGCGCAGCCTTTTTTTTGTCCGCGCGATTCGGAAGGATCAACGGCCGATGCTGCTTAACCTGATCTGGATCGGCTTTTTTCTGATCGCCTTCGTGACCGCCGCGGTCAAGCTGATTTTTTTCGGCAATACCGAAATCTTCGCGGCCATCATGACCGCGCTGTTCAGCCAGTCGAAAGCCGCGTTCGAGATTGCCTTGGGCCTGACCGGCGTGCTGTCGCTCTGGCTCGGCATCATGCGCGTCGGCGAAAAAAGCGGCTTCATTCAATTGCTGACGCAAGGCTTGACGCCGCTGTTCAGCCGCCTGATGCCGGACATTCCGAAGCATCACCCGGCGCTCGGCGCGATCGTGATGAACATCTCGGCCAACGCGCTCGGCCTCGACAATGCCGCGACGCCGCTCGGCATCAAGGCGATGCAGGAATTGCAGGCACTGAATCCGAAGCCCGAAACCGCCAGCAATGCGCAAATTTTGTTTCTGGTGATCAACACTTCCTCGGTGACGCTGTTTCCGGTCACGATCTTCACTTATCGCACGCAGCTCGGCGCACTCAATCCGACCGACGTGTTCATCCCGATCCTGATCGCGACCTACTGCTCGACCTTGGCAGGCCTGTTGGCGGTCGCGTGGATGCAACGCATCAATCTGCTCGACAAAGTCGTGCTGGCCTATCTGGGCGGCATGACGCTGTTAATCGGCGCCCTGCTTGCTTATTTTAGCGGCCTGCCGCAAGAAGACATGCTGGAACAATCGGCGCTGATCAGCAACGTGATTTTGTTCTCTCTGGTGATCGTCTTCATCGCCGGCGCGCTGTATAAAAAGATCAACGCCTACGAAGCGTTCGTCGAAGGCGCGAAGGAAGGCTTTCAGACCGCGATCACGATCATTCCGTATCTGGTCGCGATGCTGGCCGCGATCGGCGTGTTCCGGGCCAGCGGCGCGCTGGAGCTCTTGAACGACTTGATGCGCTATCTGGCCGTTTTATTCGAACTCGACAGCCGTTTCATCGACGCCTTGCCGACCGCACTGATCAAGCCGTTCAGCGGCAGCGGCGCGCGGGCGATGATGATCGACACGATGAAAACGCTCGGCGCCGACTCGTTTGCCGGCCGCCTGTCCTGCATCATCCAGGGCAGCACCGAAACGACCTTTTATGTGCTGGCGGTGTATTTCGGCGCGGTCGGCATCAAAAATATCCGCCATGCGGCCGGTTGTGGGATAATGGCCGATTTTGCGGGCGTAATCGCCTCCATTTTGATTTGTTACTGGTTTTTCGGATAAATGTTAGTTCACTTGCAAACCCTCGGCTGCCGGCTCAACGAAGCGGAACTTGAAACTTGGGCGCAGGATTTTAAGCGCGCAGGGCACGGCATCACGGCGCAGCCGGAAGCCGCGCAATTGATCGTGCTGAACTCCTGCGCTGTGACCCAGGATGCGGCCCGGAAATCGCGCCAGCTGATTCGAAGGATTCACCGCGACAACCCGCAGGCGAAACTGGTCGTCAGCGGCTGCTATGCAACCTTGAACCAACAGCAGGCCGAAGCCGAGATGGGCGTCGATCTGGTGATCGGCAATCAGGACAAGGACAAGCTGGTCGACTTAGCCCTGAGCGAGTTGAATCTCACCAGCATGCCGGCGCAGGCGACCGAACCCGGCGAGTTTTCGCTGTTTACCCGCGGCCGCCAGCGCGCGTTCGTGAAAGTCCAGGACGGCTGCCGCTACCGCTGCACGTTCTGCATCGTGACCGTCGCCCGCGGCGAGGAAAAAAGCCGGCCGATCGCCGCTATCATCGAGGAAATCAACACCCTGCATCAACAAGGCATCGCCGAAGTGGTGCTGACCGGCGTGCATCTGGGCGGCTACGGCAGCGACCAGGGCTGCAATCTGGCCGATTTGATCCAGGCGATCCTCGCGCAAACCGACATTCCGCGCATCCGGCTCGGCTCGCTCGAACCCTGGGAACTCACCGACAGTTTTTTCGAGTTGTTCGAAAATCCGCGCCTGATGCCGCATCTGCACCTGCCGTTGCAGAGCGGTTCGGACAGCGTGCTGCGGCGCATGGCAAGACGCTGCAAAACCCAGGAATTCACCGAAATTATCCATCGCCTGCGCCGGCAAATCCCGCATTTCAATGTCACGACCGACATCATCGTCGGCTTTCCGGGCGAAACCGAGCAGGAATGGCAGGAAAGCTTCGATTACATCGCGGCCACCGGCTTCGGCCACATCCATAGCTTCACCTATTCCCGCCGCGAAGGCACCAAGGCCTCCTCTTTGCCCGGCCAGGTGAACAATTCGCTCAAAAAACAGCGCAGCGCCGCCCTGCATCGTCTGGCCGAAGAGATGAAGCTGAAATTTTACCAGGACAATCTGGGCCGGGAATTTTCGGTATTGTGGGAAGGCTACAGCGAGCCTTGCGGCGAAGACCGGCAACGGGTGTTTGGCTATACGCCGAATTATCTGAAAGTCGGCTGCATCGTGAGCCGGAACCGGTCGGTCGAAAACCAACTGATTACAGCCCGGCTGACCGAAGCCGGCCAAAACTGGATTGCCGGCGAATTGGCCGAATAGGACAACAAACTCCGGTTAATTCTTCTTCAACCCCAAAATAAACCGCGACAGCAGATGAGCATCATCAAAAAACTCGCCTCGCAAACCGCGATCTACGGCCTCAGCAGTATTTTTGGGCGGTTTCTGAATTATCTGCTGGTGCCGCTCTATACCTATCATTTCTCTGCGGCCGAATACGGGGTCGTCTCCGAGTTTTATGCGTATGCGGGCTTTTTTGCGGTGCTCCTGGTGTTCGGCTTCGAGACCGGCTATTTCCGCTTCCGCGACAAGAACGACCCGCAACGCGATAGCGCTTATGCGACCGCGTTATGGTTCGTGTTGGGGGTCAATATAGGTTTTCTACTGTTGATCCGGTTCGTCGAGACCCCGCTTTCGGAGGCCCTGCATTATGCCCACCATCCCGAATACGTGCAGTGGTTTGCGATCATTTTGGGTCTCGATGCGATCGCCTCAATTCCGTTTGCGAGATTACGCGCCGAAAACAAGGCGTTTCGCTTTGCCGGCATCAAGATCGTCGAGATTCTGATCACGGTGGGGCTGAGCCTGTTTTTCATCGCCTATTGCCCGCCGCTCTACGCGAAAAACGAACAAATCTGGTTCGCGCCGATCTATGATCCCGGCATCGGCCTCGGCTATGTGTTCATCGCGAATCTGGCCGCCAGCGGGGTCAAATTCGCGCTGCTGACTCCGCAGTTGAAAGGGCTTCTGTGGGGCTTCGACAGGGCGCTGTTCCTTAGCATGCTGCGCTACTCGCTGCCGATGGTGGTGATCGGCTTCGCCGGCATCATCAATGAAATGCTCGACCGCGCCTTGCTGAAGTATCTGTTGCCGCACGATCCGTTGACGAACATGCGTATGCTCGGCATCTACAGCGCCTGCTACAAGCTGTCGATCCTGATGTCGCTGTTCATCCAGGCATTCCGCTATGCGGCCGAACCGTTCTTCTTCGCCTATGCGGACAAGAGCGATGCGCGCCAGGTGTATGCGGACGTGATGAAATATTTCGTGATTTTCTGCATGGCCATCTTTTTATTGGTGACCCTGTATATCGATTTCTTCCAATATTTTATCGGCACCGAATTTCGCGCCGGGCTCGGCGTGACGCCGATCCTGCTGCTCGCGAATCTGTTTCTGGGCATTTATGTGAACCTGTCGATCTGGTACAAACTGACCGACCGGACGCTGATGGGGGCGTTCGTATCGCTCGGCGGCGCGCTGATCACGATAGGCCTGAATCTGTGGTGGATTCCGCTGTATGGCTATGTCGGTTCGGCCTGGGCAACGCTGGCCTGCTATGCGGCCATGGCGATCGTTTCGTATCTGTTGGGACGAAAGTATTACCCGGTCGCCTACGACCTGAAACGGATACTTTTCTATATCGTCTTCGGCCTCGGCCTGTATTTCGCCCGCGAGCCGCTGTCGACGAAAGCTGCCGCTTTGCCGTCCTGGCTGATCGCCGCGCTGCTGATGCTGAGCTATTTATCGGCCGCGGCGCTGTTGGAACGCCGCCGGCGCATTGCCATTCAATGAGGAATCGACCATGCACCTTAGCGATCGTGATTTTTTGGAAGTGATCGAGCGGACGCCGCTGGTGTCGATCGATCTGGTCATTCAGGACGATGCCGGCCGGGTGCTGCTCGGCTGGCGCACCAACGAACCGGCAAAAAACACCTGGTTTGTGCCAGGCGGGCGCATCCGTAAAAATGAAACGCTGGACGCCGCATTCCTGCGCCTCACCGCTGCCGAACTGGGCAAGGCGGTCGACCTTGAAGAAGCGGTGCCGCTTGGCGCCTATACGCATTTGTACGAAACCAATTTCGCCGAAGTGAGCGGCATCGGCACCCATTATGTGGTGCTGGCCTATGCACTGCGCCGAGCCGAACTGCCCGAACAGCTGCCCGCGGAACAGCACAGCGATTATTGCTGGCTGAATGCTGACGAGGCGCTCCGCGATGCGGAAGTACATCCGAATGTATTGCCGTATTTTGAAGCCCTTTCAGGATTAGCCTCCGCCAGGCCATGATGATTCAAAAAAACCTGCCGGTTTTTTAAAACCCGGCAGGTTTTTTGATCAATCCTTTACCCAGCCTTCCCTGAGCGTGACGGTCCGGTTGAACACCAGATTGCCGTCCTTGCTGTCTTTGTCGAGACAGAAATAGCCGATCCGTTCGAACTGGAAACGGCTTTCCGGCTCCGCATTCGCCAAACTGGCTTCGACCCGGCAGCCGGTCAAGACCTGCAATGAATTCGGGCTCAGCGCATCCAGGAAGTTTTCTTCATTGTCCGGCTGCGGCACCGAGAACAGGCGGTCGTACAGACGCAGTTCCGCCGGCAGCGAATGTTCCTCCGAAACCCAGTGGATCACGCCTTTGACCTTGCGCCCTTCCGGATTCTTGCCGAGCGTCTGAGGATCGTAGGTGCCGCGCAGTTCGACGATATTGCCATCCGCATCCTTGATCACCTCGTCGCAGCGGATCACATACGAGCCGCGCAGACGCACTTCGCCGCCCGGCACCAGACGCTTGTATTTCGGCAGCGGATTTTCGGAAAAGTCGTCGCGCTCGATCAACACCGTTTTCGCAAACGGAACGCTCCGTGAGCCGAGCTCAGCGCGCTGCGGATGATTGCCGAGGCTCAGGTTTTCGACCTGCCCGTCCGGATAATTCGTGATCACGACCCGCAAAGGCTCCGCGACCGCCATGGCCCGAAGCGAGTTCTGGTTCAGATCCTCGCGGATGCAATGTTCGAGCACACTCATCTCGATCCAGGAGTCTTTCTTGGTCAGGCCGATCCGTTCGCAAAAATCGCGGATCGCGTTTGGTGTGACCCCCGCCCTGCGCAGCCCGGCGATCGTCGGCATGCGCGGATCGTCCCAGCCCGACACATGCTTTTCGGTGACCAATTGATTCAGTTTGCGCTTGCTGACGATCGTATATTCTAGCTGCAGGCGGGCAAATTCGATTTGCTGCGGCCGCCACGGCGTATCCAGTTGCTCGAGCACCCAGTCGTACAAGGGCCGGTGATCTTCGAATTCGAGCGTGCACAACGAATGCGTGATGCCCTCGATCGCGTCCGAAATGCAGTGCGTGTAGTCGTACATCGGATACAGGCACCAGTCGTCGCCGGTACGCTGGTGATGCACCCGGCGAATCCGGTACAGCGTCGGATCGCGCATGTTGATGTTCGGCGACGCCATGTCGATCTTCGCGCGCAGCACATAGTGCCCGTCCGCATACAGACCGTCGCGCATGCCCTGGAATAGGGCCAGATTTTCCTCGATCGAACGGCTGCGGTCCGGACTGGCTTTGCCCGGCTCGGTCAAGGTGCCGCGATAGGCGCGAATTTGCTCCGGCGTCGAACTGTCGACATAGGCCTTGCCGTCTTTGATCAGTTGCACCGCATAATCATAGAGCTGGCCGAAATAGTCGGACGCATGGCGCAATTCGCTCCACTCGAAACCGAGCCAGCGCACGTCTCGCTTGATCGCCTCGACATATTCATCGCTTTCCTTCTCGGGATTGGTATCGTCGAAACGCAGATTGCAGGTGCCGTTATATTCGAGAGCGAGGCCGAAATTCAGGCAGATCGATTTGGCGTGGCCGATATGCAGATAACCGTTCGGTTCCGGCGGAAAGCGGGTCGCGACCTTGCCGTTGTGTTTGTTGGTTTTTAAATCGTTACTGATCAGATGGCGAACAAAATTCGCCGGCGACGGATTCTCGTTAGTGGACATGAACTCTTGGCTTTAAGGTTTTATGCGTGTTGCGCCGATTAATCAGGCGCGAGTTATCGCAATGTTTTTGGCAATCCCAAATGCTACTTGATTTGCCGAACGCAGTAAAGATCAAAAGCCCGAAATCGTTGAGGCGCGGCAGGTTTTCAGCGCAGCAACGGCTCTCCTTTAACAGTACGGCGCAATTTCAGAGGTCATCCGGCCGCGCCGTTTGATCTTCGTGAAGCGGCTTGGGCTTGCCGGTGAAATAGCCTTGCGCATAATCGACTTGCAAGCCGGTTAGGGTTTGCAGGATCACCTGATTTTCGACAAATTCGGCAATCGTCTTTTTGCCGAGCACATGGCCGATATCGTTGATCGATTTGACCATCGCCAGATCGACCGAATCGTGCTCAATGTCTTTGACGAAAAATCCGTCGATCTTCAAAAAATCGACCGGCATATGCTTAAGATAGGCAAATGAAGACAAACCGCTGCCAAAATCATCGAGTGAAAACTTGCAGCCGTATTCTTTCAGGCGGTTCATGAAATCGGTCGCGAGCGTCAGGTTCGCGATCGCCGCGGTTTCGGTAATTTCAAAGCAGACTTTGGCTGGCGGCATCGCCGTTCTGACATACTCGCTTTCGATAAAACCCAAGAGGCCAGGATCGCTCAGACTGGCGCCGGAAAGATTGATCGAGCACAACGACAAGCGCTCCAGGCGTTTGCGATGCTCCGTAAAATAGTCGAACACATGGCGGATCACCCAGCGGTCGATTTTGGTGGCCAATTGGTAACGTTCCGCGGCCGGCAGAAAAGCATTCGCCGTGACGATATTGCCATTCTTGTCCTTCATCCGCAGCAGAATTTCGCAGTGCTCGCCTTCGTCGGCGCCGAGCGGCACAATATCCTGCGTATAAAGACAAAAAAGATCCTGTTCCAGCGCATTATTGATCCGAACCACCCAATTCATCTCGCCGTGGTGCTGCACCAGCGCCTTGTCATCTTCCCGGTAAATGTGCGTCCGGTTTCTGCCGGCTTCCTTGGCCGTAAAACAGGCCATATCGGCCTGCTTCATGTGAATATCGGCGCCGCCTTTACATAAGTCGACCATCACCAGGCCGATACTGACGCCGATCCTAAAACTTTTGTCTTGCCAAAAAAACTGGAATTGTTCGACCGCTTGATGAATTTTATCGGTTACCGCCAACGCCGCTTCGAGCGGACAATTTTCCATCAAGATCGCGAACTCGTCGCCGCCCAGGCGCGCGAGCGTATCGCTACGCCGGATCACTGTCGAAAACAAGTTGCTGATTTGCCTGAGCAATTCGTCTCCGGCCGCATGGCAGCAGGTGTCATTGACGATCTTGAATTGATCGAGATCGATATAGCACAAGGCATGTTGAGCCATGCCGCTGTCCGTCAAGACAACGACGCGTTCGAGGCGCCGATCAAACTCCTGCCGGTTAATCAGTTGCGTCAACGCATCATGGCTGGCCTGATAGGACAGCCTCTCGGTCAATTGCAGCGCTTCGGTCACATCCTCCTGGATGGAGACATAATGGGTGATTTCGCCTTCCGAATTAATCACCGGCGCGATCGACTCCCGCGCCCAGTAAAGATCTCCGGATTTTTTCCGGTTTTTCAAAACGCCTCGCCAGACCTGCCCTGACGAGATGGTATCCCATAAAATCATGTAACTGTCCTCCGAGAAGCCGGAGCTGAAAATCTTGGGCGTTTTACCGATGACCTCTTCTGATGAATAGCCCGTCGTTTCGGTGATTTTACGGTTCGTATATTCAATAATGCCGTTCCGATTCGTGATGAAAATCAGATTCGGGCTGTTGTCCATCGCGTGATACAGCTTGCAAAGATCGTTTTCAACCAGTTTTCGCTCATGGATGTTCCTGATTACGCCAAAAACTCTTGGCAGCGCGTTGGCTTGACCATGAGCCAGGCTGAACAAATCGATCGAATGCGGATTAATGTCCATCGAGGTAATTTCAACATGCTTTACCCCCTCTCCATTTTGACATTGCAAACGTAACTGGGTGGTCACAGGATGATGATAAAGGCCGTTGCTTTTGAATACCGCTTCGGCTTTTTTCCAGTCTTCCTGATAGACCACCTGCGAATAATGCTTTCCTGTCATTTCTGCCAGCGAACCTCCGAGCAAGGTTTCCGCCGCTTTATTCAAAAAGGTAAAATTGCCCTCCTCATCCATCAGAAAAATGAGGTCCGGAGAGTTTTCTACAAAAAACCGGTGCATTTGTTCCGAATGATGAAGCCGGCTCAAAATCCGCTGGTTTTCATCCTGCAAACGGATAATTTTTTGCGCTTTCGCGACCGTATTTTTTAACGCTTTGACTTCATAAGGTTTTTTAATGAAATCATGGACAAAATTGTAGCGCAGGGCATGCCGCGCCTCGACAAAACCGGCTTCGCCGCTGATCACGATCACTTGCGTATTCAGCATCATGTCCGCGATATGCGTCAATACATCATATCCGTTTAAATCCGGCATGTTCAGGTCCAGCAAAACCAGCTCCACCGGATGCTTGTTTAAAAAGTCGATGGCCGCGCGGCCGCTGGGCGCCACTGCCACTTTATGCCCGTCCAACTCAAAAACCTGGCGCAAACTGTCTCGCGCCCGCTTTTCATCATCGACGATCAAGAGTTCGATCACTCCGCCCTTGGCGTTGTCTGAAACGGCTATTCGAGAGATGTGACTTGAATCTAAAAGCATGACAATTCACCGTTACATTTTTCGGTCAGGTTTGAAGGGACTCTCGGTAGAAAAACATGAAAAACCGTCCCGGTCGCCGCGGATGAATCGCAGCGTATCATGCCTTTTAACTCATCGATCAGGCACTTACAGATCGTCAAGCCAAGCCCCGCGTGATTTTTACCTTTGCGGCTAACCACAGGCGCATATAATTGCCGCAAGACTTCCTGAGGCAGGCCCGGACCTTCATCCTCGACCCTGATCTCGATCAATCCGCCGGCCCCGAAGTCAACGTTATCTTGGGTCGTAATCGTTATTTTGCTGCCCGGTTTTGATGCTTCCAGCGCGTTTTTTATCAGGTTGATCAGCAGCTGTTTCAGTTTGTTTTGACTGATGAATAGCGTGGGTATGGCATGATCCAGCTTCAGCTCGATGTTGATTCCGCGTAAGGCAAACATCCCCGTTTGAAAAAGATTTCCCAGATCAATGATCAGCGCATTGATATCGACGCTGCCGGATTCATCATGCGGCGTATCGTCGATCATATTTGGCAAACTCGACAGCAGTTTGCCCACCCTGTCCATTTCGTCCTGAATGATTCTGATTTCATTGGCGTTTTCGCCGCCCAATCTTTGCGCAAGCAAATAAAGATAATTTTTAATGATACTGAGCGGATTGCTGGCTTCATGCACCAGCTTTTTAGTCTGCAGGCGGTAATTTTCACGCACCTCTTCCAATTTTTGCAGGGTCGTCCGCTCGCTCGAACTGAGATTCAGCAGCGCGCGCGCCGCTTCCCTGGAAAAAATCAGCATAAATTCGGCTTTTGATGCTATCGTCTGCATATCGGATTTGCTGATACCGACCGCGATGACGCCAACATTCTGCGCATCTTCATACAGCGGAATCAACATCAACCCTTCGGCACCCAACAAGCGACAAATTTGCTGATCCACGATAGATCTGAGGCTTTTCGAGCACGCATCGAACGAATGCATGATTCGTCTATGCAAAAGACACTTGGCAAGCAAACTATGATCTGGAGACAGGTTAATGATGACGGATGACCATAGAAAACCCTCTTCCGGGTGTCCGGGCACCCCGACCAGGTCATTCGTTTCAGAACGGAATAGGAAAAAAGCAGCGACCTGAAAGCCGAATAGGACGCTCAAGTCTTTCTGAATAACGCCGACAAGATGACTCATTTCCAGGGACGCATCCAATTGCTGACGAACCGCGGTAGACAGCATCATGGATTTGATGCGTTCTCCTAGGCTGTTCCGAATCGCTTCCCTTTGGTGTACAGGGGTAAGGCACTTTAAGCCCTTGCCTTCGGCATGAGCCACCGTTATCCCTATGTCATCCGCTGATTGCCGGACCAAGCTGCCGACTTCATCGAGCATATCTTCAATCAGCGGCTCATTGATACCGAAAAGCCTATCGGCCAAATCCAATACGTCCTGCCTGTCGGCAGTGTCGATGCTGGCAATTTGGCCGGCAAGATTGATAATTTTTACCAATTGGGAGCTATCGGCAATCGCATCGAACGCTTGATGTTGATGACACACCGCATCGGAGATAAAAGACTGAAGGTTCCACTTTTCAATCATATGGCCGCCAACGTCATTATGCCGGGCGCCAAACAATTGTGTTTCAAGCTCACCTTCCCGTCCGTCCAGGTGCTGCGCCAGAAATATCGGGTAGTCTTGCGGGAAACAATCCAATAAAACCAATTGACCAATTCGATGCAGCAAACCGGTCAAATAAGCTTCCTCCGGAAACGGATAAGCCGTCAATTTTGCCAATTTGTGCGCGAGATGGGCGCAGGTTAGCGAGCGGTACCAGATAAGCTCGAGGGAATCATGATTTGCCCGCGGCATTTGAGAAAAATACTGCTGAACCGAGCGGGTGATCGCAATGGTTTTTACGGTGGACAAGCCTAAAACAATGATCACTCTATTTAAGTCGGTGATCTCTCCCCATTGCCGATAATAGGAAGAATTGGCCGCCGCCAGCACCTTCGAACTCAAACTGGCATCTTGGCCAATGATGTTCGCCAATTCCTTAAAATTCACCTCGACACGCTGGGTGACCCTGATCAGATCAAGCAAGACCTTCGGTACGACCGGCAGATTGTTGAGATCAACCCTGGATAAGATCGACAGTACGGCATTCTCCATAGCTCTATTTCGCCTGATTGTGTTGCAGTGAACAACATCTGAGTCAATGACTTAAAACGCGGACTCGCTCTACCGACAAAATGACACCGTGTTTGCGCACCGAAGTCATAATGTTTATTTAAGTTTAGCAGATTTGAGCCGTCTTATCGTCAAAACTATTTGCTGTCCAGCTACCACTAGGCGCAGTCCGTGTCACGGCAGCGCGTCACTTCCACGGTGACATGCGACAATTTATTCAGGCCTCCCAGCTTATTGAATTTTTTCAACAAATTCTTGTAATACTCCGGATTCTTCGGATCATGGGTCACAATCGAAACAATCAGCGCATAATGATTCGGCGCGATCCGCCAAATATGCAGATCGGCAACCCGGTTATCGGCATCGCTCTCGATCCGTTCGACAATTGCCTGACGATAATCGGAAGCGAGGCTCTCATCGAGCAGGACGGGACAGGTTTCCTTGACCAACGCATAAGACCAGCGGGTAATAATAATCGCACCGACCGCGCCCATGGCAGGATCGAGCCAAATCCAGCCGTAAAACTTGCCCAATATCAGGGCAACGATCGCCAGCACCGATGTCAGCGCATCCGCCAGCACATGCAGGTAAGCCGCCTTCAGGTTATGGTCATGATGATGATCGTGGTCGTGATGCGCATGATGGCCGCCATGATGATCGTGAACATGATGATCTTTCAGCAACAGCGCGCAAATCAGATTAATTCCCAAACCGATGCCGGCGATCGCGATCGCCTCATCAAAATGAATCGTGTGCGGATGAAAAAAACGGTTGCCGGACTCGACAAGCATCAGCAAGGCCGCGATGCCGAGTGCGATCGAGCTGGCAAAGGCGCCGAGCACGCCGACCTTGCCGGAACTGAAGGCAAAAGTCTCATCGTGAAGATGCGCGCGCGTATAGCGGTAGGCAAGCAAGGTAATCAAAAATGCCGCCACATGAGTTCCCATATGCCAGCCGTCGGCAAGCAATGCCATCGACCCCAGCTTTAAGCCGGCTACGATTTCGAGCACCATCGTCACGAACGACAGCACCAGGACTTGCCGGGTGCGTCTTTCGCCTTTTTTGTTGATCAACGCAAAGTTGTGATCATGTTGCAAAAGACTGATGGTACGGGCATGCATAAGAAAAATCCTGAGTCTGTTTTTTGTGAGGCCGATATAAAAAAGGAACGCCGAAATAAAAGCTGAATCCCGGATGGCCCCAGCCCCAATAGACGCGGCCATGCGCCAATGCCTCCGTGCTGCTGGCCGCTAAGAGTAGCCAATCACCCGCGGTAAAATAATTGCCGAGTTTCATCGCCGCCTCCTCAAGTGTGTTCAAACCGGCTTAGGTCTTAACGCCGGCCCGAACCGCCGCGCCCACCGCCAAAATGATGACCGCCGCCTCCGAACGATCCCCCCGGACTGGAGCGAAAGCCGCCGCCACCACGAGGGCTGCCGCCTCCCCATTGATGGCCGCCCTCGATACTTCCTCCCCGGCCCGAATGCCATCCGCCAGCGTCACCTGAACGGCCTCCCCATGAGCGGGCGCCGCCGTGTTCTCCGCCCGGTCTGCCGCCATGTCCCCAACCACCTCCTGAACCGCCGTCCCAATGATGGCCGCCGCCTCCGCCTCCGCCTTGCCAGTAGTGTCCGTCATGCCCGCCCCGATAATAACGACTTCCGCCGCCATAGTAGTAAGGCCAATAACCGTAGGAATAATAGGGCCGATAACTGTAATAGGAATACGGCCAATAGCCATAACTCCCATAACCATAACCGACTCCGAACGAGGGATAATAAGAGTCATAGCCGTAATACCCCCCCGCAGGGCCATAATAGTAACAGCCCTGAATGGCCAGCAGCATCCCCGTTGCCACGGCCAGATTGAGCAAGCGTTTCATCTTCATTGAACTTCCCCTGATGGATAGGCCACCCGATACGGATAGCCGCGGTAAATGAAGCCATTAGATAAATGCAAGCAGGCAGGGTTCCTTGGTCGGACGTGACACTCTTTTCAAAACAGCCTGCTATTGACTCGGGACGTCGCGCTACCCTATGATGAATCAATCTAGAAACTGGGGCCGGCCCTAAACGGGCCGCGCTCATTTTAACCCGCGTTCGCGCCTCCCTGACTGATGGCTTTCAAACTAGCACAATCTTTTCAAAACCGCACCTTGGCCGTGTACCTCGGCCGTATGGAACAACAACAAGCGTTGCTCCGGCGCATCCGCGCCGACCTGCCGCCGCCCTTAGCGAGCCATGTGCTGCATTGCGTGGTGCATGAAAATAATCTGCTGCTGTATACCGACTCGGCGGCGTGGGCTTCGCAATTGCGTTTTTTGAAACAGGAAATTCTGCAAGCAGCCGGCAAGGCACGGAATTATGCATTCGAAAAACTGCAAATCCGCATTTTGGCCGATCAAATCAGCGCGAGCCCGCGCGCTGAAAGCAAAGCGAATCTGCCTTCGGCGGAAAAAATCGCGATGCTCAGGCATCAGGTGGATGACATCCGGGACAGCCGGCTGCAGCAAGCATTGCAACGGCTGAGCGCAACGCTTGCGAGACTGAAGGACGAATAAAGCGGGGGTATCAGGCGGCCGGTCTTGGCGCCTCGGCCGAGCGCATGAAGGAAATCGGCGCATCGTCTTCGTTTTCGAAAGTGACCATTTCCCACGCATCCTTATCGTCCAATAAGGTCCGGAGCAGTTGGTTATTCAGGCCGTGGCCGGATTTATAGCCGGTAAACTCGCCGATCAAACTGTACCCGAGCAGATATAAATCGCCGATCGCGTCGAGGATCTTGTGTTTGACGAATTCGTCGGCATAGCGCAGGCCGTCTTCGTTCAGGACTTTCGCATCGTCGACCACGATCGCGTTATCCAGGCTGCCGCCCAGCGCCAGATTGTTGCGCCGCAGCATGTCGATGTCTTTCATGAAGCCGAAGGTTCTGGCGCGGCTGACTTCCTTCACGAAGGTCGTCGAGGAAAAATCCATCGTCGCGGTTCTGAGGTGCTCGGCAAAGGCCGGGTGCTCGAAATCGATCGTGAAAGTCACCTTGAAGCCGTCGAACGGATCGAAGGCCGCCCACTTATCGCCGTCTTCGACCCGGATTCGCTTTTTAATCCGGATATACTGTTTGGCTGCATCCTGTTCATGAACGCCTGCCGATTGCAGCAAAAACACAAACGGACCGGCGCTGCCGTCCATGATCGGCACCTCGGCCGCGCTGACATCAATCAGGGCATTGTCGATGCCGAGGCCAGCGAAAGCGGACAACAGATGTTCGATCGTCGAGATCTTGACATCGCCGGCAACCAGTGTAGTCGAAAGCACCGTTTCGCCGACATTTCTCGGCGAGGCCTGAATCGTGACCGGCTGCTCAAGATCCACCCGGCGAAAGCGAATGCCGGTATTCGGCTCGGCCGGGTGCAGGGTCAAATAGACCTTGGATCCCGTGTGCAGGCCGACGCCGGTGGCTCTGATCGAATTTTTCAAAGTACGCTGTTTAATCATAAATGATCTGTAGAATTTAAAGCATAGGAATAGCTCATTCTATCATGTTCGGTCCGCAAAAACAGAAACCGCACGCGCCGCCGGCCGGATTTGCAGAGCGGAGCCCGGCCGGCACCGCGATCCGTTAATCGGCCTGACGGCGCAAGAATGCCGGAATATCCAGCAGTTCCAGATTCGTTTCCTTGCCGGCCGCCGCGTTGAAACGCGCTTCCCGGCCTTCCGGTTTATTGCGCATCACGGTCGGTTTGTCGAATTCGTTATAGCTGACTTCGCCGGCCGCGGCTCTATGCATCAGTTTAACCGGAGCTTTCGCCTGCTGCCGCGGCAAGCCCATGCCGGTCGCGACCACGGTCACCTTGATTTCATCGCCGAGACCCGGATCGATCGCTGTGCCGATCTTGATGATCGCATCTTCGGAAGCAAATTCGTGCACGATTCTGCCGACTTCATCGAATTCGGCGATGCCCATGTCGGCAGCGCTGATATTAACCAGAATGCCTTTCGCGCCTTGCAGATTGATGTCTTCGAGCAACGGGCAGGCGATCGCTTTTTCGGCCGCTTCACGCGCGCGCTGGTCACCGGTGGCGGCACCTGTGCCCATGATCGCCGCGCCCATGCCCTTCATGACCGTGCGCACGTCAGCAAAGTCGACGTTGATCATGCCGGGATGCACGATCAGTTCGGTAATGCCCTGAACCGCATCCAGCAATACATGATTGGCCGCCTTGAACGCATCGACCAAGGACACGTTATGGCCTAACACCGGCAGCAACTTCTGGTTCGGAATCGTGATCAACGAGTCGACATATTTTTCAAGCTCTGCGATGCCTTGCTCCGCAATCGCCAGTTTCTTCTTGCCTTCGAACAGGAACGGCTTGGTGACGACCGCGACGGTCAGGATGCCCATTTCGCGCGCCAACGACGCAATCACCGGAATCGCGCCGGTACCGGTGCCGCCGCCCATGCCGGCGGTCAAGAACACCATGTCCGCGCCTTCCAGCACTTCCTTGATGCGGTCGCGGTTTTCTTCGGCAGCCTGGCGGCCGACTTCAGGATTCGTGCCCGCGCCGAGGCCCTTGGTCAGCTCGACACCCAGCTGGATGATCGTGCCCATATTCAGTTTTCTGAGCGCCTGCGCGTCGGTATTCGCGCAAATGAACTCGACACCCTCGATGTGGCTGTTCACCATTTGACTGACGGCGTTGCCGCCGCCACCGCCGACGCCAATCACCTTGATCACCGCCGATTCGGTACATGTATCGATTAACTCATACTTCATAACCCACCCCTAATTCGCCTTTGAAATTAAAAATTACCTTGAAACCAATTTTTGATTTTTGACCACCAGCCAGTTCCATCGTATTCGATGGTTTTTCCGTAACTTTGGTGTTCCCTGCCGTAAATCAATAAGCCAACGCCTGTCGAGTAAATCGGATTTCTGACCACATCCGGCAATCCGGTCACGTTTTGCGGAACCCCCATCCGTACCGGCATGTGGAAAATCTCCTCCGCCAACTCGATCAATCCCGTAACCTTCGAACTGCCGCCGGTCAACACGATACCGGCGGCAATCAGTTCTTCGTAGCCGCTGCGCCGAAGTTCCGACTGCACCAGCATCAACAATTCTTCGTAGCGCGGCTCGATGATTTCCGCGAGGTTTTGCATCGAAATCTTGCGCGGCGCGCGGTCGCCGATGCTCGGCACGTCGATCGAGCCTTCGACATCGGCGAGCTGGGTCAGGGCGCAGGCATGTTTGCGTTTAATCTCTTCCGCATTCACGGTCGGCGTTCTCAAGGCGACCGCGATGTCATTGGTGACTTGATCGCCGGCGATCGGAATCACCGAAGTGTGCTTGATCGCGCCATCGGCAAACACCGCGATGTCGGTCGTGCCGCCGCCGATGTCGATCAGGCAGACGCCCAGCTCTTTTTCGTCTTCGGTCAACACCGCATTGCAGGACGCCAGTTGTTCAAGCACGATGTCATCGACCTCGAGGCCGCAGCGACGGATGCACTTGATGATGTTCTGCTGCGCGCTGACGCTGCTGGTCACCATATGCACCTTCGCTTCGAGCCGAATGCCGGACATACCGATCGCTTCCTTGATGCCTTCCTGCAAGTCGATCACGAATTCCTGCGGCAAAATATGCAGAATCTTTTGATCGGCCGGAATCGCAACCGCGCGCGCCGAATCGATCACTCGATCGATGTCGTATTGCGTGACCTCCTTGTCCTTGATCGCGACGATGCCGTGCGAATTCAGGCTTTTGATATGGCTGCCGGCAATTCCCGCAAACACCGACTTGATCTGGCAGCCGGCCATCAGTTCGGCCTCCTCGATCGCGCGCTGAATCGAATTGACGGTCGATTCCAGATTCACCACGACACCCTTTTTCAAGCCGCGCGACGCGGTCTGGCCGATACCGATCACCTCGATATGGCCCTCGCTGGTGATCTCTCCGACAATCGCGGCGACTTTGGTGGTGCCGATGTCCAGACCCACGATTAAATTACGTTCTGTTTTTTTTGCCATATTTTTTACTCTGTGAGGCTCTATTCGTTTGATCTTCGCTGACCGGTTTAGGATCCGCCAGTTTGCTCCAGTCGACCGGCGGCGCATCCGGCCGCCAGGTCACCGCATAACCGTTCGGATAACGCAAATCGGCGATCGCAATCGCATCCGCCTGCTCCGGGCCCATCACCTGCAGCGTTCGTAAAAAACGCTGCAATTTCTTTAACTGGTCTTCGCGTCCCAACAGGATTTCCATGCCGTTGGCGAGCCGGATCTTCCAGGCCCAACGGTCATTGATCGCAAATTCGGTCAATATCATCGCCTGATCTTCCAGCGCGGTGGTGACGCCTTTCATGATTTCGAGCACTTTTTGTTCCTGCAACGCAGGGCCCGACACCTTCGGCAGTATCAGAAACTGATCCACATTGCGCGGTGAAAAAATCACGCCCTGCTCGGTGATCAGGCTGTTTTCGCCCCAGCGCGCGAAAGCGGTTTTCTCTCCCACCCGAATGTCGATCGCATCCGGCCACACCCGCTTGACCTCAACCCCTTCAACCCAGGGCAATTTTGCAACCGCATCATGCACCGACTGCATGTCGGTGGCTAGAAAACCTGCCTGCACCAACGGCGACAGAGTATTTTTAATTTCGTCCTTGGTCAGGTGCTGGAACACGCCCCCAATCCTGACATATTTGATCGGCGTAACATGGGAACTGTAAGGCCTGATGCCTTCACCAAATTTCCAGGCCAGGACGCCAATCACGCCTAGCACTGCCAGGATTTTCCAGCTTGCATTCATCGTTACCGGCAACTGGTCGCCAAAATCCGCCACACCAATTGATCAAAATCGAGCCCGGCCTGGCGCGCCGCCATCGGCACCAGACTGTGATCGGTCATGCCCGGCACCGTATTGATTTCGATCAATTGCGCCTGCCCGCTATGGTCGATGAATACATCGACCCGCGCCCAGCCTTGCACGCCGACCACCTGGCTGGCGCTGACCGCCAGTTCCTGCAATTTCGCCTCCTCGACTTGATTCAGGCCGCAAGGGCAATGGTATTGGGTCGTGTTCGCATGGTATTTCGCATCATAATCGTAAAACGTATGCGGCGTTTCGAGGCGGATCGCCGGCAAGGCTTCGCCGTTCAGGATGCCGACCGTGTATTCCTGCCCGGTCACCCAGGCTTCCGCATACACATCGCATTTGTACGAGGCGGCCAATTGATAGGACGCGACCAGTTCTTCGCGGTTGTGCGCCTTGCTCATGCCGATGCTGGAGCCTTCCTGCGCCGGCTTCACGATGACCGGAAAACCCAATTGCTCGATGCAGCTGTCGATATCACCTTGATCCTTCAACAAAGTCCAGGCCGGCGTGGGCAGGCCGAAGCCGCGCCAGCACAGCTTCGTGCGCAGCTTGTCCATGCTCAATGCCGATGCCAAGACGCCGCTGCCGGTATAAGGCATCTGCATCACTTCGAGCACGGCCTGCAGCACGCCGTCTTCGCCGCCGCGGCCGTGAATGATGTTGAACACGCGGTCGACCGCGACGCCTTGCAAGGCCTCGATAGGACTGCCGGTCACGTCGATCGCGACCGCATCGACGCCCTTGCGTTTCAAGGCTTCATAAACCGCCGAGCCGCTTCTGAGCGAGACCGGCCGTTCCGCGGCGGTTCCTCCCATCAATACGGCAACGCGCCCAAATTGTTCCGGATTGTTATACACTCAGAGCCTCACTCGTTTCGCCCACCATACAGACCTCGGTCTGCAGGCTGATACCATAATTGTTGTTGACGGTTTGCTGAACATGGGCGATCAGCGCCTCGATATCGGCCGCCTTGGCATTACCCGTGTTCACGATAAAATTCGCATGTTTCTCGGAGACGCAGGCGCCGCCGATCGCATAGCCTTTCAAGCCGGACTGTTCGATCAAGCGTGCCGCATGATCACCCGGCGGATTCTTAAACACCGAGCCGCAGCTCGGCTGATGGGTCGGCTGGGTCTTGCCGCGCCGGTCCAGCAATTCCTTGATTTTTTGCTGGCTGGCTTCGGTGTCGCCGTTCGGCAGCCGCAAGACCGCCGAAATGAACCATTCTTTAGTCGCGTCGAAGCCTTTGACCGAGCGGTAGCTGATTTGAAAGGATTCTTTGCCGCGCCCTACGACCTCGCCGCGCGCCGAAAGCATCTCGACGCTTTCCACGATCTCCCAGGTTTCGCCGCCGAAGGCGCCGGCGTTCATCTTCAACGCGCCGCCCATCGTGCCCGGAATGCCGGCCAGAAACTCGGCCCCGCATAAGCCCTGTTCGCCGCAAAAACGCGCGACATGCGCGCAAGGCACGCCGGCCTCGACATAAACCGAACCGTCGGCCAGGCGCTTCATTTCCTTCAAGCGCCCTTTCGTGTTGATCACGGTGCCGCGGATGCCGCCGTCCCGGACCAACAAATTGCTGCCGAGTCCGATCCAGAACACCGGCTCTTCGGGCGGCAATTGCCGGGTGAAGTCGATCAAATCCTGCCGGTCGAAAGGGATATACATCCGGTCGGCAGGACCTCCGACGCGCCAGCTGGTATGCTTCGTCAACGGTTCGTTTTCAAGCAGGCGGCCTTTCATCGCATTCATCTCAAGATTCAGCATGCGACCAGCGCATCCTGCAGCAGCGTCGGCAACTGCGTCGCGATCTGGCCGACATTGCCCGCACCCATCGTCATGATCACATCGTTCGGCTTCACGATGCCGGCCAGCACGTCCGCCAACTCTTCCCAGTTCTCGACAAAAATCGGGTCGACCTTGCCGCGGTTCCTGATCGCCCGGCTCAACGCGCGGCCATCCGCGCCGTGGATCACCGCTTCGCCGGCGGCATACACATCCAGAAGGACCAGCACGTCGACCGTCGACAGCACGTGCACGAAATCCTCGAACAGGTCGCGCGTCCGCGTATAACGGTGCGGCTGAAACACCAGCACCTCCCGGCGATCCGGCCAGGCCTGACGCAGCGCCTCGAGGGTCGCGGCGATTTCGCGCGGATGATGGCCGTAGTCGTCGACCAGGGTCAGCTTGCCCTCCGGCAAATCGATATCGCCGTTGATCTGGAAACGCCGGCCGACGCCCTTGAAGGCGCGAAGGCTCGCGACGATCGCGCTGTCGTCGACGCCGAGGCGGGTCGCGACGCTGATCGCGGCCAGCGAATTGAGCATGTTATGCCAGCCCGGCAGGTTCAGGGTCACTTCGAGCGGCGGAAAATCGCCGCGCCGGAGCGCAGTAAAGGTCGTATGCATGCCCTGCTGCACGATGTTCACCGCGCGCACATCGGCGTCTTCATGCACGCCGTAGGTCGTGACCGGCTTCGACAACTGCGGCAGGATTTCCCTGACGCCCTCGTCGTCCATGCACAAGACCGCCATCCCGTAAAACGGCAGGTGATGTAAAAACTCGATAAACGTATCTTTCAGACGCTGATAGCTGCCCTCGTAGGTCGCCATGTGGTCCTGATCGATATTGGTCACGATCGCCATCATCGGCTGCAAGTACAGGAAAGACGCATCGCTTTCGTCGGCCTCGGCGACCAGATAATTGCCGAGGCCCAGTTTTGCGTTGGTGCCGGCGCTGTTCAGGCGGCCGCCGATCACGAAGGTCGGATCGAGGCCGCCTTCGGCCAGCATACTCGCAACCAGGCTGGTCGTGGTGGTCTTGCCGTGCGTGCCGGCGACCGCAATACCGAAGCGGAAGCGCATCAGTTCGGCCAGCATCTCCGCGCGCGGAATCACCGGAATCCGCTCCAGATAGGCCTGATCGACCTCGTCATTGCTGCGGTCGACCGCGCTCGATACGACCACCACATCGGCTTCGGTCACATTCTCGCGCTTATGGCCGATCGTGACTTCGACGCCCAGGCCGGCAAGCCGCTGCGTCACCGCACTTTCTTTGATGTCCGAACCGGAGACCTCGTACCCCAGATTCCGCAAGACTTCCGCAATGCCGCTCATGCCGGTGCCGCCGATGCCGACGAAATGAATCCGTTTGATGTTGCAGAGCACCGCGGCCGGTCCATTGATATTCGCATTGATATTCGGAATGTTCATCAGCTCGCCTCGGCAATACAGTAATTGACGACCGCCTCGGTCGCATCGAGCCGCGCGCATTGCTTCGCCGCAGCCGCCATCGTTGCCAGCTGAGCGCGCATGCGGCTCACGGCTTCCGCCAGTGTTTCGGGCGTCAAATCCTTTTGCAGCAGGATCACGCCCGCGCCGGCATCGCTCAGATAATGTGCGTTCGCGACCTGATGGTCGTCGATCGCCCAGGGCAACGGCACCAGAATCGCCGGGCAACCGACCGCGGCCAGTTCACTGACCGTCATCGCGCCGGCCCGGCATATCGCCAGATCGGCCCATTGATAAGCCTGCGCCATGTCCTGAATGAAAGCCTTCGCTTCCGCATTGACGCCAAGGTCACGGTAACGCGCCGCGACCTCTTCCTGCATCGCCGATCCGGTTTGATGGAGCACCTGAATGTCTGTCAACCGCGCCATCGCCTCCGGTACGATCTCGTTCAGCCGTTGCGCGCCCTGGCTGCCGCCGACAAGCAAAATTTTCAAGCCTGACTCGGCCTGACCTTGTTGATCGTCGTGCATCGATAAAAATTTTTTTCTGAGCGGATTGCCGGTGCAAATCGCCTGCCGCTTTTTTGCGAAACTGTCTGGAAAGGCTTCCAGGACACGGTCGGCCAGACGCGCGAGCCAGCGGTTGGTCGTGCCCGGCACCCGGTTCTGTTCATGAATGATCAATGGGATGCCGAGCATTTTGGCCATCAGTCCGCCGGGCCCCGCGACAAAGCCGCCCATGCCCAGCACCACATCCGGCTTACGTTTCTTCAGCAATCTCGCCGCCTGCAGGCAGGCCTTGACCAGCTTGAACACCGCGGTCAATTTCGACAACGCGCCCTTGCCCCGAACGCCTGCGACCGACAGCCAGTCGATCGCGATGCCGTGCTCCGGCACCACCTTGGCTTCAAGGCCGCTGCGGGTGCCTAGCCAGGAGACTTCCCAGCCTTTCTCCAATAACGCTTCCGCGACCGCCAAGGCCGGAAAGACATGTCCGCCGGTGCCTCCGGCCATGATGACTATGCGTTTTGCCATCTCGATTTTCCTTTTGGCGTGCTCGCGTGAATTTCCGCGATCTCGGTATGCACCCGAAACAATAAAGCGACCGCCATACACATCACAATCATACTGCCGCCGCCGTAACTCATCAGCGGTAGCGTCAACCCTTTCGTCGGCAAAATGCCCATATTCACGCCCATGTTCACAAAGGCCTGGAAACCGAACCACAATCCCAGCCCGTAGGCGATAAACGCCGCAAACAGTTGCCCCGCCTTTTCGGCCGCGGCCGCGATCTCGAACGTGCGCCAGAAGAACAGCGCAAACAGTCCGATTACGGTCACGACACCAAGCAATCCCAACTCCTCGGCGATCACCGAAAACAGGAAGTCGGTATGCGCCTCGGGCAAATAAAACAGTTTCTGGATGCCGCTGCCCAAACCGACGCCGAGCCATTCGCCGCGTCCGAACGAAATCAGCGCCTGTACCAATTGGAAGCCGGTGCCGAGCGGGTCGGCCCACGGATCCAGAAAGCCGGTGATCCGCTTCATCCGGTAAGGCTCGAAATAAACCAGCAAGGCGAACGCGACGACGCCGACCACACCCAGCGGAAACAGGATCGACAAACGCGCGCCGGCCAGAAACAGCATGCCGATCACGATCAACAAAATCACCACCGCGGAACCCAGGTCAGGTTCCATCAGCAACAATAACGCAACCACCACGAACAGGCCGAGCGGCGCGATCAGGCCCATCACCGATGACTGCAATTTGGCCTGCCGGCGGTTCACGTAGCCAGCCATGTAGATCACCGCAAAAAACTTGACCGCCTCGGACACCTGTATCCTGAGGCCGGCTATCGTCAGCCAGCGGGTACTGCCCTTGACCCTCACGCCCAGACCCGGAATCAGCACGATCGTCAGCAATACCATCCCGAAAGCCAATAACCAGGGGCCGATTTTTTCCCATTTGCCGACCGGCACCTTCATGATCACCCAGCCCATGCCGAGCCCGAGCAGGATATGCACCAGCTGGCGGATCGGATAATGCAGCGAGGTCTCGCCCTGTTTGACGCCCAGATGCAATGACGACGAGGTGACCATCACGAAGCCGATCAACAACAGGCCAACCGAGGTGAGCAGCAGCACCGAATCGAAATGCCAGCGTTTGACTCTGGGCGGGCGGTTCTCGGTGCTCACGCCAGCAGTTCCTGGACCGCTTTGGCGAATTTTTCGCCGCGCTCCTGATAGTTTTTATATTGATCGAGGCTCGCGCAGGCCGGAGACAGCAACACCACGTCGCCGGGCTCGGCCAGACTGGCCGCAATCCGCACCGCTTCCTGCATGTCTTGCGCGCGGTACGCCGGCACACAGCCGGCCAAAGCCTGTTCGATCAGGTCCGCATCCCGGCCCATCAACACCACGCTTTTGACTTTTTCCTGTACGGCCGGCCGCAATTCACTCATATCGGCGCCTTTCGCGTCGCCGCCGGCCAGCAGGACCACCTTGCGGTCGCAGCCTTGCAGCGCCGCGACGCAGGCGCCGATGTTGGTCGCCTTCGAGTCGTTGATCCAGGTCACATCCTTGATTTTGCCGACTCGCTGCATCCGGTGCGGCAGCCCCCGGAAACGTCTGAGCGCATCGCACATGGCGTCCGGATCCAAGCCGACCGCAATCCCCAGCGCCAGCGCGGCCAGCGCATTGGCGGCATTATGGCGGCCCTCCAGGCGCAGCTCGGACAACTCCATCAGCTTTCTGCCGCCGTAGACCAGGCATTCGACGCCCTCGATTTTCGCCAGCGTGAAATCGGCGGCTTCCTTGATCGAAAACGCATAAGTCCGCCGGCCTTTACGCCGCATCGCGTTGACGCGAGGATCATCGGCGTTGATTACCATCACCCCGTTGCCGTCGAAGACGCGTTGCTTGGCGCCGGCATATTCCTCGACATCCCGGTGCCGGTCCAGATGATCGGCCGAGATGTTCAGCACGGTCGCGGCGGCTGCATTCAAGGCGGTCGTTCTTTCGAGTTGAAAACTCGACAATTCCAGCACGAACAAATCCGCCGGCGTCTCGAGCAGATCCAGCGCCGCGGTGCCCAGATTGCCGCCGACGCCGACCAGCTTGCCCGAAATTTTGGCCATCTCGCCGAGCATCGTCGTGACCGTGCTCTTGCCGTTCGAGCCGGTAATCGCAACGATCGGCGCATTCGTCGAACAGGCAAACAGATCGATGTCGCCGAGGATCACCGAGCCGTTCGCAACCGCCTGAGCGATCGCGGGTTCGGTCAGCGCCACGCCGGGGCTGATCACCAGATGCGACGCGACCTGGAAGGCTTCTTCGTTGAATTTGCCGGTAAAGATCGGCACATCCGGCATCTGTTCGGTAAACTCCTTCAGCGACGGCGGATTGTCGCGGCTGTCGACGACCGCAAAATTGAAGCCGAGCCTTGAAAGATATTTCGCGACCGACAGCCCGGTTACGCCGAGGCCGACCACCAGCACTTTCGCGCGCCGGGGATCCAGTGCAAAACGGGAAATCAGTTTTTTAATAGTCGGGGCATTTTCCATGCTTCACCTCTCACTCACAGGCATCAACGCAGTTTCAGGGTCGCGAGACCGATCAGCACCAGAACCACGGTGATGATCCAGAAACGCACGATCACACGCGGCTCGGGCCAGCCTTTCAATTCGAAATGATGATGAATCGGCGCCATCTTGAACACCCGTTTGCCGGTCATCTTGAAAGACGCGACCTGGATGATCACCGACAGGGTTTCCATCACGAAGACGCCGCCCATGATCACCAGCACGATTTCCTGACGCACCATCACCGCCAACAGGCCCAGCGCCGCGCCGAGCGCCAGTGCGCCGACATCGCCCATGAACACCATCGCCGGATAGGCGTTGAACCAGAGAAAACCGAGCCCCGCACCGATCAGCGCCGAACAGAACACCAGCAGTTCGCCGGAATGCGGCAAAAACGGAATCGCGAGATAATTCGCGAACGCCGCGTGCCCGGACAGATAGGCAAAAATGCCGAGTCCACCGGCCACCATCACGGTCGGCATGATCGCCAGACCGTCCAGGCCGTCGGTCAGATTCACCGCATTGCTGGTGCCGACGATCACGAAATAAGTCAAGACCACATACAGCCAGCCCATGTTGAATACGACATCCTTGAAGAACGGCACAAAAAACTGCGTTTCGACAGGCAAGGTCGCGGTTTTGTATAGAAATACCGCGGCCGCGAAACCGATCACCGACTGCCAGAAATATTTGGCTTTCGCGGACAGGCCGTCGCTGTTGCGCTTGATCACTTTCCGGTAGTCATCGACAAAACCGACGATGCCGTAACCGAGCGTGACCAACAAAATCGTCCAGACATAGTGGTTGCTCAGATCGGCCCAAAGCAACGTGCTGACCGCGATCGCGACCAGAATCATCGTGCCGCCCATCGTCGGCGTGCCTTTCTTTTCGTAGTGCGATTCGGGACCCAGTTCGCGAATGCTTTGACCGATGTTTTTATGGGTCAGCTTGCGGATCATCAGCGGCCCGAACAGCAATGAAATAGCCAGCGCGGTCAACGAGCCCAAAATAGCCCTAAAGGTCAGGTAATGAAACACCCGAAAGGCGCTGTCAAATGACATTAAATAATCTGCAAAGTACAGTAGCATCGATTACGCTCTAAAATTTTCCACCAGTGCCGCCGCGACATTTTCCATCCGACGTATTCTCGACCCTTTGATCAGGATCGTTTCATCACCCGTCAATTCGTGTTCCAGTGCCGCGATCAGGTCTTCCTGAGTCTCGTAAAAAGAGGCCCCTTTGCCGAAGGCTTCAACCGTGGCCTTGGCATCGGAGCCCGTGGCTAGCAGGCGCACAACTCCACTCGACTTGATCAACCCGCCCATGTCCCGGTGCATAGCCAGGCTCTCGGGACCCAACTCACCAAACGCGCCCAGCACCAGCCAGGGCTTTTGTCCGACGCCGGCCAGCACCTCGAGCCCGGCCTTCAGCGAACCCGAGTTCGCATTATAGGTATCGTCGATCACAATATTGCCTTTGCGGCCGACCCAAGGCTGCAGCCTGCCGGTGACCGGCTTGACCGCCTGCAGGGCCTCTACGATCTGTTCCAGACCCAGGCCCAGCGCCAGACCGGCCGCGGCCGCGGCCAACGCGTTCACCACGTTGTGCCGGCCTGCCAACTGCAAACGGCAAGGCATGCGGCCTTGGGGCGCGGAAAGCATGAAGCGGGTCCTGAACCGATGATCGATGATCTCGGTTTTGATGTCCGCCGCGGTAATGTCGCTGTCGCCGCTCAAACCGAAAGACAGAACCTTGCGCGCGCCCGCCACCGAACGCCAGTAATCAAAGAAGGCATCATCGCGGTTGATGATCGCCACGCCGTCCGACTTCAACGCCGCAAACAGCTCGCCCTTGGCCCGGGCCACCCCTTCGACGCTGCCGAAACCCTCGATGTGCGCGGGGCCTGCGTTCGTGATGATCGCCACATCCGGCTCGGCATAGGCCGCGGTGTAGGCGATTTCGCCCGGATGATTGGCGCCCATTTCGACCACCGCGTAACGGTGCCGCTCCGCAAGGCGCAGTAGCGTCAACGGCACGCCGATGTCATTGTTCAAATTGCCTTTCGTATAGAGCACTTCGCCAGCGGCCCCAAGCACCGCAGCAGTCATTTCCTTCACGGTCGTCTTGCCGTTGCTGCCGGTCACGCCGACGACTTTCGCGCCGGCCTTCTTGCGCCAGGCGCCGCCCAGTTCGGCCAGGGCCAGATGGGTGTCCGCGACCGCAATCGCCGGGATGTTCGCGTGGACTCCCCTGTGCACGACCGCCGCTACCGCGCCGCTTTGCGCGGCCTGGTCGACAAAGTCATTGCCGTCGAAGTGTTCGCCCTTAATCGCGATATATAACTCGCCCGGCTGCAAGGTCCGGGTATCGATGCTGACCGATCCGAAGACGCCATCGCCGCCGACCAGCTCCCCGTTCAGAAGCTCTGCGCATTCACTCAACCGCATTTCCACTCTTGTTCCTCAATCGGTCGTCCTCAATTCTAATGCTCTCTGCACCGCTTCGGCGTCGCTAAACGGATAGCGCACGCCGGCGATTTCCTGATAATCTTCATGGCCTTTGCCGGCAACCACGATCCAGTCGTTTGCGCCCGCCTCCAGAATGGCCGTTTCGATCGCCTGTTTTCTGTCTCTGATCACGCGCACCCGCTCTTTCCGGCACCCGGTCAGGATGTCATCCACGATGTGCTGGCCGTTTTCGTGACGCGGATTGTCGTCGGTCACGATCACATGGTCGGCCCACCGTGAAGCGCCGGCGCCCATTTCGGCGCGCTTGCCCCGGTCCCGGTTGCCGCCGCAGCCGAACACGATCCATAAGTCCTGCCGGCAGTGCTGCCTGACGCTCGCCAACACTTTATCAAGCGCATCCGGCGTGTGCGCGTAATCGACAAACACCCAAGGCTGCCGGTCGCCGCCAAAGCGCTCCATGCGTCCCTGAACCGGGATCAGCGCGCGCAATTTGATAACCGCGCGGTCGATCGGTTCACCGATCGCCAGCAGCACCGCCAGCACGCTTAAACAGTTGTCGATATTAAAGTCCCCAAACAACGGCGTCTGTACGGTCACACTCTGCTCGCGCCAGCACACATCGAACTCGATGCCGTCCGGCTGATGTCGGACAGCCTCGGCCTTTAGGCTTTCGCCCTTAGGGCTGGTTTTTCCTTGCCGGCTATGTCCCCATACCGTCACGCTGTCCGGCATTGCGGCCAATATTTGCCCGCTGTAGTCATCGTCCAGATTCACCGCCGCAAACTTGAGGCCCGGCTGCCTGAGCAGGGCCAGCTTGGCCGCGACATAGGCTTCCATCGTGCCGTGATAATCGAGATGATCGCGGCTGATATTCGTGAATACCGCGCCCTCAAAATGCACTCCGTTGACCCGGCCCTGTTCGATACCGTGCGATGAAACCTCCATCGCGACGGATGTCTTGCCCTGTTTCAACAGTTCGGCCAGCATGCGCTGCACCGCGAGCGCATCGGGCGTGGTATTCAGCGTCTTGTTCAGCCTGCCCCATTCGCCCCAACCCAGGGTGCCGATGATGCCGCAAGCGGGCAGCAACTGGCTTAAAAACTGGGAACAGGAAGTCTTGCCGTTGGTGCCGGTAATGCCGAACACGCGCATCGCCGCAGACGGATCGCCGTAGAAGCGCGCGGCCAGATCGCCCAGTTTCCCGCTCAAATCTTCGACCGCCAGCAAGCGCGCTTCGTTTAATCCGGCCGCCAGTTCGGCCCCGCCGCCCGCCGGATCATACAGAATGACTGTAGCGCCGCGTTCGAGTGCCTGCGCCGCATGCTGTAACCCATGCTGATTCGCGCCGGCTAAGGCGATGAATGCGTCGCCCGGGGCAATCTGCCGGCTATCCAACGTCAGACCGTTGATTTCGCTATCCTGCAGGAGCGCCATCGGAGCGGCGAGTAACTCAGTCAATGTCATGGCTGTCTGCCGGCGAATTTCTATGAGACAACATGATCGGCATCGTATCTTCCCTGTCCGGTGGAATATCGAGCACCCGCAAGGCGCCGGTCATCACCCGGGAAAATACCGGAGCCGACACCAGGCCGCCGTAATACTTGCCCGCCGAAGGTTCATCGATCATCACCGTGATGATCAGCCTCGGGTCGCTGGCCGGCGCTATGCCTGCGAATACCGCGAAATATTTGTTGCTGGTGTAGCCGTGCGCGCCGGCGGCCTTCTTGACCGTGCCGGTCTTGCCCGCCACCGTATAGCCATCCACCCTCGCCTCATAGGCGGTGCCGTCCTTCATGATCACGGTCTCCATCATCTTGCGCACGCTTTGGGCGGTCTTGGCCGAAAACACGCGCACCGGATTCGGATCCTCATCGCGTTTCAACAGACTGACCGAATGCAAAACGCCATCGTCGGCCAGCGCGGTGTAGGATTTCGCCAGTTGCACAACCGAGGCGCTGAGTCCGTAACCGAACGATAGCGTCGCCCGGTCGAAGTCCTTCATTTTCGAATAATGCAACAGCCGTCCGGACGCTTCGCCCGGAAATCCGGCCTCCGCCGACTTGCCGAAACCGAGCTGGTTATAAATGCCCCAAAAATATTTCGGCGGCATCTTCAATGCCATCTGCGATACCGCGACATTGCTGGATTTCTTGATCACATGCGTCAAATCCAGCGTGCCGTAATTATGCACATCCCGGACCGTATGCTTGCCGATCGGAAACACGCCGTGGGTCACGAACAACGCATTCGGGCGTACATAGCCGCCATCCAGCGCCGCGGCGACCACGAACGGCTTCACGGTCGAACCGGGCTCGAAAATCTCGGTCATCGCCCGGTTCCGGTAAAGATTCTCCTTCAAGTCTTCCCGGGCATTCGGATTGAACGGCGGTAAACTGACCGCGGCCAGAATCTCGCCATTCTTCGCATCCAGCACCACCAACGAAGCGGATTTGGCGTTATTCTCGGCCACCGCGCGCTGCAGTTCCTTATAGGCAATGTACTGAATGCGCTGATCGATGCTCAATTGCAGATCGCGCCCCGGCGCCGGATCGCGAACGTTTTCGACATCCTCGATGATATGCTGCTTGCCGTCGCGGATCACCCGCTTACGCCCCGGCACGCCCTTCAACACGTCTTCGTAGCCCTTTTCGATGCCTTCCTGGCCGGCGTCGTTCAGATCGGTAAAGCCGACCACATGCGCGGAGACCGCGCCGGCCGGGTAAAAGCGTTTGAATTCGCGGTCGAAATTGACGCCGGCGATCTTCAGGTTCTTCACCTGCTCGGCACGCGGCGGCTCGATTCGACGAATCACGTAGGCAAATTGCCGCTTCGGATTGTCATTCAGCAAGCCGGCGACTTTTCCCGGCGGCAAATCGAGCAGACGCTCCATCTCGCGGATTGCGGCCCGGGTCGTCGCGCGATAATCTTTCAACCGCACCGCGATTTCTTCCGGGCTTTTTTTGCGTTTCTTCAGCTCATCCTCGAAGTCCTGTTCGGCCTGATGATGATCCTTCGCGTTCACCCAGATCGACTGCATCGGCGTACTGACCGCCAACGGTTCGCCGTTTCTGTCCCGAATCATGCCGCGATAAGCCGGCACGACCACATCGGTGACGTAGGTTTTATTGCCCTGTTTCTGCAAGAACTGCTTGTCGAACACCTGTAAATCGATCGCGCGCACCACCAGAACGGCCATGCACACCAGCACCGACAAAACGAGCAGCTTTCTCCTCCGCTCGCAATCGACCGGCGTCGATCCTGATTTGACTCTGCCGCGAAAATCTCTCATGGTTTCAAATAAACGATCTTGTCGCGTTCAGGCATGATCAGTTTCAGTTGTTCGCGCGCGCTCAGTTCGACCTTGCTTTGATCCGCCTGAGTCGTCAACTCCAATTGCAGTTGCCCCCACTCCACATCATACTGATCCAGAATCTTTTCCTGTTTCTGAATCTCGATAAAAACCTGACGCGAATGGTATTTGCTGTAAATCGCGGCCAGCGCCGACGCCAGCAGCAGCGCAAATAACGCACCCATAGCCAAATTTTTGAATGCCGCCACTTAAACTCTCTCTGCCGTCCGCATCACCGCGCTGCGCGCCCGCGGATTTTGCCCGGTTTCTTGCCGACCGGCCTTGATCGAAGAACCGATTTTTTTCAATACGCCTTTTTCAATCTCGCTTTCCCTGATCGGCAATCTGCCGGGATCATATTTGCTGCCCGACTCGTTGCGGATGAAGCGTTTGACGATGCGGTCTTCCAGTGAATGAAACGAGATCACGACCAGCCGCCCGCCGGGCTTCAACACCTGCACCGCCTGCCGCAGCACGGTCTGCAATTCATCCAGCTCGTGGTTGATTTCGATCCGTATCGCCTGGAACGTGCGGGTCGCGGGATGCTTGTGGCGCTCGATGATCGGCGACGCCTCGGCAATCAGTTCGGCCAGTTGCCGGGTCGTTGTGATCGGGGTTTCTACCCGGCGGGTCACTATCGCCTTCGCAATGCGCCTAGCAAAGCGTTCCTCGCCGTATTCGAACAAGACCCGGACCAACTCTTTCTCTGCCACCGTCGCCAGCCAGTCCGCCGCCGAAGGACCCATGCTGCTGTTCATCCGCATGTCCAAAGGGCCGTCCTTCATGAAGCTGAAGCCCCTGTCCGGATTGTCCAGCTGCGGCGAAGAAACGCCGAGGTCCAGCAAGATACCGTCGAGTTGACCGACCAAGCCTGCGCGCTCGACAATCGCGGCCAATTCCGAAAAACAACCGTGAAACAAGCGAAAACGGCTGTCCTGCCGCAAATCTTGCGCCGCATCGGACTCGATCGCTTCCACATCGCGGTCGATCGCCAACAGGCGCCCATCCGCATGCAGCCGCTGCAGCAGCGCCCGGCTATGGCCGCCGCGCCCGAACGTACAATCCAAATAAATTCCGTGAGGCTTGACCGCCAATTGCGCAAGCGCCTCTTCCAGCATGACCGGTAAATGCAACACAGCTTTTCTCTTTAAAATGACAACTTAAAATGATAACGGGCCGAGCTCGTCCAATCCGTCGTTGTCATCGCCGGCCAGCCATTCGGCTTCCTTGGCCGTCCATGCGTCTTCATTCCAGATTTCGAATTTGTTCAACTGTCCGACTAAAACGATCTTCTTTTCCATGCTAGCAAAACGCCTGAGTTTTTCCGGCAACAATAACCTGCCCTGCGCATCCGTTTCACATTCCGAAGCATTGCCGATCAGAAAGCGGCGCAATTTACCCGCCATCTTGTTCAAGGTCGGTAATTTGCTGATCGTATGTTCAAGCTTTTCCCATTCGGGCAGCGGATAGAGCCAGAGGCAGCCGGCTTCGCCGACGCACAATTCGTTGACTGCGACGGTCACAACCAGTTGGCGATCGCAACACTCCTGCAGTTCGTCCCGGTAACGGGTCGGAATTGCCAGGCGCCCCTTGTCGTCAAGATTGAGCGAACTGATGCCCCGAAACAAAAACTCCCCCAGGAACTAGAAAAAAACCAAAATTTTCCACTTTTTACCACTTAGGCGCCACTATAGATTTCTAGCGAACCAGAGTCAAGAGCCTTTATCACAAATTTCTTTCTTTTTTGACAATGACTTACAGAGAGCGCATTCGAACGCCAGAATGAAAAACGGGGCAACAAAAAATAATTTTTTTGTATCAGAAGGTTATAAGCGAATAATAAGAAATTACTTTAACAACGCATAAAAATCGCAATGCGCCCGGAAAAATCGATAATCCGGAAGGAAGAACGCAGGAAGGGAAGGAGGGATGTAAAAAAAGATATAACCTGAACGTTTGAGTTACCCCAAAGAAAGGAAAAATAAAAACTGAAAGAGTCAGCCTGTAAGCCGGGTTCTGTCTTGAACAGCCATTCATCTAGGTTGCAAGTCACCTTGCAACTCAAGCAATCTACCCAGGAACCGCGCGGGCCGCGCGTTTGTTCCTCTATTTGATCTTGCTCCGGGCGGGGTTTTCCATGCCGCCTCTGTTACCAGAGACGCGGTGCGCTCTTACCGCACCTTTTCACCCTTACCCAGCCCCTAAATTTCCTGAAGCCTTGACGCGGGTCAAAATTTCAGGAAATTTAGAAGATGGGCGGTATATTTTCTGTGGCACTTTCCGTAGGCTCGCGCCTCCCAGGCGTTACCTGGCGCCCTGCCCTATGGAGCCCGGACTTTCCTCCATTCCATCCTTACGATGAAACAGCGACTGTCCAGCCGACTCTTTCAGCGTGCAGTGTATCACAATACTGTCATAATCGGCGAATATAAATGATTAATCCCTATCATTATTCTCTTTTTCCGAACCGATAGCCAAAGCCGCCTGATACAGCGCTTTCTTGCGCGCCCCGGTGATCTCGACCGCCAGCGCAACAGCGCTTGAAACCGAACACTCTTGCAGCAAAATCTCGAGCACTCTTTGCTGCTCAGCGCTAATCTCGGCCCGCCGATCCTCCTTCGGCGCCCCTTCGACGATGATCACAAATTCGCCTTTCTGCATATTCGGATCGGTTTCGACCAAGGCCTTCGCCTCAACCAGCGTGGTTTTGACGATCGTCTCATGCAGCTTGGTCAGCTCCCTCGCGATCACGACTTGGCGCTCCTTCGGCAGCACCTCGCCCATGTCCTGCAAGGACGCCAGCACCCGATGGCAGGATTCATAAAAAATCCAGGTATCGGGGAAGGCGGCCCGGGCCTTGAAAAAAGACTTTCTTTCCGCCGACGTTCTCGGCGCGAAACCTTCGAATGCGAACCGCGCGGTCGGCAAACCCGCCGCCGACAAAGCCGCGATCAACGCACAGGCGCCCGGCAGCGGCGAAACCTCGATGCCGGCATCCCTGACCATCCGCACCAACGGCATGCCGGGATCGCTGACCAGCGGCGTCCCCGCATCCGACACCAGGGCAACCGACAGGCCAGAGCGCAGTTTTTCGAGCAAATCTGCCGAGGCGCGTTCTTCATTATGCTGATGCAACGAGATGACTTTCTGATTAATGCCATAATGTTGCAATAAGGTTTTGATATGCCGGGTATCCTCGGCCGCGATCAGATCGACCCGACGCAGCGTCTCCACGGCCCGGTAACTGATGTCGCCGAGGTTCCCTATCGGGGTTGCTACCACATACAATTTGCCACATTCGCTGATCATGCATCCATCCCATCAAAGCTCTCATCAAGACAGGCAGGAAGAACCCTGCCAAAATCGTTCCGCCTGCTTGCTGAAATGCCGGTTAATCTTCAAAGTACGGGATTATAACCCGACGCAACCCAACCCTTGCCGCCATGAAGCATAATAAAACCTCGCTGTTGACCCTGCTGACCGGCATTCCCGCCAAGGCGCCCCACCTCCTGCGCGGCAATAATGCGGAAGAAAAGGCCCTGCAATTTCTGCTCGGCAAGGGCCTGACGCCGGTAGGCAGGAACTTTCGCTGCAAACAGGGCGAACTGGATCTGATCATGAAAGACGGGCGAACCCTGGTGATCGTCGAAGTCAGGTTCCGCCAATCGAACCATTACGGCAGCGCCCTGGAAAGCATCACCCGCAGCAAGCAATCGCGTATAATAACGGCAACCCAGGTGTACTTATCCAAGCAAAAACTCGACTGCCCTCTTCGCTTCGACGCGGTAGCGATCTCCGGCGACGGCGGCATCGAATGGATACCCAATGCCTTTTCATCGTAAGACCCGCACATGAGTTTACAAGAACGCGTCATCAACCATTTCACGAACAGCATCCATACCCAGCAGGAAGCGATGCTCAATCTGTCCGAACTGATCGGCTTCGCCTCGCAACGCCTCGTGCACGCACTGCTCAACGACAATAAAATCCTGGCCTGCGGCAATGGCGGCTCGGCCAACAACGCACAGCTGCTGGCCGCCTCGCTGGTCAATCGTTATGAACGCGACCGCCCCTCGCTGCCGGCCATTGCGCTGGGCACCGGCATGACCATGCTGACCGCGATCGCGAACGACATGCAATACGACGACGTTTTCGCCAAGCCGCTCCGGGCGCTCGGACACAGCGGCGACATCCTGGTGGTTTATACAATCGGCGGCCACTCCGCAAATACGCTGAAAGCGGTCAACAGCGCGCACGACAAGGATATTGCAGTGATCGCGCTGACCGGCGAGAACGGAGGCAGCATTGCGCCGCTGCTGCGCGAAAACGACCTGGAGCTGCGCGTACCGTCGAATTCCGCCGCGCATGTCCTCGAAACCCACCTGATGATCACGCACTGCCTATGCGACCTGATCGACTACCAAATCTTCGGCGGCTGATCAGGCTGCGCCGCGGCCATGGATAAGCCGCCTGCATTGGCGGCCGGCTTTTTGTCCCGGTTGCGGGCTATCCTGCCGCCGGAGGCCGTTCTGACCCGTCCCGAAGACTGCTGGGCCTACGGCTATGACAACAGCCGCCGCCAGTCCCTGCCGCAGGCGGTCGCGTTTCCGACCGGTCATGAGCAAGTCGCCCGAGTCGTCGACGCCTGCAACCAATACCGGGTTCCGTTGACCGCGCGCGGGCGCGGCACCAACACCGTCGGCGCGACCGTTCCGCTTCAGGGCGGACTGGTCTTGTCGCTCGAACGGATGAAGAAGGTGCTCGAATTTTCGCCCGAGAACCGTTACCTGATCGTCGAGCCGGGCCTGACCAACCAGGAAGTGCAGGCCATTGCCGGCAGCCGCGGTTTTTTCTGGCCGCCCGACCCGACCAGCGCAGCCTATTGCAGCCTCGGCGGCAATCTGGCCTGCAATGCGGCGGGGCCGCGCGCGGTCAAATACGGCACCCCGAGGGAGAATACGCTGGGCCTGCGCGCGGTCACCGGCGCGGGCCTGGAACTCCGCACCGGCGTCCGCACCAGCAAGGGCGTGGTCGGCTACGACCTGACGCGCTTGCTGCTGGGCTCGGAAGGCACGCTCGCGATCATCACCGAAGCAACCCTGAAACTGACGCCGCTGCCGGAAGCGACCCAGACCCTCAGGGCTATCTACCGAAGCGTGCTGGATGCGGCGGAAGCCGTATCGAAGATCATGGCGCAGCCTATCATACCGTGCGCACTCGAATTCATCGACGGCAACGCGATCGCGATGATCCGCGACCATTCCGCCTGCGACCTGCCCGATCAGGCCGGCGCCCTGCTGATGATCGAAGTCGACGGTCCCCGCGAAGGATTGGAAAGCGCCGCCGCGAAGGTGGCCGAAGCCGCGCACAACGACGGCCTGCTCGACCTTCGCATCGCCGCCACCCGACAGGAAGTCGAAGCGCTCTGGCAAACCCGCAAGGCCCTGGCCCCAGCCCTGCGCAAGGTCGCGCCGAAAAAAATCAACGAAGACATGGTCGTGCCGGTCACCGCGATTCCGGACCTGATCGAGGGACTCAATCGGCTATCGGCCAAATACGCACTGCCGATCATCAACTTCGGCCACGCCGGCAACGGTAATATTCACGTGAATTTATTGCTGAACCCGGACAGCCCGGAACAGAGCCGGAAGGCGCAAGACTGCCTCGATGAGGTATTCACGCTGGTACTGGCGCTACGCGGCACCTTGTCCGGCGAGCACGGCGTCGGTTTGGAAAAACGCGATTTTATCGCCCGCGAACTGGACGCAAATGCGCTCGAACTGATGCGTGCGATCAAACGGCAATTCGATCCGAATGGGATATTGAATCCCGGCAAGCTATTGCCGCCGGGTTGATGCGAATGCGACGAGATAATGGATTTGCATAACCCCCTCTCTGAGAGAGAAATGGCTATTTTTTGAAGAACTGCGAGCGCCTTACCGGGTCCCGAACACCACGATCGTCTTGCCGTGCGCGCTGATCAATTCTTTTTCCTCCAACTCCTTCAACACGCGTCCGGCCATCTCCCTTGAACAGCCGACCAACCGGCCGATTTCCTGGCGGGTAATATGCAATTGCATCCCGTCCGGATGCGTAATCGCATCGGGCTGCTTGCTCAGATCGAGCAAAGTCCGCGCGATCCTTCCTTCCACATCCATGAAAGCCAGATCGCAAAACTTGCGACTGGTCATCAATAAGCGCGACGCCAATTGATCGCCCAACAGATAAAGCAGGTCGGCCGCATAGTCCAGCAGTTCCTTTTTCAACACTTGCTTGAAGCGGTCATAGCCGATCTCGGCCAAATGGCACGGGCTACGCGTTTTTACGCTGACTTTGCGCACCTCGGTGCCTTTAAAAACGCCGACCTCGCCGATGAACTCATTTTTATTCAAATAGGCCAGGATGATCTCCTGATTGCCGTCTTCATCTTCGGCGCAAATACTGACCGAGCCTTCGATAATGAAATACAGCCGATCGCCGACATCGCCGGGCCGGATCACGGTCGCCTTGGCGGGATATTTCTTTTTATGACACAACTGCAAAAATGCGTTCAGTGCTTCTTGGTTCGATACCGGTGTATTTTTTAACATGATGCTCCGTCCACAGCGATCCCTGCTGAAAGTTATCTTCTACTGACCCGAGTGTAGCAAAAAACTACAGAACCCAGCACAAAACATCAAGATTTTTCTGCTCTGCCGCCTGTTTTTCGGGGTATTTACCGGCAGCCCGGTAAACAGGTTAATGCCCGATAGCCAGACTCGCGACCGCAACGGCCGGCGCGCAATCGGCGGCGGTCATGCCGTTTGCATTGAGCTCGGCCGGGAATAAGGTCGAGAAATCGAGATAAGGATGCCCGAGTGTGCCGGCAAGCCGCCTGATCAAAAAGCGCCCCACCCCCGCGCCGACGAACGGACTCGACGCGGCAAGCCCGCCTCGCGCCAATTGTTTTTCAATGCCGCGCTGAATCTTATCCGATTGTTTCTCGCGCAGATTTTCGGCCAATCTTTGCCAGCGCGGCAGATCTTTAGGATCGAAATCGCAGCCGATCATCCGCGACAGCCGTCTGGCGCTCGCCAGCACCGTTTTTTCGGCGCCGTCGGCCGTATCGGCCTGATCGTGCGCCTCGTTCAACTCGCCGGTCAGCCGGTACACATCGGCCATCGTCGCGAAATATTCGGCCATCAGCCCGACTTCCCGGCCCTGATCTTCGACGCTGTCCGCAATCGCCATCACCGCCGACCTGACGATGCCGGTGTAGATCAGCTCCTGAGCCACCAGTCGCTCATAGTCGGTATAGCCTTCGGCGATGACCCGGCTTCGATCGAACGGCAAAATATCGGTCGTGGTGCTGCCGATGTCGATGAACAGGCCGCTGCCGACTTGCTGCGCGGCATAACTTGCGCTGGCCAGCCAGTTTGCGGACGCTATCGCGGCATAATGCTTGTGATCGACCTCGGGCGCCTTCAGAAAGCCTAGCTTGCCGGCATAAAGCACTACATCGGCGCCCGGCAAAAGCTCGCTCATCGCCTCGATGATCGTCTTGACGCCGTCATCACGGCCCTCAAACAGATCGACCAGTTCGCCGGTCATCGTGATCGCATGGCGATAAGGCGCGGGCGGCAATTCGCTCATCACCGCCGCCACCGCCGCCCTCAGTTTATCGAGCCCAAGCCACAACGGGCACGGCTTCTGCATAATCGCGGCCAATTCGCCTCGGCTGTTCAGTACCGCGGCTTTGACATGCGCGCCGCCGATGTCCCAGCCGATTATTTCATTTGCCATGGATTTCCTATTTGAACGGTTACCGTTTGATTCGCGGCGCGCCGAATGACCGGATCGCCATGCAAGAGCTGCAATACCAGCGCGGCGACATTGATCCCCAAGGCGGAATTCAGCCCCGCGAAGGAAGACGTCAACCTAGGGTTGATTTCCAGTACCTGCGCCTGCTCTGGCGTTTCGATCAGATCGATGCCGGCGTAGCCCCATAAGCCGGGTACCGCGAGCGCAATCTCCGCGACCAGGTTCTGATAAGGACTCGGATCAAAGCCGTGATTGACTCGAATGGCGGCGAGCCGGTACTGATTATCGACGACGTCGAATTGCTGCAAATTGACCGACAAAATCCAGGCCTGCCCGTTTTTGAACAAACAGGAAAGGCTGGTTTTCTCGCCCTGCACATGCGGCTGGATAATATAATGCCCAGCCCCCCGCAGTCGCCCGGCCGCCCGCTCGAAGTCATCCGCATCCCGAAGCAGGTAACTGTCGCCGCAACCGGCGCCGTCTATCGGCTTGACGATGCTCTCGCCCGGAAAACCCACGCATTCATCGAAAAGCCGGGTCGCAACGGTCGGAATTTGCCGGCTCAGCAGACAGTGGTAGGTCGCGTATTTGTCCGCCGCCAAGCGCACCGCCGCAGAATCCGGCGCCAGCAAGGTTTTGCCGAGACGCTCGACCGTCTGCGACAAGGTGAATAAAATCGCCTCGAACTCCGGCGCAATCGGCCAGACCGCATCATGCCGTTCGACCAACTGTTCGAAACGTTCGAGACAGTCATCTTGCGGGCCGATCACGGCTATCTCGACAGTTGGCGGCGCAAGCTCATCCCAAAGGCGCGTATCGAGCATCACCGTCACATCCAGTCCCGGAATCTCGTCCAGGCCGTCCAGCAAGGCCTTAAGCATCATCAGACCTTCGCGGACCAACGATGCGGGCAGCGTTTCCCGATTGAACCCGCCGCCGCTGATGTATTCGAACACCAGAATTTTCATTGCGCTTCCTTTAATTCGTTTTTCATCGCTTGATCGAAAGAGCATCGATGCCATCAAACGGAATATTGTATCATTGCCGCCTTAAGCTTTTGGATGAACTCCCTACAACATGCAAGTCATTCCGGTGATCGATTTGAAAGACGGCGTCGTCGTGCACGCGAGGCAGGGCAAGCGCGAGTCTTATTTGCCGATTCATACCGATTTATGCCCGTCCGCGGACATAAGCGAGGTGATCGGCGCCTATCTGAAATTATATGATTTTCAGATTTTTTATATCGCCGACCTGAATGCGCTGGAACAACAAGGCGATCATCGCGCCTTGATCCACGCCATGGCCGAGCGTTTTCCGGAACGCACCTTTTGGCTCGACAGCGGCCTCTGCGCCGGGCCTGCGCACGGCAATCCGCCCGAAAATATCAGGACGGTGCTCGGCAGCGAATCGTTGCGGGATGACAGCGTGAACTTGCTCGAAACCTACGCGAAGGACTTTATTTTGTCGCTGGACTCTGTCGGCACAAGATGCCTGGGCGCCGAAAGCCTGTTTACCACACCAAGCCATTGGCCGAACGACATGATCATCATGACGCTGGAGCGCGTCGGCAGCGGGTCGGGCCCGGATTTGGAAAGACTGGCAGCATTTTGCAAAAATCATCCCGGCAAAAATTTCATCGCCGCCGGCGGCATCAGAAACCAGGGAGACTTGCTGGAACTGAAAAAAATCGGCATTCACCAGGCGCTGGTCGCCAGCGCGCTGCATTCGGGCGCGATCGGGCGCGCCGAACTCGCCGCGCTTTAGACAAAAAAATACCCCAACGAGTGGGGTATTTTTTTGCGCCTAAAAAGCTAAAAGCTGATTAGTTGGCAGCGAATGGGTGTTTCGCAGTGCCTTTGGCAGCAACAACTTCAGCAGCGGTAGGAGAACCGGCAACAGCGCGCGCGAGTGCTTCTTTGGTTGCTTTATAGTTGTACTCTTGGATTTTCGCGTCGTCTTCAGCAGCCCAGTGAATGAAAACGCCAACGCTGATGAACAGGTCATCGGCTTCATCAGCTGGGATGGTGCCGTCTTCAACGCTGTCAGCAACAGCCATCGCCACACCGCGTTGTGCTGGGCCAAACATTTGCACAGCTTGCTTGGCGCCTTTGATGGTGACTTTATTGAACAAAATGGTTGCTGGCTTAACCATCAGGTTTGGAGCAACAACAGCCAACAAAGTAGAGAAACCGTCTTTGTTGTTGGTCAAAGCGATTGCAAATGCGCTTTCAGCAGCAGAACCTCTTGGTCCGATGATCAGGTCGATGTGCGCAACTTCGTTGCCTTCGCCAACTAAAGATTCACCAACGCACAATTTATTGATTTTAGCCATGCTTGTTTTTCCCCTGTGAAGAAAAAAGTTATAAAAAAATGATTCCAGTATCATTACGATTGTTAGCGGATATCCGCGACTGACATAGCGCTATTATGGCTACATCAAGCACTCAAGCTATCTTCTAACAATACCGTAAAAAGTGTTGCCACGGTTAGATCAGCCGTCGTGCCAGGGTTAATGCCCTTGGACTTGAATTCCTGATCTATCCGATAAAGCAACGGCAACATTTGCTCGGGACTTTCTGCTTGCAGAAGCGCATCGCCAAGCTCAGCCATCCTGGCTTTTACCATCCCGGTGTATTGGACACCATACTTCCTTTCGATATGACTATCGGGAAATCGGCTCAACAATCCGGCATAAACCAGTAGAGCCGCCCAATTACGACCAATCCTTCCACTTATAACATTGTAATACAATTTTGTGGAGAAATCGAATATATCTTGATAGTTTGAGCTATATTGAAAGGCTATGCGGTCTCTCGAAGCCGCCAGACGCATCGCTTCGAGCAGGTTCACGCCGGCTTTTTGATGCACATCCTGCTCGCTTGCATTGCCGAGTCCGCCGGGAGCGGCCAGCGTGATCGCCCTGAAAACCCAGTCCGCATCGTCTATCGTGGTTGACTCCAACACGCGCCCCAAAGCCTGCCGCAACGGCTCACCCTGCAACTGATACGCCGCCTGCACCAGCGGCGCGCACAGCAACAAAATCCCGAGATTCGTATTGCAGCCGACCGCCTCGCGCGTCGCCTTGACCGCGTAATAGATTTTCTCGCCCAGAGAATAGGCCGGATTGCACAAGGGGCCGGCGCTGACTTCGGCGCTCAGCCTGAAGTCGGCCACCGTCATGTCGTGGCCGTCCGCATAGACGCTGACATTACCGGGTTTGAACGCCTGCAATTCGATTTCGCAGGCTTCGCGGAACAGCGCTTCGAGCGCTGGAGGGGCGATCATGAAACTTCGACTGGCGCCTCAGAGCGACTCAGACCCAGATAGCGCCCGAGCAGATCCTCGACCAGCAGCTCCGCGACATTCACATCGCAAACGCTTTCGAGCCCTTTCCAGGCCGGCACGCTGTTCACTTCGATCACCGTGTAATGGCCATCCCGGTCGAGCATGATGTCGACGCCCGCATAATCCATTTCGAGCGTCCGGGTCGCCCTGATCGCCAGCCCGGCCAGTTCATCGCTCGCCTCGATCCATTCGCAGTCCGCGCCCTGAGCGACATTGTTCAGCCAGGACTTGCCAAGCCGCCGCATCGCGGCGACCGCACGGCCGTTGATTACAAACACGCGATGATCGTAATAACCCTCTCCCGCCGCATGCACGAAGCGTTGCAGATAATACACGCCGCGGCTCGAGGTCAGCCAGAACAGATCGGTCATTTTTTCGATCCGGCGGATGCCTTCGCCCTGCGAGCCGAACAAGGGCTTGCTGATCAATAAATGGCCGCCTTGCAATTCATTCTCGGCGATCCGCCGCGCTGCCTCAGGATCGCGCAGTACCCAGGTCGGCGGCGTCGGCAGGCCCGCGCGCTGCAACAGAAAGCTGGTCATGCCCTTGTCGACGCTGCGCTCGATCGCGCGGCCGTCGTTATAGACCGGAACCCCCAGGAGCTTCAGCGCGTGCAGAATATCCAGATACAGCACCACTTCCTCAAGCGAGCCGCCGGGAACCCCGCGCACGAACACCGCATCGGGAAGCGCCTGATCAAAGCCCGGAATCCAGACCGGCAGGCGACCGGAGGCCAGCGCAAACCGGCATTCGGTCAGCGAAACGTATTCCGCCCGGCAGCCGTACTCGGCAAACGCCTGCGTCAGCCGTTTGCCGTGCCAGCCCGGATCGTCGGTAACTATTGCGATGCGGCGCACGAATGCCTTTTACGCGCCGAAAGATTGATCCAGCAAGGCATTGTCGAGCTTGCCGGCGCGGAAGCTCTTGCCCGATTCGACCGCGGTCACGATCACGCTGGCAGGGCTGAACAACATCGCATCGATCTTGAAGAAATCGTATTCGTATTGCTTGAAAATATCCGCAAACGGCTTGCCGTAATCTTTCGAAGTCGAACTCGGCAATTCTCTCGCGAGCTTTTCGGCCGCTTCGTCGCTGCCCTTCACGAACAAATGCACCTGACCCGCGAACAGAATCGCGTCATTGGTGCGCCCCATCGCCTTGACGAAGTTCGGATGCGGCGGGCAAACCGGCGCGCTGCCGGAGCCGTCGATGATGTTTTCAAGCGGGAAATGCAGTGCATGTGCCTTGTGCATCGCAACCTCGAGCACGCGCGCGACGACCTGCAAACCGCCGGCCAGCGAGCTGGTCGGCGTCACGATGATGGTCAATTTACTGGGGGCGACCTTGCAGGCACTGGCAACTCTTTCGACGATCTCCAGCGGCGGAATCGCATCGTTTTCGATCACCAGCACGGTCGAATCAAAGCGGTCGCGGTAATCCAGCTCCTTGTACAATTCCTCGACCGACTCCTCCTTGCCTTCCTTCAGCTTGGTCGCCAGCGCGCGCGCAGGGCCCGAGCCGAGCGCATAATATTTCTCGTGCGACAGACTCCAGCCCGCATACTGGCTGCCGAGACAGCCCAATACCGGATTACCGGTATGCACGTTCACGGTCAAAGGCCAGTTCGTGGCGTAAGGGCTGTGACTCAGTGTGACCGTGCCCATGCCGCCGAGACAGATTTCGGCGATGATCCGGCCGGCCTCGAGACCGCCCGGCACCTTGATGCCGGCATCGATGATCGTGCAGCCGTTGCCGAGAGTCTCGACCGCCACCCGCAGCTTGTCCGCATTCGCGATCAAATGCTGCACCAGAGGCTGGGTCAACTTATTCACACTCGCTTGATATTCCATCTCACTGAACCTTTATTAATTGATTGAAAATTTGTTGCTGCCGGGTCGCCAGCACCGCCAACACCTGCCGCGGCTCGCTGCGACGGGCAGTGATGCTGCACACGGGCTGCCCTGGGCGGCAAACCGCACCGCTCCCCGGCCTGTCCTGCGTCCACTCGGGCCAGTCAAAAGCATCGGAAACTCGCAAGTCCTTATCGGCATAAACGACCTGGAAGCCAGCAAAACCTCGCTGCTTCGGCAACGCCTCCGGCAACCGGCCTTGGCAGGCCTCGACATGATGCATCAGTAAATCGCCGTATAACTGCATGCTCGCGGACGGGCGCGGATTGATTTCCAAGGCATAGACGCGCTCGCCGTCCTGAATGTAATCGAGCGAATTCAGCCCCTTCAAGCCAAAAGCGCGGACGCATCGAGTCAACCAGTCGAAAATCAGCATTTTCTGACTGCGGGATAAAGTCGAGTGATTAATGAGTCCGGAAAAAGCAAATTCAAGGCCAGCTTCTAACTTGGCGGTAAATTGCAGATTGAAGCCGATCACGCGCGCGTCTCGCGTGTCGGCCAAAAACAGCACCGAACCTGGCGTTCCGGACTGGAATTTCTGCCAATAAACGCCTTCATGAACCGGATAATTCGGATCATGACGGCGAATCCCCAGACCGCCCTGCCCTTGCATCGGCTTGCTCAGCCAATCCTGGCCAGAGTGGGGCATCGCAAATGAAACTTTTGGAAAAGGAATCTTTAGCTCGGTCAACGCAGCAAAAAACCCTTCCTTATCCTGAAAACTGCGAAATACGGCCGGCGTATTGCCCAGAACCGTAAACCGCTGATTCAGATAATCCAACGTTTCCGGATGCGATTCCAGGCCGCTGCCGTAAATGACCTGACCGACATCGTAATGCCCGATCAAATCCTCCAGAACCGGCACCACATGCTCGACCGCCAATGACGGTGCCCGACGCACCTTGACAGAATGCATCCGAGTATCCAGATCGGCATAAAGATCGAGCACCAAGGTCTGAAACCCGGCTTTGCGCGCCGCTTCGGCCAGCATACGGCCGGAACTGGCAACAATCAGCAAACATTTTGAACGATTCACTAGGACATACCCTTATCCGCTTTCGCAGGTCCGTTTAACTCACAACGACTCGACAACCACCAGCCCACCGCTGTTGCGGGCGCTCGCACCGATAAACACCAGCGTATCGCTGGCCGCAAATTTTCGCCGCGCCAAATCGACCAGAGCCTCCGCCCGACCGGCACCATTCACCATACAAAATCCGGTCGGCCCCCAGGACGTTTGCCCGACCGCGACCGCGCCCTGCTCGGCCAGCCATTCCATCGCGGCGGCTACCTCCGGACTGGTATAAATACCGCCCTGCACCGCCGCAAAATGCTCGCCGACCGAACGCTGCAGACGCGTAATCACCTCGCCAAACCTGACGATGTCGTTCTCGGCGATCGCCGGCAGCGCCTGCATCAACAGCAAATAGCACAATTGTTCGGCCTCGCGCCGGGGAAACGGCGGCAGCTCCTGAAATGCCTGGATTTCCTGCAAGCCGTGCAGCCCCTGGCCGCGCTTGTCGAACACCAGAATAAAACGCCAGGCCTCCGGAATCGCCATCCGCGCCAACAGCGGCGGCGTAATCGTATGTTCGCCGCGGCCGCCGTCGACGACCAGACCGCCCTGCTCGAACACGCCGATGCCGATGCCGGAACGCAGCCCCCGGACCATCACCTTCGCGATGTCGCGAACACTCAGCCCCAAATCATAAAACGCATTCAGCGCCGCCCCGATCGCGAGCGACATCTGCGTGCCTGAACCGAGGCCGACATGCTCGGGTATCGCGCTTTCGATGTGGATTTCGAGCGTATCCGGCACGTTGAGCGCCTTGCACAGTGTCGTCAGGCATTTTTCCGCGCGCGCGGCCGAAGGCCCCGAGATAAGGCGCCGCTCCGCCTCGACCACCGTCAACCGGGTCGACTGCTCATTCAGCGCCACGCCAATGCTGCCGAAATGCCGCCCGAGGGAACCGCTCAAGTCGATAAACCCCATATGCAGCCGAGCCGGCGCGGTCACAGATACTTTCTGATGTCGAAATTGCAAGGAATTATTTCACAGACTGCATTGAAAAAACGGGCAATTATACACGATCGGGTTGACAGCGGCGACCTAACAGTGCATCAAATCCAACAGTTCGCCGAGATCATTCAGCACGAACCTGCAACGCGCAGCCGTTGCCGCCTCCACCGGCAAGGCCGACGGCACCATCACCGGCAAAGCGCCCGCCCTGGCCGCAGCCTCGATGCCGGCGGATGAATCTTCCAGCACCAGGCAGCGGTCGATCGCCACATCGAGCGTCGCCGCCGCTTGCAGAAAAATATCGGGCGCCGGCTTGCCGCGCTCGACATGATCGCGCGCGATCAGCGCCGCAAAGACGCCTTCGAGCCCGGCCAAGCGCAGACATTCTTCCGCATTGATTAAGGTACTGTTAGTCGCCAGACAAAAAGGGATGCCTTCCTGATCCAGATAATCCCGCAGCGCATGAAAGCCGCGCTTGACCTCGATGCCGTGCGCCGCCACATGGTCGCGCCAGCATGCCGCGCTCAGGCGGTTAAACTCGCTCGTATCGAAACCGGGACCGCAGAAGCCTTCGATTTCCTGCAGCACCGCATCGATAGCCAAACCGGTCAACGCCTCGAGAAAGGCATCCGGCAAGTCATAACGCATCGCCCGGCCGGCTTCGCGCCAAGCGATCCGATAGGTCTTTTCGGTATCGAGCACCAGGCCGTCCATGTCGAAGATAACCGCCGCAAACTCACCCCGCTTAAGCATCGATCACCCGGATGTATTCGCCGTGCGCTTCGCGGCTGGAGCCGACCACGATATGCTGCGCGCCCCGCGCATTCCGCTCGAGCATGCCCGATACTTCGACCCGCTCTCCGTTAACCGCCTGGCCGGTATAAGTCGCGGTGAAACAGACGATAGAGGAAATCGCCTGATGCTCGATGCGATAAACGGACGGATAATCGAACGCGCGCGTATCGTCCGTAATCCTGCAGATCAGCGTAATCGGCTCAAGCTTCTGATAGCACTCCTGTCCGCCTGTATCTTCCGGCTCGATCAGGCTCAGGTCGAACTTGCGCCCATTCACCATCGCCTTGTTGAATTTACGCTTTTCGTGCCAGACATAATCCTCGTAACCAAGCGAACAATCCCGGCGCCGATACGATTCCCGCCAGTCGCTGTCAGTTAGCTCCTGCAAGCGGTTTTGTTCGATCAGCGTCCTGACGGCGGCCCTGCATCGATGGAACGCCTCGCGCCCGTAACAGACCAGATCGATGTCCGAACTGTCTTTTTGCACGCCGACCAGGACGGACCCGGTGATGCCGACCCTTTCCAGGTCCATTCCTTGTTGCTTGAGCAATTCGCCGAGCATCAAAACGTCGCGCTCGATCGGATCATGCTGCTCACTCCGCATGATATGCAAGAGGCGCTGCCTAGGCTGATGGCGCTTGGCGATTCTTTCGACATCAACCGCATGCAGCTCCGCATCCAGGACGGGCGAATAATGCAGATAATCGGGGTGATGCTGGCGCAAAAAGGCATTCGCCTCATCGGTCGCCTGCTTGCGCCAACGGCCGCCGTCATGCACATAGCGCAAAAAACACAGCGCCTTGCCCTGCTCCAGGCCGGGGTTGACGACCGCAAACAACAGGCCTTCGGCGGTTTCGATGAAATCTTTGGGGAACAACATGAACAGACAATCAGAGAAATTTATAAAATGCTTATATAGGTTAGATTCTACCGGGCAACGTCCCGCGTGTCTAATCGATCGAAAACCTGAACTCCCGGCGCGTTTTTCCTCCGATCCTTTCAATCCGGAAGACGGCGCCTCGAGGCCATTCGCCTTCCCTGGCAAATAGATCGGCAATGCCAGGACGCTATAACGATCCCAACAATTGCTTCGCCTCCTCGTTGTTATGCTGCGAACCGTTTTTTCCGTCCCGCGCCTTGATCTTGTTCCAGATCAGTTCTTCGCTGTCTTTCGACAACACCCAGCCCAACGCGGGCGGATTCTCGCCCTCGTTCAGATCGATCCGAAAGTGATAGAACTCCGGCTTGGCGCTCTCCGCTAAATGGCAACCTTCCGGCCAGTTCCGGCACGCATTGACCCAGGCAATCAGATGCTTCACCCCGGCGATGCCATGCCCTTCGCGCGCGTTCAAAATGCCGAAGATCGGCCCCAGCGTTTCATTCGCGCCGTTGTGATCGGTCAGGCGGGTGAATTTACCGTTGAAATCGGTGACCGCCGGCAGCGCATCGGGCACCTCCCCTTGCGGTTTGATCCACAAATCGTTAGGGCATTCGACCAGACCGTCGGCATCCTTGCCGCAAACCAGATTGCTGTCGTTGGTGATCAGCACGACGATCGGCTTGATCGCATAGCGTTCGAAAAAGGATTTCCCGTCGCCGTCTTTCGCAGGCGTATCCAGCGTTTGCAGCAACGCCTGCAGCGTGATCGCGCCGTTGTTGTCGAAATAACCGCCGTCGAGCAGGTGTCCGTTATCCTCGCGCATATCAAACCAATCGCCGTCATAAGGCAGCGTGCCGGGCGGACTGACATAGGTAAAGCGCGCGCTGTTGCCGGCCGCGGCCGACAGCGGCATATCGCGCTCCCCGAGCAACTGGATCAAATCGACATCGTCCGCGAAGGTGGATGGATCGAGCGGAAAAGGACTGGTGATCACCTTTCTGCCGGTTTCCAGATGCGTGTCGTTCAGCAGCAGCAACGGCCGCCATTTGCCGGCGCCGCCGGGCTTGCTCCAGGTGTCCGAATAAGCCTCCGCCATCCCCGCGCCACCGTCGAACGCCTTCGACCAGGCTCTTTCCCAGCCTTGCTCCAAAGCTTTCTGCCGGTCCGGCAAAATGCCGACCGGTAAAAAACGCTGCAACAAGTCATTGAAGAGCAGCGCCGAAACGGTCGGCCCCAGGAAGTCGTGCGATAACATATCGCGCGCGCGGCTTTGCAGACAATCCTTGCCGGCAGCCTGCGCGCAGTCGATGTTTTGTTTCAGCAAAGCACTGTAAAACGCGGCCCCGACGCTGCCCCCGGAGACGCCGCTGATCGCAAACACCGATTCGGCAAATTTCGGATGGTTATCGGCCAGATGCGTCAACACCGCCGTGGTCCATTGTGAGGCGCGAATGCCGCCGCCGGCCGCCGCGACGAAAATCATCGGTCTGACCGCGGCGGCTCCGGGCGGATTGCGTTGAGTCCATTGCTCAGCAAATGCCTCCAGCGGAAAGCGCTCGGCCTTTGTACCCGATAACAGACGAATCCCGTGATTATCGTTAAAGACACTGAAAACGGCCGCGGTCAGGAATAAAATCGACAACACCGGAAAATGCGTCGCAGTGCCATAATCGCGCTCGCCGCTCCGGGTAACGATGCTACGGATGATGAAATTGCCGGTCGCGGTCAGCGAACTAAAACCCAGCACCGCCATACCGGCCGCGCCGAAAGTGAAGCCCAGCCAGACCGGCGCAAAGGTCGCCAATATCAAGAGGACGAGCACATAAGCGATCGTAAAGACGCCGGACGACTTATGCAATTTGTCCAAATGCGCCCAATGCGCCTCGACAGGAATGCCTTTTTTTGCGCACACCGTTTGAATCCATTGACGCCGACACATCGCCAGCGCGTAAAACAAAATCGCAAGACCAAAGTCCGCTGCGATCACCAGTCCGTGCGGCGAAAAAAACGAGATCCGACCTTGCTTGACCGGCATCCATAAGGCCAACAGAGAAACCAGGAAAGCCAACATACCGAGGATTCTCGGCCAATGCTCGACCCAGCCCGGTTCAGACTCCATAGCCTTGGCGCAGCAGTCCTTGCCCTTGACCAGACGCGCGAGCCATGTTTTTTCCTGCAACACCTCACGCAGATGATGCCGGCCGCTTTGCTGCTCGCCGGGCTCTTCGGCGCGCTTCTCGACCATCTCCATCACCTTGCGGGTCCCGATCCAGGCTTGAAACGCCCACAAAAACACACCCAGAAGAAAAACCAGCGCATGTCCCAGGCTGGTGCTGAGCCGAATGGTCAATTCCGCCCCTTGGCTGTTGGGCAGAAACAAAAATACCGCGGCGAAAACCAGGATGAATAAGGTGACCCGGCTGCACCGGATCAAATCGAAGAAAAAATCATATTTTTGCCAGGCTTCGGACAGTTTGGCCAACCAAGCGCCGAATGCGTGTATCAATGCATTGATGCACGCCCAAAACGGAAACGCATTACCGGGCGCCGGCAGCAAGCATTGCTTGAGCCGCGACAACAGATTTTTAATGAGTTGCTGCATGAATCCCCCCAAAAAAGACAGATGAACAGGCGCGATGCCTGCCGTCAATAAATCCGGCGGAGATGCCATAGATGCCATCACAGAGAAAAATGAAATGATCCGCCGGGTTGGGCCGCCATTATTCCGGGCGGTCTCACGTTCATGCTCCCTGCGGCTGATAAAAACCTGCCGAAAAAACAGCGGGTCCGGCTGACGAAAATAGCCTAACAAAATTTATAAGTCAATGCCCATGCCGCCGATTCACCAAATCGTAATTTAGTTTGCAAAATTATCGCTAATTGTCTTGAAGAAGATTTTTGAATTCGACTGGTTATGCTTTCAAGTCTTTCCCATACACGCTCCCAATCGCTCGGATAAACCATACCGGGCGACTAAAAATGATGAAAACAGCAATGATTGGCGTAGTCGGGATTGGCGTAATATCAATAATGAACAACCCAAGTAAACTCAGGAAACACTTAATCCTTGCTTGCCTGGTTTGCTTTTCAGAATCAACTCCAAGCCTTTCTAGGAAATGTGGCTTGTTGTCGTATAAGTCACTGGACAGGCTGATGAACCATTGCGGACGCGCAATGACAATGTACATTCCTATCAAGCAGCCAGGGGATACTGGCCCAAAACCGATGATGGCAAAGATAGAGAAAACCAGAAGGCATTTAAATTGCGCTGCATTCATCGTTCAGAGCTTAAATGATTGATTGAGGGGACGCGCTATATAAAGCTTTTTGTCCAGAAATAGCCCTACAGTGTTGCGATTTGTTGTGAGTTTTTATCTTAAATTGCCCCGCCAGTGCCCCATAGGCAATAAAAAAGGCCCTGTGATTGCTCGCAGGGCCTTGAATTCTATGGTGGCGATGGGTGGGATCGAACCACCGACCTTGGGGTTATGAATCCCACGCTCTAACCGGCTGAGCTACATCGCCTTCTTGAGATCTTCAAAAAGAAGCGGAATTATAAATATCAAAATTCCGTTTGTCAAACATTGAATCGAAAATGCACCACATCGCCGTCCTTCACGACGTAGTCCTTGCCTTCGAGACGCCATTTGCCGGCATCTTTCGCGCCCTGTTCGCCTTTGTGCGCGATGAAATCTTCATAGGCGATCACTTCGGCGCGGATGAAGCCGCGTTCGAAATCGCTGTGAATCACGCCGGCCGCTTGCGGCGCGGTCGCGCCGACCGGGATCGTCCAGGCGCGGACTTCCTTCACGCCGGCGGTAAAATAAGTCGCCAGATTCAATAATTGATAGCCGGCACGAACCACGCGGTTCAGGCCCGGCTCTTCGAGACCCAGGTCATCCAGGAATTCTTTCTTTTCCTCGTCATCGAGCAAGGCGATTTCGGCTTCGATCGCCGCGCAGATCGGCACCACCATCGCGCCTTCCTTGTCCGCAAAAGCCTGCACTTTTTCGAGCAGTGGATTGTTCTCGAAGCCGTCGTCCTGCACGTTCGCGATGTACATGGTCGGCTTGATCGTCAACAGGCAAAGGTCCCTGACCAGCGCATGTTCGTCGTCGGACAGACCCAGCGCGCGCGCCGGCTGACCTGCGTCCAGTTGCTGATAGATTTTTTCGAGCACCGCCTTTTTCGCCAGTTCATCCTTGTTGCCGGATTTGGAGGCTTTCTGGGCCCGCGTCAGCGCTTTTTCGACGCTCGCCATGTCGGCGAGCGCGAGTTCGGTGTTGATCACTTCGATATCCGAAATCGGATCGACCTTGCCGGCGACATGCACGACATTTTCGTCATGAAAGCAGCGCACCACATGCGCGATCGCATCGGTTTCACGGATGTTGCCGAGAAACTGGTTGCCCAATCCCTCGCCTTTGGAAGCGCCGGCGACCAGGCCCGCGATATCGACGAACTCGATCGTGGTCGGCAACACGCGTTCCGGCTTCACGATTTCCGAGAGTTTGTCCATCCGGGTGTCGGGGACCGGCACGACGCCGACATTCGGGTCGATCGTACAGAACGGATAATTTTCGGCCGCGATCTTGGCCCGGGTCAACGCGTTAAACAGGGTCGATTTGCCGACGTTCGGCAGGCCGACGATTCCACAATACAATGCCATAGGGTGCTATTTTTCGAATCAGAAAGGGTACTTAAGAGGCGCAATTATACAGACAATCGCCTATTCAGGCAGTCGAGATTTTCAGTTTCACGATCAATCGGCGAAATTCGTGCTCGGGCAGCGCATCGTTCACGATCAATATCGCCCTTTTACGGGCGCCTTCCGGCTTGAAATGCAGCCAGATCGCAAACGGCGTCACGACGGTCGACGGAAGGATCAGGACCGCTTCGTCATTGATGTTCCAGCCGGAGGCGTCGTGATAACGAATCGCATCGTGCCGATGGTTAACGTCTCTAACGGCGAAGCCAAGATGAATCAGCAGCGCCAGGCCCGGCAGGAGTTTTCCGGGCCAGGGCAGCGCGCTGATCAGGCAGGCGCAAAGCGCCAGGCCGTGCGCGGCGATCAGCGCATATTGCAAGCGCAGGGACGGCGCGACTGCAAACAGGACGGGCGGAATAGGAGACTGTCTGGACACGATGAATGATTGGCCTGGTTCAAAAGACGGCGCGCGCACCTTGACTTGCGTGACCGGAAGATACCAAAATGGACGACGAGCTTGCGGCGGCCTGAAACTTTTGCCCCTGTCCATTTTCCAATGGCTTGTTGTAACCCTTTCAGAATACACCCAATTCACCTTTTTAGAGTAGATCACGATGTCAACAGCATGGGCGGGCGGCACGGACGCCATCCTGGAAAGAATGGAGCAAATGACTAACCTCTTCATCGAGGAGCAGCGCAAATCGATGTATGCAGGCGAATCGGCCACGCATTGCGAGGAATGCGGCGAGCCGATTCCGGAAAGCCGGCGCCAGGCGATTCCGTGCAAATACTGCCTGGCTTGCCAGACCGAGCTCGAAAAGAGCGCTAGGTAAACTCCCTGATCGCATGCATTCTCCCCAACATTCCTCCGAATTGCCCGGCCCCAAAGGTTTGCCGATCCTTGGCAATCTCTTGCAAATCGACTTACCCAAACTGCATCTGATCCTGGAGGAATGGGCCAATCGATACGGCGACATGTACCGCTTCAAACTGGTCAATAAAGCGGTCGTGGTGATCGGCAACCCTGAGCTAGTCCAGCAAATCCTGCGCGATCGTCCGCAAACGTTTCGCCGAGGCGGTTCGATAGAACAGATATCGAGAGAACTCGGCACCCATGGCGTTTTTGCGGCCGAGGGCGAACAATGGCGGCGTCAGCGCGCGCTGACGATGCAGGCATTCAAGCCGGAACCGCTACGGCGCTTCTTTCCGACCCTGCGCGTCATCACCGAGCGATTGCAAAGCCGCTGGAGCCACATTGCCGAAACCGGAAATCCGCTTGCAGTCGACAAGGACTGGATGCGCTTTACGGTCGATGTGACCACGCAATTCGCGTTCGGTTACGACATCAACCTGCTCGAAAACGAAAACGCCGACTTTCAGCGCCATCTGGAAAGCCACTTGCCCGGACTCAACCGCTGGGCGAACGCGCCGTTTCCATACTGGCGCTATTTCAAGCTGCCCAGCGACCGCGCGATGGAAAAATCGCTGGCGATCATCAAGGAAACGATCAACGGCTTCGTGCGGCAAACGCGGGAGCGGCTTGAACAACAGCCGGAACTCGCCGGCCAGCCGGCAAACTTCCTCGAAACCTTGCTGCTGGCGCGGGACGAAGACGGCGCCCGGTTGTCCGACGAGGAGATTCTAGGCAACGTGTTCACGATTCTTATTGCGGGCGAAGACACCACCGCGCACACCTTATCCTGGCTGCTGCACCTGCTTTGCGAACACCCGGACGTACAACGGAAGCTGCAGCAGGAAGCCGATACGGCCTTAGGCGATCACACCCTGCCGCCCGAGCTCGGCATCCTCGAAAACATGCCTTATCTCGAAGCCGTCGCCCAGGAAACCCTGCGCTTGAAAAACGTCGCGCCGATTTTATTTCTGGAACCCAATCAAGAGGTCGAACTGAACGGCGTCACGATCCCCCAAGGCACCCTATTGATGCTGCTGAACCGTTATAACGCCTTGCAGGACGCAAATTTCTCCGCTGCGCGTCAATTCAAGCCGGATCGCTGGCTCGATGCGAACCCGGCCAGTTGTCCCCATAACCGCAGCGCCTTCACCCCTTTCGGCGCGGGACCGCGCTTTTGTCCCGGACGCAGTTTGGCGATGCTCGAAATCAAAATGGCGATCGCCATGCTGGCCAAAAATTTTACCGTCATCCCGGTAGACACGGGACAGCCGGTGCGGGAGTTGTTTTCGTTTACGATGATGCCGGAGAACTTGAACGTCCGCTTCAAAAAAAGATAATCCCTATCGATTCGATACGACGACATAGAACCTTTAGCATCCTCCGAAGTCTTAGATAGTCACTGCTGTTTAACGCAAGGAGAAACCGATGCAAATCAAAAAACTCCAGCCCTGCCTGCGCTTGTTCGGATTGATTTTCTGCTGTTATTCCCCCCTGTCGCTTGCGCTTGAAGAAGGTGCCGCCATGCCGATGACGCTGAAGTCTCCCGCTTTTGCCCATCAAACCGATATCCCCAAGGAATTTACTTGCGACGGCTCGAATGTTTCGCCCGCTTTGGCCTGGGCTAATGTTCCGCAAAACGCCAAGAGCCTCGTGTTGATCGTGGACGATCCCGATGTGCCGGCGCCTTTCCTGCCGCTCAGGACCTGGGTGCACTGGCTGCTTTACAACATCCCGCCAACGGTTTCGGAATTGCCGCAACAACTTGCTCCGCAGAAATTACCCCAAGGTACACTACAAGGCAAAAATGACTGGAAAGGTACCGGCTACAATGGCCCATGTCCACCTTTTGGCAAGCACCGTTATTTCTTTAAACTTTACGCGCTGGACACGGTATTGCCGGATTTGAATCAGCCCGATAAGGCCGCGCTGGAGAAGGCGATGGCGGGACATATCATCGGTCAGGCCGAATTGATAGGAATTTATAAGCGTTAACAACAGTTCATAGCGCTGGATCAGTAAAATCTGCCCGATCTTCAGCCCCCGCTTTATCGCAACTTCGCGTGGGAAATCTTCTGCGCGAAGACATCGAAAGCGCATGTAGCCTTACATCGTGGGAGCGGTTTTTAACCGCGACCGTACGCAGACATATCTCCGGGCATGATTGTCGCGCTTGAAAAGCGCTCCCACCGAAATGAAACGATTTAGCTCCGCCGCGCTGAACAAAACATTGCGTTTTAAAAAGAACAATCGCAAGGCCCATCGCAGGGCAAATCCGGCAGATCGCAGTGGATGCCGTCGCAGGCGCCCGCTTTCTTCGAAGGGCAAGCATCTATGCAATCGCAGCCACAGTCGCAATCGCAACACTCATCGCAATCATTCTGGCCACGCCGGCGTTGGCGGTTTCTGATCAGGGTTTCGTTGGCTTCCTTGCAGTCTCGAAAACGGGCGCGGATATCCGCGTAGCCGCCGACGGGGCCTTTATCCCGCACGATTTTTTTGACCGCCTCGGAACAGGAATCGCCACCATGCAGGACCGCATAAGCGCAGCGGAAGCCCTTGATGGGCGAGATGAATTTTTGATAGAAAACAATCAGCAGGATGACGAGGGTTTTCACATGCGTATGCTGGTATATTAGGAGAGGCGTTAGCCGCGACAGTCGCGGCTAACGCTCCTAAAGCATAGCAAATTCTCGGCAATCGAGAATGAGGACAAGCCGGGCTTTAACCCGGCCTGCCTCGTCTTGCGGATCAGGCTTTCACAAACCGCAAAGCCCCGTCTACCGCTTCGACTTTCACCGTATCGCCCGCGCTGAAGCGGCCGGACAGGATTTCCTGCGCCAGCGGATTTTCCAGCTGATGCTGAATCGCTCGCTTCAAAGGCCGCGCGCCGTACACCGGATCGAAGCCGGCTTCGCCGAGACGGTCGAGCGCGGCCTCGCTGATTTCGAAGCCGATTTCTCGGTCGGCCAGACGCTTTTGCAGTTGGCCGATCTGAATCTTCGCGATCGCACGGATCTGTTCGCGTTCGAGCGGATGGAACACCACGACCTCGTCGATCCGGTTGATGAACTCGGGCCTGAAATGCATGCCGACGATCTCCATCACCTCGGCCTTCATTTCCTGGTAATTGGCCTCGGCCGCTCCCGGCGTCATGCCTCCCGCGGCACTCGCACGTTCCTGTGCTTCGCCCGCGAGTTCCTGAATCCGGCTCGATCCGAGGTTCGAGGTCATCACGATCACGGTATTGCGAAAATCGACCGTGCGCCCCTGACCGTCGGTCAGGCGTCCGTCATCCAGCACCTGGAGCAGCACGTTGAACACATCCGGATGCGCCTTTTCGACTTCGTCCATCAAAATCACCGAATACGGTTTCCGGCGCACCGCCTCGGTCAGATAGCCGCCTTCCTCGTAGCCGACATAGCCCGGAGGCGCGCCGATCATACGCGCGACCGAATGCTTCTCCATGAATTCGGACATATCGATACGTATCATCGCATCGACCGTATCGAACAGGAATTCGGCCAGCGCCTTGCACAATTCGGTCTTGCCGACGCCGGTGGGCCCCAGGAACAGGAACGAACCGTTCGGACGGTTCGGATCGGACAGACCGGCGCGCGCGCGGCGGATCGCGTTGCTGACCGCCTTCAGCGCCTCGCCCTGGCCGACCACGCGCCGGCTAAGCGCTTCTTCCATGCGCAGCAGCTTGTCGCGCTCACCTTCCATCATTTTCGACACCGGAATGCCGGTCCACTTCGAGACGACTTCGGCGATTTCCTCCTCGGTCACCTTGTTGCGGAGCAGCGTCATCTTATGCTGTTCGCCGGAGTCCGCCTGCTCCAATTGTTTCTCCAGCGCCGGAATGATGCCGTATTGCAGTTCCGCCATCCGGTTCAAATCGCTCGCGCGCTTGGCCGACTCCAACTCGACTTTCGCGTGATCAAGCTTTTCCTTGATCGATGCCGAGCCTTGTAGTGAGGCCTTCTCGGCCTTCCAGATTTCCTCCAGGTCCGAATATTCCTTTTCGACTTCGGCGATTTCTTCTTCGAGTATTTCCAGGCGCTTTTTCGACGCCGCATCGGCTTCCTTTTTCAGCGCGACCTGCTCTATCTTCAACTGAATCAGGCGCCGGTCCAGCTTGTCCATCGCCTCCGGTTTCGAATCCTGCTCCATCCGGATGCGGCTGGCCGCCTCGTCGATCAGGTCGATCGCCTTGTCCGGCAACTGCCGGTCCGCAATGTAGCGGTACGACAGGCCGGCCGCCGCGACGATCGCCGGGTCGGTGATGTCGACGCCGTGATGCACCTCGTATTTTTCCTTCAGGCCGCGCAGGATCGCAATCGTATCCTCAACGCTGGGCTCCTCGACCAGCACCTTCTGGAAGCGGCGTTCGAGCGCCGCGTCCTTCTCGACATATTTGCGGTATTCGTCCAATGTCGTCGCGCCGACGCAGTGCAGTTCACCGCGCGCGAGCGCCGGCTTCAGCATGTTGCCCGCATCCATCGCGCCTTCAGCCTTGCCCGCGCCGACCATCGTGTGCAATTCGTCGATGAACAGGATCACCTGCCCTTCCTGCTTGGCCAGGTCGTTCAACACCGCTTTCAGACGCTCCTCGAACTCGCCGCGAAACTTCGCGCCGGCGATCAGGGCCGCCATGTCCAGCGCCAGCACCCGCTTGCCCTTGATGCCTTCGGGGACTTCGCCGTTCACGATACGCTGCGCCAGGCCCTCGACGATCGCGGTCTTGCCGACGCCGGGCTCGCCGATCAGCACCGGGTTGTTCTTGGTGCGGCGCTGCAAGACCTGGATCGTGCGGCGGATTTCGTCGTCGCGCCCGATCACCGGGTCCAGTTTGCCCGCTTCGGCACGCTCGGTCAGGTCGATCGTGTATTTTTTCAAGGCCTGGCGCTGATCCTCGGCGCTCTGATCATCGACCGCCTGACCGCCGCGCATCGCCTCGATCGCCTTTTCGACCGCCTGCTTAGTGGCCCCGGCTTTTTTCAGCAAGTCCTGCAACAGCCCTTTTTCCTCGAACACGGCCAGTAAAAACAGCTCGCTGGCGATGAACTTGTCGCCGCGCTTCTGCGCCAGCTTGTCGGTCACGTTCAACAGCCGCGCCAGCTCGTTCGAAATCTGCACGTCGCCGCCCGCGCCAGACACGGTCGCCAGCCGGTTCAGCGCCTGTCCGAGTTCGGCGTGCAATGCACCGGTATTGACGCCGATCTGCGCGAGCAGCGGTTTGATGCTGCCGCCTTCCTGATCGAGCAAGGCGATCATCAGATGCACGGGCTCGATGAACTGATGGTCCTTGCCCAAGGCCAGACTTTGGGCTTCCGCCAGCGCTTCCTGAAATTTGCCGGTTAATTTATCCATCCGCATGTGGGTTTACCTCTATTAAGGAATTTATTAAGTTGCGGGGGATATGGGGCGTTAATGGCGAATTTTCAATCCGGCCAAAAAACGAATTATGGACGGATTAATCAAATCAATACCGCAGTTCTCAAAATCTTTAATGTTTCGTGTAGCCAGATTGAAGTGATTGATCCGTGTTATTGCCGCTCCATCGGATCGTGCGCCGCATGGCGCGGCAAATCCAATTCAACACCCTGTTCTTTGCCAAATAACTGCAACGCCATGTCGCCTAGCTTCACTTGCTGTGTAGTAACGGCTTGTTTAAGAATTCGGCGAACTTCTTCTTCCATCGACACACCGTGTTCCTCTGCAAGGGTGCGCAGCCTAAAAAATACATCGTCGTCTAATTTTCTGATGCTTATATTTGCCATGCGAGCCCCCATCAATCGGCCTCAAAATTCAACATTTCTCAAATGATAGCGCCTGCTAGCATCGCGATCAATGAACATGCTCCCCGGCCATATCGACCGCCAGAAAGGCCGCAATATCCTGCCCCTCCTGAAAATTCCCATACGCCAGCGCCAGTTTCACATAAGCCGCTTCGATCGATTGATTCCAGATCATTTCCGCACCCGCATCGAGCAAGCACCGCGTGCTTTCATACGCATCGGGCGATTGCCGCGCCGGCGCGAGGTAAAGCTTCACGCCCTGCTGCCGGCAGCGCTTGATGAACGCCAGCAGCGAATGATTGTCGCCCCATTGCAGGGTGCTGCATGCGGTGCCGGAATGGTATAGGTCATGCAATACCGCATCGACGCCGTCGAGGGAAAAATGCGCGTAATCAAGGCCCGGATAAGGCCGGATCATCAGGATGCGGTCTGAAAACAGCGGCTTCAACTTGGGCAATTCCGCTTGCCGCTTAAACGCCGGCATTCCGGTCCCGATAAACCGGCCGCCGTCATACTCCAAGTAGCTTTGCCCCTGCACGCTGAAAAAATCGCCGCTCAATTGCGGCGACGACGCCAGCCGCGCGCCACGGTGCACCTGTAGGGTCTGACCCTGATTGCGGTAAGGCACGAACACGCCGGGGTCCTTAATCTCTCGGATAAAATCGACCGCGCAATGAAAATTATCCAGCCCGTTGGCCTTCGGATGATCGAGCGGGTAATCGCTCGATACCATCAGCAAAGGCACTTTCAGCCCGTGGAAATAAAAGCTGAGCGCCGCCGCGGTGTAGGCCAGGGTATCGGTTCCGTGCGTCACGATCACGCCGTCATAGCGTTCCGGCTGTTTGGCCTCGATCGCTTCGATGATGATAGGCCATGCCGCAGGCGCGAGGTTTTCGCTGAGCATCCGAATCGGCTCGATCGACTCGAATGCGATGTCCTTCGCCGCCTCGGGGAAGCGCCACTGAAATTCGCCTAGCAACTTGAAAGGCGCCGACTCGGACGGCTTGATCGTGCCGTCGCTGGCGCTTGATCCGATCGTGCCGCCGGTGAATACAACCAGAATATGTTTCATAGTATGATGTTTATCTTTTTCTAAGCTCAAAGCGCCTCAGATTCTAAACCACCCCAACATGAAAATCTCACTTATCGTCGCGATGGCGAGCAACCGGGTCATCGGCCTGAACAACAAAATGCCCTGGCACCTGTCGGCCGACCTGAAACGCTTCAAAAAGATCACGATGGGCTCGCCGATCCTGATGGGCCGGAAAACCTTCGAATCGATCGGCCGCCCGCTGCCCGGCCGCACCAACATCGTCCTGACCCGGAACCCTGCCTACACGCAGGAAGGCTGCGTGGTCGTGAACGATCTTGAAACCGCGATCTGGACCGGCTGCCGGCATGCCGGCGAGATTTTCGTGATCGGCGGTTCCGATCTTTATCAAGCCCTTTTACCGAGAGCTGAAACAATTTATTTGACTGAAATCAGGCGGGAATTTCCGGGGGATACGTTTTTTCCGGAACTGGACATGAACGAATGGTCGGAGTCGGAACGGGAAGATGTCGATGATGATGTCGATACGGGCTTTGGATATAGCTTTTTACGGCTGGATCGAAAAATGAAACCGTAGATCAAGACCGAAAGCAAATTCAAAATCAGCCAAAACCGCGCGCCAGAAGAACAACAGAGCGTGATCGAGGGATTGAATCAATCCAATAACCCGCTCGCGGCCGCCGTTGCCAAGATGATGACCGAACCGCAGAGTTTGGGTTAACGGCTTTATCGCAAGCCAGTCATTGGAGCCGAATCAATAGTCCTCGTCTTCTGAATGACAGGGGGAGATGAAATCCTAGACGAATAGACCAATAATGCAGCAATGCCGGCTTCATTCAGGAAGCATAGCGCCGATTCAATATAAGCGCTCTCAATACGCAAATAGCCGGCCTCGACCAAGGTGTAACCTTTAAAATCAGACTCAACAATGGTAATGGATATGCTACCCTGCCTGACTTGCAGGAAAGACAGGCGAAGGCAGCGTCTTGAACGCTTCAATAGATTTTGTAGGGCAAGAACTTTCCGGACATCGTGATCTTGACCCGGTCGCCGTTCGGATCGGATTCGCGGCTCAAATCCATCTTGAAGTCAATTGCGCTCATGATGCCGTCGCCAAACTCTTCGTGGATTAGCTCCTTGAAGGTGGTTCCATAGACACTGATCAATTCGTGGAAGCGGTAGATCAGCGGATCGGCCGGAATATCGGTGGGCAATGACCCCTTGTAAGGCACCACCGTCAGCCATTGCCGTTCTTCCTCGGTCAGGCCGAAGAACTCTCCGACTACGGCGGCTTGATCTTTCGTGAGTGTCATTTGACCAAGGCAGGCCGCGGTGACCCATTCCTTGCTCTGGCCGACCCTGGCGGCGACGTCGGCCCATTTCAGACCCTGACTGACCTTGGCGGCGATGATTTTCTCGGTGACTTCGAACCTGTTCATGGGCTTCTCCTGGTATGTGAAAAAATGCGGAGCATCGGCACGGATCGATGGCAATTGATTACGACGCCTCGCGTTGAAGGATTGACGGCAGAGACGACCGGAAGGCATCGAATCCCGATGCCTTCCAGTGTCGGCTCAACGACTAAACCGCTACACCGTCCTTTTTGAACTTGGCGGCTTCTTCCGATCCGCCGGTGGCGTTGCCTTTGCTGTAGGAATGCGCGCCGACGCCGGCCAACTGGCCGCCTTGTACGATCAGGTACTCGTCGCGGATGGGCCGGCCCTCAAAATAGCATTCCAGGATCTCGCGGGTGCCGGCAGCGTAACGGGTCTGCGCCGACAGGCTGGTTCCGGAGATGTGCGGAGTCATGCCATGATGCGGCATCGTGCGCCAAGGATGATCTTGCGGAGCCGGTTGCGGGAACCAGACATCGCCCGCATAACCGGCCAATTGGCCGCTTTCCAGCGCCCTGACGATCGCGTCGCGATCGCACAGCTTGCCGCGCGCGGTGTTGATCAGGTAAGCGCCGCGTTTGAAGTTCTTCAGCGACTGCTCGTTGATCATGTGCTCGGTTTCAGGATGCAGCGGGCAGTTCAAGGTCACGACGTCGCACACCTGGGTCAGGCTTTCCAGGCTGGCGTGGTAAGTCAGATTCAGTTCCTTTTCAACCGCTTCCGGCAAACGATGGCGATCCAGATAGTGCAGCTTCACGTCGAAAGGTTTCAGCAGGCGTAATACGCGCAGGCCGATACGGCCGGCGGCCACGGTGCCGACATTCATCGCTTCCAGGTCGTAGGAACGCGCCACGCAGTCGGCGATATTCCAGCCGCCTTTGATCACCCAATTGTAGGACGGGATGTAATTGCGCACCAGGGCCAGCGTCATCATCACGACATGCTCGGCCACGCTGTGGCTGTTGCAGTAGGTGACTTCGGCCACGGTAATGTCGCGTTCGATCGCCGCCTGCAGGTCGGTGTGATCGGATCCGATGCCGGCGGTCACGATCAGTTTCAGATTTTTCGCCTTGGCGATGCGCTCGGCGGTCATGTAGGCGGGCCAGAACGGCTGGGAAATGACGATTTCGGCGTCGTGCAGCTCGCGGTCCAGCACGCTGTCGGCGCCGTCCTTGCTGGAGGTCACAACCAGTTGATGGCCATTCGACTCCAGATATTTACGCAGGCCCAGTTCGCCCGAAACGCTGCCGAGCAATGCGCCCGGCTTGAAATCAATCCTCTTTGGCGTCGGCAACGTTTGTCCGTCCGGGTAGCGCTCCGGCTGCGGGAGGTCATCGCGAGCGTAGGAAGTGGGATAGCCGTCGACAGGATCGTCATAAAGCACGCAAACAATTTTCGCCATGTTATTTTTTACCTTGTTATTGATTGGATGCCGGGGCATAACCTTGTATGCCCTGATGTATCCCGGCCGGGTAAAGGTATTGTCGGCTTAATCGGTTCTTGGCGTCCAATCGTTTGAGCGAATGGTTTAATAGCTCGCGGCTATCAAGGCATCGAATCGGTGTTGCAAATCCAGATGTTGGGCTATGTTCCAGGCCGCATCCTGTATCGGTGACGGCAAATCCTGGCGGCGCACGATCAAACCCACTTCCCGCGATAACTCGGGACTTAGCGGTATGGCGACGATCTCCTGATCGGGTTCGAACTGGTGTAACATGCTGTGCGGAACCACACTGTAAAAGCCGGCGCTGCGCACATGGGCGTATAAGGCGGAGATCGAGTCGGTTTCCAGCATGACCTTGGGCATCACCTCGGCTTCGCGAAAGGCCGCATCGATCAGGCGGCGGTTTTGCATGTTCTGCGTCAGCAAGCATAAAGGAAGTCCTTCGACGTCGCTCCAGCTCAAACGGCTTTTGATCAAATCAGGAGAGGGATTGCGGGCCAACAGCACATAGCGCTCGCGGAAGAGAGGCAAAGCCCTGAACCCTTTTAGCCTGGGGTCGCCCAGGTAAGTCAATCCCAAATCCAGTTCGAAGTTGTCGAGATGGCGGATGATTTCCTCGGCGCAAAGGGAAGCGAGTTGGATGGCGATGCCGGGATATTCGGTTTGAACAGGTTGCGTCAACAGCGGTGTAACGGCCAGCGTGGTAGGTATGGCCCCTATCCGTAAAATACCGGTGAGCTGTCGGCTGTACTGCGCGGCGGCTTGGCGCATGCCTTCCCAGTTTTGCGCTAAAATGCGCGCCCATTGCAAAACCCGCTCGCCTTCCTCGGTAAAGCCCTCAAAACGTTGTCCGCGTTGAATAAGGGTAATGCCCAGTTCTTCCTCAAGATGTTGAATCGCGGTGGACAAGGCGGGTTGAGATACATGACTGATGTCAGCCGCGCGGCCGAAATGCCTGGTTTTCGCGAGGGCGAGCAGATAATGGATTTGCCGGATAAACATGCAGGATGAGGACCATTCGGACGATGACGGTGATGGCCGAAAAGCGAAAGGATTCGGTCAAAAATAACTTCCCCCTAGACCTGCCAGGTTTTAAAAACCCGGCAGGTCTTCATCACCCGATCTTCAAGACGCCACGGCCAATATCACCGCGCTGGATTTGAACACCGCGGTCACCGTTTGCCCAATCTGCAAGCCGAGCGTTTCGGCGCTGTCATTGGTCACCGTCGCGGTCACCTGCTCGCCGCCCTTCAATTCGATGTCGACTTCGGTGTTGATCGCGCCCTTGATCAGTTTGACGATCTTCCCTTGCAGTTGATTGCGCGCCGAAATCCGATAGCCGCCAAAGTCGGTGACGATGATGACCTGCGGCGCCTTGACCAAGGCGATCGCCGGGATGCCGGGCTTGATGCCGAGCGATTCCGCCGATTCCTTGGTGATCATCGCCTTGATCGTAGTCTCGCCGCCCTTTAATAGGACGGAGACTTCGGTATAGATCGCACCGGTCTGCACTTCGCTGATCGTGCCGGTAAATTGGTTGCGTGCACTGACTTTCATGTTCGGTCTCCTTTGACTCTATCAATTCAATAAGGATGTGCCTTTGATCTGCACATAAACGCTTTTGCCCACCTGTAAATTCAGCAATTGCCTGGACTTGCGAGTGATATGCGCCAGCAGCGGCAACGCGCCGGCCTTCAGACGCAGGACCGTCTGTCCGTTCAAATGATCGGCCATGCCGATGATCGTGGCGGGCAGCACGTTCAGGATGCTGGTCGCATGCGGCGCTTCCAGCGTGATGCTGACGTCGCTGGCGTATATCTGTAGCCGTACCGGCGAGCCGATCGCGCCGTCTACCAATGGCATGCTCAGTTCGATGCCGGCACAGTCGACCCGGGTCAGAAGGTATTCGCTTTCATGCGCGGCGATGCGGCCTTCCCAGATCATCGCGGCCTGTTTGTCCTCCGCCTGCGGCAGATCGATCCGGCTCAGGGTTTCGGCAAGCGGGCCCGACGCCTGCACCCGGCCTTCGTGCAACACCACCAGATGATCGGCCAGTTTTGCGACTTCCTGCCGCGCATGAGTCACATACAGCACCGGGATGTCCAGCGCCTGATGGAGCCGCGTCAGGTACGGCAGAATCTCCTGCTTGCGCTGATAATCCAGCGCCGCCAGCGGCTCGTCCATCAGCAGGATGTCCGGCTGCAAGACCAGCGCCCGGGCGATCGCGACGCGCTGCCGCTCGCCGCCGGACAAACGCGCCGGCATCCTGTCCAGCAGATGGCCGATGCCCAACAGTTCTATCGTGTGGTCGAGACCTGCGGCCGCAGGCGTTTTGCCGATCCGCTTCAGGCCGAAACACACATTCTTGTAAACGTTCAAATGCGGAAACAGATTGGCCTGCTGAAACACATAGCCGAGCGCGCGTTGATGCGTCGGTAAAAACAGGCCGCGTTCGCTGTCCTGCCAGACTTTGCCGTTGATCGTCAGCCGGCCGACGGCCGGCCGTTCGAGGCCCGCGATGCAGCGCAGCAGGGTGGTCTTGCCGGAACCTGACGGCCCGAACAGCACGCTGATACCCGAACCCGGCAGGCGAAGATCGACATCGAGGCGAAAGGCGCCGTAATCGAGCGCAAAGCGGGCGGCGATCGCTTGAGTCATCGCATCGGCTCCACCGCAGGCCGGCTTTTCAGCACGCCATACAACAGCAGCAGCACCGTAAACGCAAACACCAGCAAGCCGCCGGCCAGCCAATGCGCCTGGGTATATTCGAGGGCTTCAACATGGTTGTAGATTTGTACCGACGCGACCCGGGTCTTGCCCGGAATGTTGCCGCCGATCATCAAGACCACGCCGAATTCGCCGACCGTATGCGCAAAGCCGAGGATCGCCGCGGTCAGAAAACCCGGTTTGGCGAGCGGAATCACGACCGAGAAGAAGGTATCCCAGGGCCCCGCGCGGAGGGTGGCGGCCGCTTCCAGCGTTTGCTCGCCGATCGCGGCGAAGGCGGTTTGCAGGGGCTGCACCACGAAGGGCAGCGAATACAGTACCGAGGCGACGACCAAGCCGCCGAATGTAAAGGGCAACGGCGTCAGGCCCAGTTCGGTCATCAGGCCGCCGACCGGCCCGTTCGGACCGAGCAGCAGCAACAGATAAAAGCCGAGCACGGTCGGCGGCAAGACCAAAGGCAGCGCCACCAACGCATTGCAGACACCTTTCCAGCGCGATTCGGTGCGCGCCAGCCACCAGGCCAAGGGCGTTCCGAGCAGCAACAGTAGCAAGGTTGCCAGGCTGGCGACCTCAAAGGTCAACCACAGGGCCGAAATATCGTCATCGCTGAGCATAGATTAGAGGTCAGTCGGCCAGACTGTAGCCGTATTTTTGCATGATCGCCCGCGCTTCGGCCGATTTTAAAAATTGCAGCAACGCGGGCGCTGCCGGATTGCCCCCCCCCTTATTCAGCAACACCGCATCCTGGCGGATCGGCGCATGCAGCGTTTCTGGCACGATCCAGCTCGATCCCTTGGCGATCTTGCCGTCCTCGATTACCTGCGACAAGGCGATGAAGCCCAGTTCGGCATTGCCGGTCGAGACGAATTGATGGGTTTGTGCAATGTTTTCGCCAAGCACGAACGAGGGCCCCAGTTTTTCGAACAGTCCCTGATTTTTCAAAACCTCCACCGCCGCCGCGCCGTAAGGCGCCAGTTTCGGGTCGGCCAGCGCCAGATGCCTGAAGCCGCCACCGTTCAGGATGGCGCCCTGATCGTCCACCAATCCCGGTTTGGCCGACCATAACACCAGCTTGCCGATCGCATAGGTGAAGCGGCTGCCTGGCACGGCCAGCCTGGACTTTTCCAGTTGCGTCGGTTTTTCGCTATCGGCGGACAGGAAAACTTCGAACGGCGCGCCGTTTTCGATTTGCGCGACGAATTTGCCGGAAGAGCCGAACGAGAGTTTGGCGCTGTGTCCGGTCGCTTTTTCGAAGGCTGCGGCGATTTCGTTCATCGGTTGGGTGAAGTTGGCGGCGACCGCGACCAGCGTCGTTTCGGCATAGGCCGGCGCGCAGGCGGCGGCCAGCGCGGCCGTGATAAGCGCCAAACGATAAAATCCTTTGCTAAACATGAGGAAGGCTCCTGACAGGATGAGAAGACGGCTTGGTCATTTCAAAACCGGAATTGGCTTTGCACATAAAAATAATCGACATCCTGGCTGTCCGGCGCGCCGGCGGTCGTTTTGGCGAATGCGCCCTTGAACAGATGCGCCCAGCCGGATTCGAAGTTCAAGCTGCTGTTGAAGTCCCAACGCGCCGACAGCTCGATTTGCTGGCCGATGAAATTATTCGTATTGCCGGTTTTGTCGCGCAATTTGGCCGACGTCCAGCTGTCCTTGTCCTCCGCCAGCCAGAAGAAGCGGTGGCTGATGAAGGCCTGCACGTCCGGAAGCGGGTTAAAACCGATGCGGTAGCCCGGCGTATTGATATTGCTGCGGGCAAAGGCGCCGTAGATGCCGGTCGGTCCGAATTCGAAGCGGCGGGCGCCGTAGAGGGTGTCGAATTGCTGATCCTTGTTGTCGTTGGGATCGTGATCGCCGCTGGCATAGTCGTAATGGAGCGAGAAACGCGGCGTCCAAAAAGCATCGAAAGTATAACCGACGTCGAGATGCTGATACCAGGCCGAATGGTCGAGATTCTTGCCGTCGCTCGCCTTGCTTGTCTCCCGCACCGTGCCGAACTGGCCGACCGTTTCGCTTTGGAAATCGAACTCCCCTTTCGCGGGCTTGATGTAAAAACGCATGCCTGGCGTAAAATAGCGGCGGTTGCGGGTCTGCATGCGCTTGCGGTCGCCTTCGTCGAGGTGGTACAAGTACAGTTCGGCATTGAACTTGCCGGGCAAGTCGTAGACCTCCAAAAACCCACCGGAAAACCACGCCTGCTCCTCGGGTTCGTCGAAGCTGTGGAAGTGGTCGAGCAGTTGCTCGGGATCGTTCGGATAGCGGCCGACCGGCTTGGTCGCGAAGGCGTTGAATTGCCAGCGGTTGTAATCGACGACTCGGAGCCGGAAGCCGTCGAAGCTGTTGATCGTGTTGCGCATCGCATTCCGGGCGATCAGGCGGCGGCTGCCGAAATTCAGGGTCTGCCGGCCGGCGATCGCTTCGACGCCCAAACCGCTATGGGCCAGGTTCTGATCGGACCAGGCCAGATAACCCTGGATGAAATCGGCTTCATCGACATGGGTATTGTTGATGCCGGAACCCTCGTCGGCGCCAAACTGGCGGGCATCCAGAAATTCGCCGCCCAGCCGCCAGTGTTCGGAATGCGCTTCCAGCCACAGGTCGGTCTGCAGCGAAATCTGCTGATCGCCGCCCTGACTGCCTTGCCGGAAGCTGCCGTCGATCGTTTCATAGCGGGTACGCTGTTCGAGCGATAGCGACAGCCACGCGGGCAAGCCCAACGCATCGTGCAGATTCCAGACCGGTTTCTCGTATTTGTACGAGCCCAGCAGCGCATCGGGCATTTGGCTCGAAAAGGCGGCAAATGGCGGTTGGGTATAGCTTTTCTTTTCCGCCGCCGCATCGGCCTGCGCGATGAAGCCTGAGGAAACGATAGTCAGACCGATGGCGCCGCCAAAACGGGAAACGATACTCTGTTTGTTTAGGGGATTCACAATGTTCGCCTTTTGTGAACGTCAAACGCCGTTCGTGTGGTAGTCGATTTCAAAAAGGGCTTTCCCAAGCCTGTATACGTTGAAGGACAGTAGTATATAGCGTTATGTATAAAAATACATAACGATCTTTTAGGCCGTATTGATGTCCTCCAGGAAATCACGATCCACCACTATTTTTTTCGATAGAGATAAGATGAAACCGACCGACAACGAATCCCAGCCTTGGATAGAAGGCGAATTGCGGCTTGCCGGAATGCTGGACAAGCGAATGATCGCGCTGTTGCAGGCGATTGAAGAAAGCGGCTCGATCAATCAGGCCGCGAAACAATCGGGCTTGAGTTACAAGGGCGCCTGGCAAATGCTGGAAAGGCTCAACAACGGGGCGCCGCAAGCCTTGCTGACCACAGCGATTGGTGGCAGCAAGGGGGGCGGGACCTCTTTAACCGCCGCCGGACACGCCATGCTGGCGTTATTTACCCGCCTGGAGCGGCAGCATAGCGAATTCATCGCCGAGTTGAATCGCCGCCTCACAGACGATCCCGATACGATTCTCTTTCTCCAGCGCCTGACGGTCAAAACCAGCACGCGCAACCAGCTTTTCGGCAGCGTGACCTCGATCGGCCGGGCGGAAGAGGATGCGCAGGTCACCGTGCGCTTGCAAGGCGGGGGGCAGATCTTCGTTTCTATGGGGACGGCGGCGCTCACCGAACTGTCAGTCGATGTCGGCGCCGATGCGGTGTTGATGATCAACAGCGCCGACATCCTGTTGTCGACCGATGCCGGCCATCAACGCACTTCGGCCCGCAACTGCCTGTTCGGTCATGTGATGCGCATCCGGCACGACATCGTAGACTCCGAAGTGATCATCTTGCTTCCCGGCGGAGAAATTCTGGCCGCGATGGTGACTCAACAGAGTTTGCAAGATCTGGCGCTGGTGCCTGGCATGCCGGTATGGGCGCTATTTAAAGCCAATGCGCCGATTTTAGGCATCAGTCCGGCATCACGAACAGATTGAAGCCCGAAATATTGGTTTGCCAAACAGCGTAAACCTGCGCGGCTTTTGATGTCAGTGATCCGATCATTGCGCTACTTCGCTGACTTCCATTTGGCTTGTAAAACATCACGCCGAGTGTCGAAGATTCGCGCCAGTCTATCCGCTATCAGCCAGCGGTTTAAAAGTTCTCCGAGCCAGCCGAAGGGCATGGCATAGAACATGATGTCTTCCAGCTGAATACCGCTTTGCGTTTCGCTCAGACACACTTCATGGCTCCAGAATTTGAATGGTCCGATGCGCTGTTGATAGACGAAGCGTTTCGGCTCGTCGCATTGGCTGACTTCGGAAAGCCATGCCATCGGAATGCCGAACACGACCTTCATCCTATAGCTGATCAATAAGCCGGCATAAATTTTTTCGGGCACATTGGAGGTGATTTCGACATGGAAAAAAGCCGGCGTGATGTCGTTCAGATGATGGGGAGAGGAAAAGAAATCCCATGCCTCCTGCACGGTCATATTCAGCTCTTGCCGCCGATAGAGTTGATGAATTTGCATGCTGACGCGTTACTCTCAGTTTCCTCAGATTTGTCTGCTCAGAATTTAGAATGGATCAGGCCATCGAACCGATGGTTTTGCGGAAGCGGCCCAGAGCCAGCACGAAGAAGACGCCGCCGATGCCGATCAATGCAAGAAACTCGGGCCAGACGATGCTGAAACCGGCGCCACGGTAAAGAATGGCCTGGGCGAGCGCGACGAAATGCGTGGTCGGCGCCGCCAGCATCAGGTTCTGCACCAGCTCGGGCATGCTCTCGCGCGGGGTGATGCCGCCGGACAACATTTGCAGCGGCAGCAGGATGACGAGCATCAGCATGCCCATCTGCGGCATCGAGCGCGCCACGGTGCCGAGAAAAATGCCCATTGAGGTAGTCGCGAACAAATGCAGCGCCATCCCCAGGACGAAAAGCCCGATCGAGCCTTCGATCGGCACTTCAAGCACGCCCTGCACGACGACGGCCAGCGATGCCGTCGCGACGATGACTACGATCAGGCCCATGGCCCAGACCTTGGCCATCATGATTTCGAACGGGGTCAAGGGCATCACCAGCAAATGCTCGATCGTGCCGTGTTCGCGTTCGCGGATCAGCGCCGCGCCGGTCAGGATGATGGACAGCATCGTGATGCTGTTGATCAGCTCCATCACCGATCCGAACCACACCGAACTCAGGTTCGGATTGAAACGGGCGCGCACTTCGAGTTCGGCAGGCAGCGTCGTGACTGCACGATGCCTCTGCACGAAGGCCGTCACCTCGCCGTTGACAATGTTCTGGACGTAGCTGTTGCCGATAAAGGCCTGCGACATGCGGGTCGCGTCGACGTTGAGCTGGATCGAAGGCGTCCGCCCGGCCAGCACGTCGCGCTGGAAATCGGGCGGGATATCGAGAACGAAGGTGTACAGCCCCGCGTCCATGCCGGGGTCCATGGCATACTGGTCGATGATCGCCGGCGTCAGGAAATGGGGCGGAAAGAAGGCATTGATGATGCGCGACGACAATGGCGAATGGTCTTCGTCAACGAAGGCGATCGGCGCCTTGTGCAGCGATTCGGGCAGGCTCTTCGCGGTCAGGTAGACCTGGACGGTGAAGGAGAACACGATCAGCACCATCATCAGGGTGTCGCGCCCGAGGCTGCGCAGTTCCTTGACGCCGAGATGAAATATATTCAGCCAAGTCTGCACGCCTAGCGCTCCTGTTTCTTCAACAAGATGACGCTCAAACCGAGAATCACCGGAATGGCGAGGGCGAGCGGCAGCAAGTAGGCACTCAGCTCGGCGAAACCCAAAGCCTTCGAGAAGGTGCCGCGGCAGAGAGTGATGAAATGCGTGGTCGGAAAAATCTCGCCGACGAAGCGCGCCCCGCCCTCCAGCGACGACACGGGGTCGATCATGCCGGAAAATTGCCGGGTGGGAATGATGGTGGCGATCGAAGTCGCGAAGACGGCGGCGATCTGGCTGCGGGTGAAAGCCGAGATCAATAGTCCCAGGCCGGTGGAGGCGGTCACGTAGAGCAGCGCGGCCAGGGTCAGCAGCAGGAAGCTGCCCTTGTGCGGTACGCCGAAAACGAACACCGCCAGCGCGCAGACGAGAAAGAAGTTGATCATCCCCATCGCGATGTAGGGCAGTTGCTTGCCGACGAGGAACTCCAGCTTGGTCACCGGCGTGACGTACAGATTCAGGATCGAGCCCAGCTCCTTTTCGCGCACCACGCTGAGCGCGCTGAGCATGGACAGAATCAGCATCAGCAACATCGGGATCACGGCCGGTACGATGGCCGGCAGGCTCTTGACGTCGGGGTTGTAGCGAAAGCGTGTCTCTATCGTCATGAGACCGGCCGGCACATGGCCCGTCGCATGCCGGCGCGCCTGCTCCAGCAGCCAGACCTGGTGCATGGCCTGCACGTAGCCAATCACGTTCTCGGCGCGGGTCGGCATCGCACCGTCGACCCAGGCGCCGATCTTGACGTTATCGCCGCGCTCCAGATCGCGTGCGAAGTTGGGCGGGATCTCGATCGCCAGGCTCAGTTCGCCGCTGCGCATGCGCCGGTCGAGTTCGTCGTAGTCGGTGATCGGCGGCTGAGCGATGAAGTAGCGCGAACCGCCGAGGTCGAGCGCGTAGTTGCTGCTGAGCAGGGTCTGGTCGCGGTCGAGCACGGCAAAGCGCAGATCCTCGACGTCCATGCTGATGCCGTAACCGAAGGTGACCATCAGCAGCAGGGTACCGAACAGGGCGATCAGCCAACGAATCGGGTCGCGGCGCAGCTCCATAGTTTCGCGCACGGTATAGCTGAACAGCCGCAACAGGCTGAAACGGGGATGCGGCGAGACTTGTTCCTTCTCCTCCGGCCGAAGAGGGGGAGAGAGTGATGCCTCCCCGATCTCAGGGACTCCGGCCGGCGCATCGTCAATTCCGCTCGCTGCCTTCAGATAGTCGATGAAGACCGCTTCCAGAGAGGCATGGCCGCTGCGTTCAATCAGTGCGGCGGGGCTGTCGCTGGCAAGCACCTTGCCGGCATGCATCAGCGAGATGCGGTCGCAGCGCTCGGCCTCGTTCATGAAATGGGTTGAAATAAAGATGGTGACGCGATCGCGGCGTGACAGGTCGATCATCAGCTCCCAAAAGCTGTCGCGCGCGACCGGATCGACGCCGGAGGTCGGCTCGTCGAGAATCAGCAAATCGGGCTTATGGATTACCGCGACCGCCAGCGAAAGGCGCTGCCTGATGCCCAGCGGCAAGTTGTCGGGCAGGACGTCCATCACCGGCCCGAGCCCGAAGCGATCGGCCATCTCGGTCACGCGAACGGGAATTTCGGCTTCGGGCAGGTGAAACAGCCGGGCGTGCAGTTCCAGATTTTGCCGCACACTCAGTTCGGAATACAGCGAGAACGCCTGCGACATGTAGCCGACGCGCCTCCGCGTGTCCAGATTGCCGGCGTCTACGCCCCGTCCGAACAGCAAAGCATCGCCTTCGCTCGGTTGCAGCAGGCCGGTCAGCATCTTCATCGTGGTCGACTTGCCGCAGCCATTGGAGCCGAGAAAGCCGAAGATTTCGCCGCGCTCGATACGCAAACTGACGCGATCGACCGCGACGAAATCGCCGAAGCGCATCGTCAGATCATGGGCTTCAATCGCAATTTCCGGCTCGCCCCCGGTGTCCCGCGCCGGAATCACGATTGCCTTGTGGCCCAGGCGCTTTGCCTCCGGCAGCAGCCGGATAAAAGCCGCTTCCAGCGTACCGGCACCGGTTTTTGCGCGCAGTTCCGACGCCGTGCCGGTGGCCAGGATTTTGCCTGCATCCATCGCCACCAGCCAGTCGAAGCGCTCTGCCTCGTCCATGTAGGCGGTCGAGACCAGCACGCTCATACCCAAATGGCGCGCGCTTAGGCGCTCGATCAGCTCCCAGAACTGGGCGCGGGACAAGGGATCGACGCCGGTCGTCGGCTCATCCAGCACCAGGAGGTCGGGATCGTGAATCAGCGAACAACACAGTCCGAGCTTTTGTTTCATGCCGCCCGACAGTTGCCCGGCCTGCCGGTCGCGGAAAGGGCTCAAACCGGTGCTGTCGAGCAGTTCGGCGATGCGTTGATGGCGTTCGGCTTGCTCGTGGCCGAACAAGCGGCCGAAAAAATCGACGTTCTCGAATACCGAGAGCGTGAGATAGAGATTCTTGCCCAGTCCCTGGGGCATGTAGGCGATGCGCGGGCAGACCGCGCGGCGGTGCGCCGCGTCCGCAATATCGCCGCCCAACACCTCGATCCGGCCTTTCTGCATTTTCCTTGCCCCGGTCAACAGCGCCATCAAACTGGACTTGCCGACGCCGTCGGGGCCGATCAGACCGACCATGCGGCCGCTCGGAATATCCAGACTGAGGTTGTCGAGGGCGAGATTCCTGCCGTAGCGCAGGCTGACACCCTGCACGCGGACGGCCGGCCCTGCAGGCGTGTGGCCGTTCATTTGATCAACTTGATCGCGAGTTCGGCGGGCCATTCTACGGCCGGGTCGATTTTGACATAGGCCATGCCGGGCAAACCGGTCTTGACCTGTTCGAGATGCTGTTTCAATAGCTCGGGAGCGATCCTCGCACGCACGCGGAACATCAACTTCAGGCGTTCGCTCTCGGTCTCGACGGTCTTTGGCGTGAACTGGGCGACACTGGCGACGAAGCTGGCTTTGGCCGGAACCACAAGATTTGGCGCGGCATCGAAGACGAGGCGGATTTCGCTGCCTAGTGCCACATTACCGGCGGCCTCGGTAGGCAAAAAGAAGGTCATATACACATCGGACAGATCCACCATGTTCAGCACCCGGCCGCCGGCATCGAGCACTTCGCCGGGCTCGGCGACCCGGTACTGCACGCGGCCGTCGCGCGGCGCCTTCAGTGCGCGGTCGTCGATATCGGCCTTCAGCCGCGCGACGGTCGCTTTGGCTGCCTCGATCAAAGACTGCGACTCTACCACCTGCGACTTCGACGCCTCGATGCCGGCGCGCGCGGCCGCGACCTGCGCCTCGGCGGCCCTGACGGCCGCCTCCGCTCCCAGCACCCGGGCGCGGTTATCGTCGACTTCCTGCTGCGGGATAGCGCCTTCGCCGACGAGCCGCTGCGAGCGCTTCAAACGCTTGCGGGCAACGTCGAGTTCGGCCTGGCGCTGGGCGACAACCGCCTGGGCGGCGAGGCGTTCGCTCTCGCGTTGAACCACGATCGATTTCGCGGTCAGATAGGCGTTTTCGGCCTGGCGCACCTGCGCCTCCGCCTCGGCCTTTTGGGCCAGCAGCACTTCCGAATCCATCCGCGCCAGCAGATCGCCGGCCTTTACGAAGTCGCCTTCGTGCGCCAGAATCTCGATGACTCGGCCGGACGTCTTGGTGGCGATGTCGATTTCTGTCGCTTCGATACGGCCATTGCCGGAAACGATGCCCGCCGGCAGCCCGTTCGGACGCAAGCTCCACCAGACGGCCGCGGCCGCGAACACGGCTCCGGCAAGAATCCAGGTCAGTATCGATTTTGTCTGTGCGCTCATCAATCCTCCCGGCAGGTTTCAGTTATGTCGATAGGGCGTTCGCGCCGCCGCCCAGCGCCTTGTACAAGGCGATCAGATTGGTCGCGGTGTCCGCCTCCGAGCGGGCCAGATCGATTTCGGCGATATACAGAGCGCGCTGCGCGTCCAGCACGTCCAGAAACGAGCTGACGCCTTCCGTATAGCGTAAATTCGACAAACGGACCGATTCCTTCAGATCGGCCACCGAACGGGCTAGAGTCTGCCGCCGGATTTCTTCCTTCAGGTAGCGGGTCAGCGCGATCTCGGTTTCCTGCAGCGCCTCCAGCACCGCCTTTTCATAGTTCAGATAAGCTTCCTTCTGCTTCGCATCGGCCAAATCGATGCCGGCGCGGATGCGGCCGAAATTCAGCAAGGGCTGCAACAGATTGGCGGCGGTGCCGTAGGAAAACGACGCCGATTTGAACAAGCTTTCGATGTCGGTATTGCGCAGCCCCAAGAAGGCCGACAGCGATAGCTTCGGAAACAGTTCCGCGATCGCAGCCCCCTGCATCGCGGTCGCGGCCGCGAGACTGCGTTCGGCGACGCGAAGGTCGGGGCGATGGCGTATCGTTTCGGCCGGGGAAGCCAGAATCCCGAGCGCCGGCGCCGCCGGCACCGCGCCGCTGGAATTCAGCTGCTTGTCCAGGGAACCGGGACGCCCACCCGCCAGCACTTCGAGCTGGCGCAAGGCCGAAACCCATCGGGCTTCGAGCGCCGGAATCTGGGATTCGGTCGCGGACGCCTGCGCCCTCGCCCGCACCACGTCGTGTTTCGTGCCGACGCCTTCGTCGTTGAGCCTTTCGGTCAATCGCAACGTCTTCTGCTGCGACTCCAGGTTTGAGCGCGTAATTCTGAGTTGGTTCTGAAGGCTCCTATAATCGACATAGGTGCGCGCGATTTCGGAAGTCAGTACGACCTGCGACTGGCGATATTGCTCCGCTGCGCCTTCCAGATCCGCGGAGGCGGCCTCCAGGCGCCGCTGCTGGCGGCCGAACAGATCGATTTCCCAGAGCGCATCGAAACCGAGTTCGAACAGATTGAACTTGAGGCCGGGCGCGAACCCCGGAAACGGATTCTCGTTGCGCTGCGCGCCTGCAGCCACATTGACGGTCGGAAACAATTCCGCGCGCGTGCTGCGGCGCTCGGCGCGGGCCTGGTCGATACGGGTCAGCGCAATCTTGATATCGAGGTTGCCGGCCAGCGCCTGCTCCATCAGACGGTCCAGTGCCGCATCGCCGAAACTTTGCCACCAGCGCCGCAACGCTTCTGCGCCAACAGGCGTAGCGCCCTCTTTCGCCGGTTTCAAGCCGGAGGCTTGCCAGCGCTCGGGAACGGTTGGCGCGGTTTCCTTGTAATCGGGCCCCATAGCGCAGCCGGCCAAACCGGCGGCGATCAAACATGACGCTAGACTAGGCTTCATAGCGATGTCCCTTCAGAAACAAGGCAACGGCAGCATTGATCATATTTTCCTTCTCCGCAGCGTTCAATCCGTCCTGCATCCCAAGCAGGCAACGAAAATGCTCGTCCCCCTTCAACATACTCAGAAACAGACGGCTCGATGCCTCGACATCGGCAATTTGCATCGTGTCGCTCGCGGCCAGCTCGGCAAGGTAAGAGGACAGTTGCGTCAGAACCGGTTCGGGGCCGGATCGGTAGACCTGAGCTCCCAATTCCGGAAAATGTTGCTGCTCGGAGATGATCAGCCGGTAAAGCTGCAGCGACTCGGGCGCATAAATCAGATCGACGAAAGCGCGGGCAATCCTTTTCAGTCCGACTTCGGGATTCTGGTTGTTGCCCTGCGAACTAGCGAGCGTTATGAGCAGGGATTCGCACTGTTCGGCGATCACCGCCGAGAACAGTTCCTGCTTGCCGTGAAAATGGCTGTACAGCGTCGGCTTCGAGACCGGCGCGGCCTCTGCGATCGCTTCCATGCTGACGCCGCTGTAGCCGTGCGCGAGAAATGCCTGCCTTGCGGCAGCCAGGATGGCCTGTCGTTTGGATGGGGAAGCGTGAGTCATGATCTTACTCTAAAAATTTGATTGCTTATGGATCGGGTTCGTGAGTAAAATAAACTAAACCGTTTAGTTTAGCAATCCTTAATTTATGCACACTCCCTTTTACAAGACACCGTTGTTCATGATCGCCCTCCTACTGCTGGCGGCATCGGCCGGCGCCTTTTATTGGCTCAAAATCGTGCATCCTTTCGAGAGCACCGACAATGCCTATCTGAAGTCGCACATGGGCCTGATCAGCCCGAAAGAAAGCGGCTATGTGAAGGAAGTGCTGCTCGAAGACAACCAACATGTGAAGCGCGGCGATCTGTTGGTGGTGATCGACGACCACGACTTTCAGGCCAAGGCCGCGCAGGCCGAGGCACAGGTCCTGCTCGAAAAGGCCAGCGCCGAGACGCTGGAAACCGACAAACGGGCGCAGGGTGCGATGATCCGCCAGGAGCACGCTAACATCGCCGTGGCCGAAGCGAGCGTCGAAAAGTCGGCCAAGGATCTGAAACGCTTTACGAACCTGGCCGACGAAGGCGCCATTTCCGCGCAAAGCCGCGATGCGGCCGATTCGGCTTATAAACAGGCCAAGGCCGAGCGCAACAAATTCGTTTCAGCCAAAGAGGGCGCGGAAAGCCGACTGTCTACGCTGGATGCCCGCATGACCGAAAGCCGTGCCCGCCTGAAAGCGGCGGAGGCGATGCTGGAACTGGCCCGGATCGACCTGGCGAATACCCGCATCGTCGCACCGTTCGACGGCGTGATCGGCAACCGCAGCGTGCAGGTGGGCCAGCTGGTGCAACCGGGCAGCGCGCTCGCCTTCTTGATTCCGGCCGACGGCCTCTTTGTCGAAGCCAACTTCAAGGAAACCCAGATCGCCCAGATGACAGCGGGACAGGCGGTTGAAATTCGGGTCGATGCGGCTCCCGGCCGCGTTTTCGAGGGCATCGTTGACAGTTTTGCGCCGGCTTCCGGCTCCGAATTCAGCCTGCTGCCACCGGAAAACGCAACCGGCAACTTCACCAAGATTGTGCGCCGGGTACCGGTAAAGATCAAGTTCCGCGCGGGCACCGATCTTGACGGCCTCAGGCCCGGGCTCTCGACCACGATCAAAGTCAGAGTGCGGTAAACGGTCATGTCCGTCAGTGAATCATTACCCACTCGCCCTGAAGACAAGCAGCATGCCTCGGCAATAATAACGATCGAAAACCCACCCCATGGCGAGCTGACGACCCCGCAATGGCTCGGCTTCACCGCGATGGTCTTCGGCATTTTCATGGCGATTCTGGACATCCAGATCGTCGCGAGTTCGCTGGAACAGATTCAGGCCGGGCTATCGGCGACCAAGGACGAGATCACCTGGGTGCAGACCGCCTATCTGGTGGCGGAAGTCGTGATCATTCCGCTGTCAGGCTGGCTAGCGCGCGCCTTTTCGACGCGCATCTTGTTCGTGCTGTCCTGCGGCGGTTTTACCCTGATGAGCCTATGCTGCGTGCTGGCCTGGAATCTGCCGTCGATGGTGGTGTTCCGGGCTTTTCAGGGCTTGTTCGGCGGCGCGATGATACCGACCGTATTTGCGGTGATCTACACCTTGTTTCCGCCGCGCCTGCAACCGACGATGGTGATCGTGGTCGGCATGGTGGTGATGATTGCACCGACCGCGGGCCCTGTGCTGGGCGGCTATCTGACCGAATTCGTGTCCTGGAAGGCGCTGTTTCTGATCAATCTGGTGCCGGGCGTGCTGGTGTGTTTGGCGACATGGCAGTTCGTGCGTGTCGATGAGCCCGAGTGGGATTTGCTGAAGAAGATCGATTTTCTCGGCATCGTCTATATCGTAGTCTTTCTCGGCAGTTCGCAATTCGTGCTGGAAGAAGGCGTGAAGGAGCAATGGTTCGAGAGCCGGGAGATCGTGTTTTTCACATGCGTCGCGGTCGCCTCGGGCATGGCGATGCTTTACCGCGAACTGACGATAGATCATCCTATCGTCGACCTGTGGGCGTTCCGCAATCGCAACTTCACGGTTGGCTGCACGCTCGGTTTCATACTCGGCATCGGCATGTTCACGCTGATGTTTCTGATGCCGGTCTATCTGGCCAGCGTCAAGGGACTGAACAGCCTGCAGATCGGCCAGTACATCATGGTCACCGGCATGTTCCAGTTGCTGTCCGCCTTCGTCGCGGGCCCCTTGGTGAAACGCATCGATTCGCGGCTGATGCTGGCGCTGGGTTTGTCCGGTTTCGCGCTGGGTTGCTGGATGAACGGCAATCTGACCTATGACTCCGGCTACTGGGAGTTTTTCTGGCCGCAGGCGATTCGGGGCTTTTCGTTAATGTATTGTTTCCTGCCGATCAATTCCCTGGCGCTGGGCACCTTGCCGCCGGAGGAAGTCAAGAATGCCAGCGGGCTTTACAATTTGACGCGCAACCTGGGCGGCGCGATCGGCCTCGCGGTCGCGAATACGCTGATGATTCAATTGAACAAGGGCAATTACGCGGCGCTGCGCGAGCATGTGACGCCAGGCTCGCCGCAGGCACAGGCGCTATTGGGCGGTTTGCGGGAGCGGTTGTCGGGTAGCGGATTGCCGGATGCGGAATCGGCGGCGCTGAAGCAGCTTTACGGAATGGCGATGCGCGAAGCCGAAGTGCTGACGCTGAATATGATGTTTCATATTCTGGCGGCGGTGTTTTTTACCACGCTATTGCTGATGCCGTGGGTCAGCAAAGTCTCGGCTGACAGCGGAGCAAGCGGCGGGCATTGAGGGAAAGAAACCCACCGGGATTCGGCCGGGCTTCCAAAAAGGTAAGGCGAAGCGGGAAGTAAACGGAATAAGCTTATCGGGAAGCACGAAGCCTCCCGATAAGCTTTCAAGCAAGAATTTAGAGTAAACCTTTCAGCGCGGTGAAGTCTTGCAGCGCTTTTCTCAACAGTTGTTCTGCTTCTGGAATATTGCCAGCTTTAGCAGCGTTGCGAGCGTTTTTCAATACAACGTTAGCGCGGCTGCGAGCGATATCAACCTTGTCGTTTGCGTTGATTTCTTTGCTCATGTCTGATGCTTCTTTGGTCAGGCTGGCGATCGTTTCAGCATCGCCGCCGGAAGTTGCAGAAGCCAGAGCCGCTTCGATTTTCTTAATGGTCAGATCAATCGCATCTTTTGGAGCATATACGATTCTGCCGTCAGAAGCTTCCGCCATTGCAGAGGTAGAGAAAACACCCATGGAAGCGCCGACCAGTGCAGCAAGTGCGATTTTTTTCATGATTTTCATATTGTTAGAGTCCTCTGTTTTTTTTGTTATTTGATTTTATAAATCAGTAACGGTTTTGAAACGGTATTAGTGTACCGTCTGCGATTCTACCACAATTTATAATTTATTTGGCAAGCCTCCGCGCAAGATAGTTTGCAAGGTAAATCCAGCAACCCTCGCGAATGCGATCAATCCTACAGGCACGCGCCAAAATCATTTGAGCAACAGGCCCTTACTGTGCCTTGAAACAAAGCGCCGCTTTCTCGAGTGTACGGCTCAAATCCTGTTCGCTGTGCGCGGCCGACACGAAGCCCGCCTCGAATGCGGAAGGCGCGAGATACACGCCTTCCGCCAGCATTGCATGGAAGAAGCGCTTGAAGCGCTCCTGATCGCATTGCATCACGTCGGCAAAGCTTGTCACCTTGTCCTTGGCGCTGAAGAATATCCCGAACATGCCCCCGACCGCGTTAGTCGTGAAACCGATGCCGGCTTGATCAGCCACCGCTTGCAGGCCGCTCATCAGACTTTGGGTTTTCGCGCCGAGCGCTTCGTAAAAACCCGGCTGCTGTATCAGTTCCAGGGTCGCGAGACCCGCCGCCATCGCGACCGGATTGCCTGACAAGGTGCCCGCCTGATAGACAGGGCCCGCCGGCGCCAAAGATTCCATGATCTTGCGGCTGCCGCCGAACGCGCCGACAGGCATGCCGCCGCCGATCACCTTGCCTAAGGTGGTTAGATCAGGTTTGATCCCGTAAACGCCTTGCGCGCCCTGCAAACCGACGCGGAAGCCGGTCATCACTTCGTCAAAAATCAGTACGCTGCCGTATTGATCGCAGACTTTCCTGAGCGTTTCGAGAAAGCCGGGTACCGGCGGGATGCAGTTCATATTGCCGGCCACCGGCTCGACGATGATGCAGGCGATCTGTTCGCCGATTTGCGCGAACAGCTCGGCAACCGCCTCGCTGTCGTTGTAGGTCAGGGTGAGCGTATTTTCCGCCACCGCCTTCGGCACGCCCGGCGAACTCGGCACACCGAAGGTCAAGGCGCCGGAACCGGCCTTGACCAGCAGCGAATCGGAATGGCCGTGATAGCACCCCTCGAATTTGACGATTTTGTCGCGACCGGTATAGCCACGGGCCAGACGGATCGCGCTCATCGTCGCCTCGGTGCCGGAGCTGACCATGCGGACCAGTTCGACCGAAGGCAACAGCTCGATCACCTTTTGCGCCATGCGCGTCTCGATTTCGGTCGGCGCGCCGAAACTCAGCCCCTTTTCGGCCGCCGCCTTGACGGCCGCGATCACCGCGGGATGCGCATGCCCCAGAATCATCGGCCCCCAGGAGCCGACATAGTCGATATAGGCCTTGCCTTCGCTGTCGTAAATATACGCGCCTAGCGCCCGGTCGATGAAGACCGGCGTGCCGCCGACGCCGCTGAAAGAACGCACCGGCGAATTGACGCCGCCCGGAATCACGCGTTTTGCTTCGGAAAAAAGGGTTGCTGCTGTCATATTGTTCGTTTTCAGGTTAGAATGAATGCGCTTATCGAATCGGCTAACTTTAGCATGATTAAGCCCATGCTGTTACCGCCGATTCGGGATCGAAAAAAAATTATTGCAACAAGGCTTGCATTTTTTTCAAATCCCGCAGATAATAGCCAACTCACAGCCGCTAAGGCTGAATTATGGTGACCGTATCGGTCCTCTCGCAACGATACGCTGCAAACCCCGCCAGGTCCGGAAGGAAGCAACGGTAGCAGCAGATTCGTGTGCCGGGATGTGGCTGGTGCGGTTACCGCCCTACTCGCTTTTTATCCGTACCGAGCCTGAAATGAGTTACCAGGTTCTCGCCCGCAAATGGCGCCCGCATAATTTCTCCGAAATCGTCGGTCAAGAACATGTCGTCAAGTCGTTGATTAACGCCTTGCAGCATGATCGTCTGCATCATGCCTATCTGTTTACCGGCACCCGCGGCGTCGGCAAAACCACCCTGGCCCGTATTCTGGCCAAAGCCATCAACTGCGAAAATCTACAGGATTATAATCCCTGTGGCGCCTGCAAGGTCTGCCGCGATGTCGATGAAGGCCGTTTTCTGGATTTGATCGAAGTCGATGCCGCCTCGCGCACCAAGGTCGAAGACACCCGCGACCTGCTCGACAATGCCCAATATGCGCCGAACCAGGGCCGCTTCAAGGTCTATCTGATCGACGAAGTGCACATGCTGTCCGGCCACAGCTTCAACGCCCTGCTGAAGACGCTCGAAGAGCCGCCCGCGCATGTCAAATTCCTGCTCGCGACGACCGACCCGCACAAGATTCCGGTCACCGTACTGTCGCGCTGCCTGCAATTCAACCTGAAACGCTTGTCGCCCGAACAGATCAGCGGACAGATGGAATTCATCCTGAACCAGGAAACCATCGCCTTCGAAGCCCCGGCCCTGAAGCTGTTGGCGCGCGCCGCCGACGGCAGCATGCGCGACGGCCTGAGCCTGCTCGACCAGGCGATCGTGCACGGCAACGGCAAGGTGACTGCAGACGATGTCGGCTCGATGCTCGGCGTGATTGCGCAGCAACCGGTCGGCGACCTGCTCAATGCGCTGGCCGCTCAGGATGCGCCAGGCCTCTTGCAAATCATCGCCGGCCTGGCCGACTTATCGCCCGACTTCAGCGGCGTGCTGCGCCAACTCCTGCAAGCCCTGCATGCGATCGCGGTGCTGCAGCAGGCGCCGGTGCATATCGATGCGGGCCTCGACGGCGAACTGATCAAAACCCTGGCGGCCCAACTGCCGCCCGAAGACGTGCATCTTTATTACCAGATCGGCCTGCTCGGCCAAAAAGATCTGGACCTCGCGCCCGACCCCAGAAGCGGCTTTGAAATGGCGCTGCTGCGCATGCTGGCGTTTCGGCCGGTCGCAGGGGATATCGCCCAGGAAAAACGCCCGCAACCGGCTGCGAAACCGGCTCCGGCATCGATACCGACCCGGCCGGCACCCGCGCCCGCCGTGAGCCAACCGGCGCGCGAAGAACCCCGAACACAAGCACCTGCGCCAGCCCTGCCCGCCACCGACAACTGGCTGGAGATGATCGCGGCGATGCGGCTCGAGAGCATTACCAAACAACTGGCGCAGCAATGCGCCTTGCAGTCGATCGACGATCATGCCTGCACGCTGTTGCTGGACCCTGCGTATCAGACCATGCTGTCGCCGATGCGCATCGAAAAACTGCAAGCCTCGCTGCGCACCTTGCGCGGCAAACCGCTCAAACTGACGATCCTGATCGAAAAACCGACCACCGCGACGCCGGCCGAGCAACTGCTGAAGCAGCGCGAAGACCAGCAACAGGCCGCGGTCGACGCGATCGAAGCGGATCAAAACATTCAGGCCCTCAAAGAACATTTCGGCGCACGGGTCATTCCCGGCACCATTGAACCCGTTTAATCCAGGAGAATACCCATGAAAAATCCTCTCGGCAGCATCATGCAGCAAGCCCAGAAAATGCAGGAAGACTTCAAACGCGCGAAGGAAGAAATCGAAGCGATGGAAGTGACCGGCCAAGCCGGCGGCGGCCTAGTCACGATCCTGATGACCGGCAAGCGCGAAGCGCGCAAGGTCACGATCGACCCGTCCCTGATCGGCGACGACAAGGACATGCTCGAAGATCTGGTCGCGGCCGCGATCAATGACGCGGTCAACAAGGTCGCGAAGATGAAGAAAGAAAAGATGACCGAAATTACCGCCGGCCTGCCCTTGCCTCCCGGCTTTCAAATGCCGTTCTAAGCATGCGCGACAACGGCCTCCTGGGCCGGCTGATCCAGCACCTGCGCTGCCTGCCCGGCGTCGGCCCGAAGACCGCGCAGCGCATGGCCTTCCACCTCTTGCAAAAAGACCGCCAGGGCGCGCGCACGCTGGCCGAAACCCTGCTGCTGGCGATCGACCGCATCGGCCAATGCGGCAACTGCCGCACCCTGACCGAAAAGCCGCTCTGCGACCTCTGCGCGAATCCGGCGCGCGACAAATCACTCGTCTGCATCGTCGAAAACCCATCCGACGTCTGGATCATCGAACAGGCGACCGTGTTCAAGGGCCTGTATTTCGTGCTGCACGGCCGCCTGTCGCCACTGGACGGCATCGGCCCCGGCGAACTCGGCCTCGACCAGCTCGAACAGCAGCTGGCCGCGGGCCAGATCAAGGAACTGGTGCTGGCGACCAACTCGACCGTCGAAGGCGAGGTAACCGCCTTCTTCATCGGCGAACTCGCCCGCAAGCACCATGTCCAGGCCAGCCGCATCGCGCACGGCGTGCCGATGGGCGGCGAGCTTGAATTCATCGACAGCGGCACGCTGCTGCATGCGTTTAACGGGCGCCGTACGATTTAAGCCCCTCCGACCATTTCAAGCCGCATACGCATCGCGCACCTTCTGGGCCTGCCAACGGAACGCTTTGAAAAAGCGTGCGCGATGCGCACATTGTTTCCGACGATTAAAGTCAGCCCCGCAAACTTCGGTTCGGTATAAAATGCATCATCCAATGCGATATCTTCTACGCATCAACCCATGATTATTACCTTCCCCTGGAACAAGGCAAAACGATGACGAACTGTTTATTCTGCAAAATGGTCGCCGGCGATATCAAACCGGACGTGGTTTACGAAGACGACACCCTCATGGCGTTCCGCGACATCAACCCGCAGGCCCCGGTCCACATCCTGGTGATCCCGAAACGCCATATCGCCACGCTGAACGAACTCGACGACGCCCATCTGGGAGGTCAACTGCTGCAAACCGCGGTCAAACTGGCCGAACAGGAAGGCATCGCCGAGGAAGGCTACCGAACGCTGTTCAACTGCAACCGGAACGGCGGCCAGGCGGTTTATCATCTGCATTTGCATCTGCTCGGCGGGCGAGCTCTGCATTGGCCGCCGGGCTAATTCAAAATCAATTAGGCGCTTTTATTAGAAAAATACAACGCGTCGATGACCAATAGGTGGTGTCGCCGGTTATCCCGGCATCGGACACTCTATATTTCTCCGACCCATAGAGACTCTTTTATGCCCCTCCCCAGCAAACCGAATCCCTTATTGATTGCCGCAGCGCTTAGCCTGACACTCGTGCAACCGGCCCCGGCGCAAACCGCGAGTCCCGAACGTTTAGAGGAAGTGACCCGGCACGGCATGCATGTCATGCCTTTCGACCTGAAACAGACCCGGCACATCTTTGCCAAAACCGAGACGGGCGGGATTCAGCAGGTGATTATCAGAGAACAAGGCAATGCCGAACAAATCGAATTGATTCGGCGGCACCTGAAGAAAATATCACAGGAATTCAGCCGCGGCGACTTTTCCAATCCGGCCAAAATTCACGGCGAGAACATGCCCGGCCTGACCGAATTGCGCCGCGCCAAACCCGAACAGCTTCATGTCGTATACAAGGAACTCGACAACGGCGCCGAAATCACCTATGCCTCGAAGGAGGCCGGCCTGATAGATGCAATCCACCGCTGGTTCGGCGCCCAATTGGCCGATCACGGCTCGGACGCCATGCCGGGACACCCGCATGGCGCGATGCACGACAGGCATTAGCAGGACAGGCGCCTCGGAAAAACCCACTCCGAAGCCGGCTTATCAACTACGCTCCGGAAAACTCGACCTCGTATCCGGTAAACTTGCGAATATTGATCACGCCGCTATCGAGCAGCAGGTACTGGCCTTTGATGCCGTGCAGAACGCCCGCAACTTCCGGGTTTTTGTCCAGATTGAACGATGCGACCTTGACCGGATACTGGTCGACCGGATAGCGGATATCGACGCCGGGTTGATCCGTCAAAAATTCGATCGCCTGGTTGCCGTACCGGGCGATCAGCTCATCCAGCTCGGCTCTGCATAGCTCCCGCAACCTATCGCGCTCGGCCTGAAGATCGACCGGACTGACCTGGTTCTTCAGCATTTGCTGCCAGCGGGTCTTGTCGCTGATGTGCCTGGCGATAATCACTTCGATCAGGCCGGACACATGGCGCGACGGCACACGGAAGATCGGCAGGGCCTGCACCGCGCCCTGGTCTATCCAGCGCGTCGGGATTTGCCCCTCTCGGGTGATGCCGACCTTGATGCCGCTCGAATTGGCCAGATAGACGATATGCGGCTGCATGCAGAACTGCTCGCCCCAGGCCGGCTCGCGGCAGGTGCCGGCCGCGTAGTGGCAGATTTCCGGCTTCATGATGCACATGTCGCACTGCGCCAGCTTGATGAAGCAGGGGTAGCAGTAACCCTGGCTGAAACTTTTTTTGGTCGCCTTGCCGCAGTGCACGCAAAAAATGTTGCCGGTGTAGCGCAGCCTGATCGTCTGCCCAAGCAAGGGGTTCAACTCCACCGTCTGATCGCCGAGCGGCAGGCGGTACTCTACCGGCAGCTCCAATTTGACCTGCATTTTGTCCAATACCCCCAACATCCTTTGCCTCACTCGCTTTTCAAATAGCCGTCGGTATTTTCGGCGACCCAGCGCTCGCCCGTGGCTTGCAATCTTTCTTTTTTCCAGAACGGCGCCTTCGACTTGAGCGCCTCCATGATGTGTCGACTCGCATCGAACGCATCGCCGCGGTGCGAAGTCCACACCGCGACCAGCACGATCGGCTCTCCGGGCAAGATATCGCCGACCCGGTGTACGACCAGCGCATCGAGCACCGGCCAGCACTCGGCGGCCTCCTGCACGATTTTTTCGAGCGCTTTCTCGGTCATGCCGGGATAATGCTCAAGCGTCATGCCGGCGACCTCATCGCCTTCGTTGAAATCGCGCATCGTACCGACGAACAGGCTCAAAGCGCCGAATTTGCCGGCCATTTGCCCGGCCGCGTCTTGATAGGCGCGCGCCTCAAACCACGGATCGAACGGCTCAATCGAAATTTTGACCCGCATGCTAGCCTCCGGTCACCGGCGGAAAGAACGCGACCTCATCGCCATCCTTCACAAGGCTGTCCCAGTCCGCATAATCCAGGTTGATCGCGACCAGGATCTGCTCCGGCGGCGGCAATTCGGGCACACATTGCCGCCACAGCGTGTCCGCGGTCAGAGGTTCGGCGATCGACACATTGTCCTCCGAACGCCCGACGCGTTCCTTCAGACTGGCAAAATAGCGAACTTTGATTGACATAAACCTTCACGCAATGATAAAAATCAGCCTTTGTGCTCGAAAACGAGCGTTTTGATCAGTTATTCTACCGAATTGTGACGCATACTCCACATTTTAATCAGGCCGGCGAAGCGATCATGGTCGACGTCGGCGAAAAGGCCATTACCCAGCGCACCGCAATCGCGGAGGGCTATATCGAGATGCAGCCAGCCACCTTGAGCATGATCCTGAAGGGCGAACATAAAAAAGGCGACGTGCTGGCCGTGGCGCGGATTGCCGGCATCATGGCCAGCAAGAAAACGGCCGATTTGATCCCGCTTTGCCATCCGCTGCCGATTACGCATGTGACGGTCGAATTCGGCGCCGAGGCGGAACACAGCCGCATCCGCTGCCAGACCTTGGTCAAGACCTGCGGCCAGACCGGCGTCGAAATGGAAGCGTTGACCGCCGTGCAAGTTGCGCTGCTGACCATTTACGACATGTGCAAGGGGGTCGACCGTGGCATGACCATGCAGGCCGTGCGCCTGGTCGAGAAAGACGGCGGCAAGTCCGGCCGCTGGCGGCGCGGCTAATACCGCCCGCCGCCGACACCGCATTCCTCGGCGGCGCTGTTTGGCGCCAACTGATCATCAAATGAACCCCTGAAGTCCAACATCGCTTGGACTTTGTTTCGAATCCAATATGCCGGGTTGCGGCCGCGCCTGACCCGGCCGACAAGACCGACATCAGACCCACGCAAAAAGCGAGAACTCCATGCCAATAACCGTAAAAGAACTAGCCGAACTCTGCGGAGCCCGTATCGAAGGCGGCGACGCCGACAAGATAATCCATTCTGCCGCCGACATCAGTTCCGCGGAACCTGGGCAGGTCACGCAATTGACCAACAGCAAATACGCCGCGCACCTGCAACAATCGGCCGCGTCGGCTTGCTTGATCGCTGAAGGCTTTGCCGTTCAGGAAGTTCCCGAAACCTTGGCGTTGCTGGTCTGCAAGGACCCCGAACTGGCCTTCATCGAGGCGGTCAAACGCCTGCATCCCGAACGCACCTATGCGCCCGAGATCGCACCGCAGGCCGTGCTTGCGAGCGATGTGACGCTGGGCGAGGCGGTTTATATCGGTCCTTACGCGGTGATCGGCGAACAGACCCGCATCGACGATCACAGCGCGATTCTGCCGGGCGCCTACCTCGGCCGCAACGTCAAGATCGGCAAGCACTGCCGCATCCATCCTTATGCTGTGATCTACGACGACGTCGAGATTGGCGATCATGTGACCATCCATTCCGGCGCGATCATCGGCGCGGACGGCTTCGGCTATAAATTCAGAAACGGCGCGCATGTCAAAGTGCCGCAAATCGGCAATGTCAGGATCGAGGACAACGTAGAAATCGGCGCCAATACCTGCATCGACCGGGGCGCCTTGGGCAGCACTGTGATCGGCACAGGCTCCAAAATCGATAATCTGGTGCAGATCGGCCATAACAACAAGGTCGGCCGGCATGTGATCATGTGCGGACAGACCGGCGTCTCCGGTTCGTGCACAATCGACGACTATGCGATTCTGGCCGGCAGCGCCGGCGTCGCGGACCATGTCACGATCGGCAAGGGTGCTGTGGTGTTGGCGCGCTCCGGTGTCGCCGGAGACATTCCTGCGGGCGCACAATATTTCGGCAGCCCGGCCAAAGATAAAAAAACCGCTTACAAGGAACAGCTGGCGATACAGAAATTGCCCGATCTGATCAAGAAGGTCAAACAGCTGGAGGAAAAATTACAGGAACTGCAGAAGGAACCCTAGCCGCCAGGTCATGAGGATTTGCTACGAAGGATCGAGACTGCCCTTCTTCCTGTGATAAGGAAGAGCGGCGGGCGGTTCTTTCATTCGACAAATCGCCAAGCCGCGAGCCGTTTTTCCCGGAACCGGGAAAAGCGGAGTGGTCAATCGGATAAGTCGATCAAGAGGATCACATCTGTTCCCGCGGGGCCGGCGGAATCAGTGTTGAGGAGTGGGGATTTTTTTATGCGAAAAGAAATCCCCCTGCCGGCAAGCGCCGCCAGGGGGAACTACTTCTTATTGTTCGGTAGTATTTTTGGTTTTTCTTTGAGACAATTTCGCATCAACTTCTGCGTTGCTTTGAGCAACAGTACCGCTTTCCAGATGCTTCGTTTCGTCTTTCTTCAGCAATACAACCAGCAGGATGATTGATGCGATTGCAACGCCAACGATGATCCAGGTGTTATCTTTTTCTTGTGCTTCAGCCATTTTTAAATCCTCTATAGTTATTAATTTTATAAGCCCCTCTCCTCAAAGAGAGCAACCCATCAAAAATTTTAACGAGTTGGTTGTCGGTTTATATCTGAACAACGGCGTAATTTTTAACATGAGATAAGCCCCTGTGTCAAAGCCATATGAAAAAAAAAATCCATCGCCTATGGCTTCCAAAATCACCCATCGAAAAAAAAGGCTCATCCAGACATATAAAAAGCCGCCACAACAAATTGAAATCTATTGTTATTTCTTTAAAGCACACCGTAACTTAAAGCAAAGCTCCAAACAAACTTCGGACGCCCTCCTGCGAACTTTGCCGCCTCAAAATAGCGACAAAACTGGGCGACTTTCACCCTCTTCTTTTTCAGGGTTTTGACAAAGCCCCCCCTGCGGAACATTGCCCAACCCTCAAAATCCGTTCCGTTAATGCGGTACGGATTGATTCTTGGGGCAGTTTTGCTCGGTATCCGCCATCCTGCGCAGCTTGATATCGGGATGGCTTTTTTCCAGCGCCTGCAGGCTGCCGGCAATCGATTCGGCACCGGCAAACAGCGCAAACTTTTGCCGTTTGCTCTTATAGCGCGGCTTCACAATCGAATTGACGCCTTTGTCGAGCAGCCTTTTTTGCATTTGCACGGCATTCTCTTCCCGATTGAACACCCCGAGCGATATTTGCCCCTTCTCTTCACCGGAAGGCAACGGCCAGGCATCATGAAGCCCCTGCGCTCGCAACAGTTGAATAGTGGCCTTGGTGCCTTCCGCGCTGCCCGATGAAGCATACAGCACCAGATAATCGCTGATCACTTTGCCATCGCGGAATATCGGCTTCATCTGGCCCTTAACACCCGCAACCTGTCTCTGCCAGGCACTCAGACCTTGCTCATTCGAAAAAGGCCCCGCCTCGTAACAAACGAGTCTGGCAGGCTTTGCGTCTGCCGTAGCGCTCGGCAGCTTCGGCGCCGGCTTTCCGGGCGCTTGCTGCACAACCGGATCAACGGCTTTCAATGCCGCATGTTCGGCGCTGACAACATTGCCGGATGGGGTTACGGCATCAGCTTGCCGAGTCTGCCCCGTCGTCTGCGTCCCTCCGCTACCGGCAAATTCCGCAGCGGAGGAATCCGATTGATCGGAGCGATTTTCCAAACACAGAGGATCGTTATCGGGCAACGCCTTCATCTGTATCGTCGGATATTGTTTACCCAACTCACTCAGGCGGCCGGCAAGCGCGACGGGACCTGTAAACACAGCATATTTCTGCGCCGCCTCCTTGAAGCGTGGCTTGACGACCGCCTCGACGCCCCTGCCCCGCAAGTCACTTTGCATGCGTGCAGCCTGGGCTTCCCGGTGAAACATGCCGAGCGAAATATAGCCCTTATAGTCGCCCGCGGCGAGTGGATAGGCGTCACGAAGACCCTGTTCGCGTAAGGTTTGCATCGCGACCTTCATGTCCTCCGGGCTGCCCGTGACCGGGTAAAGCAGCAGATAGCCGATGATGTCCTGCCCGTTGCGCATGATCGGCTTGACGTCGCCTTGAACTTCCTTGGCGGCTTGACTCCAGGCCTTCAATACCTGCGCATTCGCAAAGGGTCCGGCCTGGTAACAGGCGAATGCGGCGGGCGGGGTGTTCTGCGATGCCGCCTCCTTGGCCTCTTGCATACGACTTTGATCCTGCATTGATGCCGCAAGGCTGGCTTGGGCAGCTGCAGGCGGCTCTTCCTGCTCTCCCGCCAACACGATAGCCTCCCGGGGCATGCCCGCATCCGGCGCAGGCACAGCAGCCGCCTGATCAAAGGCACCGCGGTGGTACTCGTACATCAACAGGGTCAAATTCGCCAAAAGCACGAGAAAAAAGACTGATTTCATAGATATGATTCGACAAGCAGGGACAGTCCGCGGAGCACCAGATCGGCATCGGTCCGACAGGCGCAGCCGAGCTGGCCTGCGATCAACTGCGCATCGCCGCCGGTCAACAGCAACTGACAGGGTTCGGGTTGCGCGGAAAAAACATGTTCGATCAGGCCGGCCGCAGCGCTCAGCACGCCGCTGTAAATGGCCGCGCCGGTATGGTTCGCGGGGCCCACCGCAAAGGCCGAAGCCTCGTAGCCCAGCGCCTCGGTGCCGGCAGAGAGCGATTTCTTCATCAGCTCCAGGCCGGGGCAAATCATGCCGCCGAGGTGCAGGCCGTGCGCGTCGAGCAGATCGACCGTGATCGCGGTTCCGCAATCGACGATGCAGGCCGGCAACGCGTAATGGCGGCGCGCCGCCAGCAAGGCCAGCCAACGGTCAACGCCGAGTTTTTCGGGCTGGAGATAGGCGTTCCTGACGCCGAATGCCTCGGCCTCGGATTTGGCTTCGATGATCGTGATGCCGGGCCATAGACTGCCTGCGACCGAACGCGTGACCCCGGCAAGCCGGCGGGCGCTGACACAGGCGATGGCCAGCCGTTCGGGCGGCGGTATGCCGCGCCAGACCTCGGCCAGGCTGGCTTCGGTCAGTGTAGCATTCGCCAACGCGGAGCCTGCGGCCAGTCCGCCCGGCCCCGATGTCGCCCATTTCAGGCGGGAGTTGCCGATATCGACCAGCAGATTCACGGAAACGCGCGCCGAAAGCTGACTTCGCCGGAAGCAAAGGCGCGGAGCCTGTCATCCGCATCGCGCATCAACAAAAATCCCTGGGCATCGATGCCTTCCAGGGTGCCGTCGAACTGCTGCGCGCCGATAAAGACGCTGGCCGACTCGCCGCGCAAGCAATCGTATTCCCGCCATTCGTCCAGATAGGCCGCAAGGCCGGTCTGCTCGAATCCGGTCAGCACCTTCAGCAACTGGCTGATCAATTCGCCGGCCAGTTGATTCCTGCCGATGAGCCGGCCGCCGGCAATGCGGCCGAGGTCGGTCCACGGCTGATCGATAGATTGGGCTTCTTCCTCCGGCAGAAACAGGTTCAGGCCGAGGCCGGTCACCGCATAACAGGGGCCTTCATTTTCGCCCGCCACCTCGATCAGAATACCGCCCAGCTTTTTGCCTTCGCTGTAAATGTCGTTCGGCCATTTCAGGCCGGCATTGTCGATGCCCTGCCGCCGTAGCGCCCGAATCACCGCGACGCCGATCGCCAGGCTCAACGCCGAAATCGCGGCCGGCCCGTGCTGAAAACGCCAGAGGATGGACAGCAGGATGTTGCTGCCATAGGGTGAAATCCATTGCCGGCCGCGCCGGCCCTTGCCGGCGGTTTGCCGCTCCGCGAGACAGACAGAGCCCGAAGGCGCATTTTGCCGCGCCAGGCTGCTCAGATGGGTATTGGTGGAGTCGATTTGATCGTGAATTTCGAGCCTGGAAATCTGAGCCCGGTGCTGTTCACCGAGATGGCCGAGGATTTTGGCGCTATCCAGAAGCTCTATCGGCCGGGACAGACGATAGCCCTTGCCGCTGACCGCCGCATGCTGAACCCCTAGAGACTCCAGCCCGTTCAACTGTTTCCAGACCGCGGAACGGCTGACCCCCAAGGCCGCCGCCAGTTCGGCGCCGGAATGAAATCCACCATCGGCCAATAGGGCCAGGATTTTTTTTTGACTGTCGGAAATCAGCACGGATGTCTTGCTGCACTCATGCCTGCAAGGTTTGATCGATACGCGGGCATCAAGCCTGTTGCCCCCGAATCTGCGCCAGCTGGCGCTTAATCACATGCTTGATCAACAGTTCGCGGTCTTCTTCTTTCATGTTCAGGTAATCGACGCTGACGATATACGGATAACGCGGATCGTTTTCCGGATTCTGCCGGCATTGAACGACCCGGCAACAGGTCGTGACCTGCGCCCGCGATGCCGGCAACAGAATCTTCACCTCCAGATAATCACCTTCGTTAAAAGGCAGCTCGCTGCCGAAGGCAAGACCCGACGCGCTCAGATTCACATGGCAGGCGTTTTTTTCTCCGGCCCGGTCGTGCTGCCGCGACAGGAACTCGGCCAGCATGTCCACCTTGTAATTGAGCAATTTCAAATAGCCCGCGACATCGGGCTCAGCCGTCTCGATCCTCTTCAACAGGCCATTCATTTCCTGCGCCACCGCCGCCATGATTTGCGGCAAGGCATCACCGGTCAGCACATTTTCATCGATGTGGCTGACCCCAGCCGCTTCCTGACCGGCGATTTTTCGATAATAAAGATCGACTTCATCGTTGATACGAAAAAATCGCCGTCTGTCTCCGGCTTCTGGCATGAGGCTTAGCACTCCTGAAATCTGCTTAGTGTGCCGCAAAAACGCGGCCGAAAATGATAAATTTTGCGCAAAATCACACCCTTCTCACGTCGAACGTGCGCGCGATGCGGCTATCCATCATTCTCGCCACGATCAAAAATCGAGATCGCCTTCATCGAAATCGCCCAACTGTTCCCTGAGGCGTTTTTCCTCCCAGTACATTTCAATTTTTCTGCGCGCCGCCATTTTTTTCACGGCCGATTCATCTTCGGTCGGAAAGGAGATGTATTCATCGATCAAATGCAGGTCATAATCTTCAATCTCGATATCGGCATCGTGCTTGCTTTTTTCGATTTCGGGCTCGGCTTTGGGTTTTTCCGCTGCGGATGGCTGTGTGTCTTTCGTCATAAAAAATCAACCGATAAAAATGCGATTTATAATTATCTTAAAGACTGTTGTAAAGAAAAAATAATTAAACCCGTCAAATTCCACTGGGCCTTCCTGGAACCGACGCGCGCCGCCGAAATTTTGCTCGACGGCAAACGCCGCGCCGCCGCCTTCTCCGCATCCCGCCTCCCCATCATCCGCAACATCAACCGGATCAATGCCTTACACAATCCAGGCCGTTTAGAAGCCGCAGCGCTTCAAGCCGCTAGTGCAATAATTCTATCCAATGCACGACTTTTTGCTGAGAAGCCGCTTGCAAATGTGTCAAACAGCCGACATTGGCGGTCGCGATCAGATCCGGCCGAGCGGCCTGCAAGGCTTGCAGCTTGCCATCGCGTAATTTTACGGACAATTCAGGCTGTAGTAACGAATAAACGCCGGCCGAACCGCAGCACAGATGCGCGTCGCTGACCGGCGTCAAGCGATAACCGATCTTTTGCAGAATCGCTTCGGGAAGACCCTTGAGCCTTTGCCCATGCTGGAGCGTACAGGGGGACTGAAAGGCGATGCTGTGGCCGCTGGCCTGGAAGCAAGACAAGTCTTCACCGGCCAGCACTTCCGCAATATCCTTGACCGCCGCCGAAAAGCGCGCGGCTTTTTCGGCATAGACAGGATCCTCTTTGAATAAGCGGCCGTAATCCTTCGCCATCACGCCGCAACCCGACGCGGTCGATACGATCGCCTCCATGCCTTGCTCCAGATAAGGAACGCAGGCATCGATATTTTTGCGCGCCAGCGCGAGCGCCCTGTCCTGCGCCGACAAATGATAAGGCAAGGCACCGCAGCAGGCGCCATTCTCCACTTGCAGCAACGCAATGCCCAGCCTGTCCAGCACCCTGGCTGCCGCCAGATCGATAGCCGGCGCCAGCGCAGGCTGCACGCAACCCGGCAGAATCCCCATCTTGCGCGCATGCTTCGATCGCGGCCAGGGGCCTTGCGGCGTTGCGTGCGGAATCTTGCTGTTCAGATCGGGCGGCAACAGCGGCCTGAGCCGGCGCGCCATCTTCAGCAATAATTCAAACCGGCGCCGATAAGGAAACACCCGCACGAGGACATTGCGCTTCAAGCGATCGATAACCCCTCTCCCCGCCTGCCGGTCGACGATGTCCCTGCCCGCGTCCAGAAGGCGCCCGTATTGCACGCCGGAAGGGCACGTCGTTTCGCAGGCGCGGCAGGTCAGGCAGCGGTCCAGATGCGTCTGCGTCAACCGCGTCGCGGTCTGGCCTTCGAGCACCTGCTTGATCAGGTAAATGCGTCCGCGCGGGCCGTCCAGTTCATCTCCGAGCAGTTGATAGGTCGGACAGGTCGCATTGCAAAACCCGCAGTGCACACAGGCGCGCAATATCGCTTCCAGTTCGCCGCGCCCCGATGCGTCGAGATGCGTTGCGTCGATATGATCGGCCAACCGGGTATGCATTACCAATCCTGATACAGTCTATGGGGATTGAACAGGCCGTAAGGATCGAACGCCTGTTTGACCTGTTGATTCAGTTGCCTCAATTTGCCGTTCAAAGGCTGAAACACCTCGCCGCCTCGCTCTTTGCCTTTAAACCGCAGCGCATGCCCGCGCGCCTGTTCGGCCGCCGCAAACACCGCCTCTGCCGGTGCCGCCGTCTTGAGCCAGCGCAAACCGCCGCCCCAGTCATAAATCCAGTCGCCCGCAAGCGCCAATGGCTCGGCCGCAGGCGGCACACTCAAGCGCCAGATATTCATTTCGGTTGCGAAAAAATCGAGCCGCTGATCGTTCAAATCATGCCAATAAGCGCTATCGGCCGTTACAGCCCCGCCGCCGATGCGCAGCGCGGCCGTTTTGACCGCCTTCTCGCCGCCGGACAGCCTGACATGCAGCAGGCGCCCGTCATAACTGAGCCCCGAAACCGGCAAAGGCCCTGAAGCCAGTTCTGTCATTTTAGTCAAGGCCTCGGTAAGAGGCAGTTCAAGCACACAAGTCAGCTCGGTTTCGGGCAACGGCAGCACTTTCAGCGAGATTTCGAGCAGCACGCCCAGCGTGCCGAGCGCGCCGACCATCAGCCGCGACACGTCGAAACCCGCGACGTTTTTGATCACCTCGCCGCCGAACGCCAGCACTTCCGCCTTGCCGTTGATGATCTTGCAACCCAACACGCAATCGCGGGCCGAGCCCGCAAAGGGCCGCCGGGGTCCCGAAAACCCGCAGGCGATCGTGCCGCCCAGGGTCGCCGAAGCGCCGAAATGCGGCGGCTCGAAAGCGAGCATCTGGCCGCGTTCGGCGAGCGTCTGCTCAAGCTCCGAAAGCGGAGTGCCGGAACGCGCGGTCACGACCAATTCGGACGGATGGTAATTGACGATGCCGCGATGACTGCTCACGCTTAATCGCTCGCCGGCCGTTTCCCTGCCGTAAAAAGCCTTGCTGCCGCCGCCGGTGATAAAAAGCGGCGTTTTGGCAGCCATCGCCCGCGCGACGCGCTGTTGCAGACTTTGAGTATGGTCGTTGGACGCCGCCGTCATCGGGAAGTGGAGTTAAAGAGTTTATCCAGCATGGGTAGGACAGATTGTCGATGGGATGGGCTTCTCAGGTCAATAACAAATTGCCGCGCGCACCGAACAATACTGGTTCACAATCATGCTCGCCCGGCGCATCAGCACCCGGCACAGCCGCTATCAGAAATTCTTCGACTATGGAGATGCCGGATACAGCTTTTCCCAAGCCGCGCTGAAAGCATCATCCCGCCCATTGATCCGTGCATGCCGCGCGAATTACAATTCATTTCAACCACGGCAATTTAAGCACGGGAAACTGAGAACTATGCAGGCGGAAATCAGATCCACGACAACCACGTTGGCCGAGCTTTTGGCTCAGATAGCCGAGACCTTTGGCGACAGGCCGGCCCTGATCAAGCGTTCAGGGCTGCGCGACGATGTCTGGAGTTACGCACGCCTGAACCGGGTCGCGAGGCATGTGGCGCGCCAACTACGTGAAGATTACCGGTTGCCTCCCGGTTCCAAAGTCCTGGTTCAGGGCTTCAACGATCCGCAATTGGTAGCCGTTTATCTGGGGTGTTTGGTCGCCGGGGTGATCATTGTGCCGCTTGACCAGCATTCTTCTCCGGATTTCATTGCCCGTATCGCCGCATCGGTCGAAGCCTCGGCATTTATCGGCAGTAATGCGGCAGCGCAGCCTCCCGCCATACCACAGATCAATTTGACCGATCTGGACTGGTCCGAACGGCCGGAGGCGGCCCTGGCATTCAGTCCCCAACCCGACGATGTCGCCGAGATTATCTTCACATCCGGCACGACCGGCCAACCGAAAGGGGTCATTCTGACCCATCGCAACATTCTCTTCAGCATACAAGCGATCCAGGACGTCTATCCGTCATGGCCCGAGGTTCGCTTTCTATCGCTGCTGCCGCTCTCGCATCTGTTCGAACAGACTGTCGGCTTGTTTGCGCCCTTGCTGCATGGCGCAACTTTGTTTTACCCGGACGGCCGGCATTCCTCGGCCATTCTGCAAAAACTCGCGAAGAAGCAGATTCACGGCGTCGTGGCGGTGCCGCAGCTACTGACCCTGCTGCTCGGCGCGATCGAAACAGCGATCATCGGCAACGGACAAAAACGGTTATGGCAGCATTGGCCTCGACTCGGTCGGCATTTGCCGTTTGGCTGGCGACGATTTTTCACCGATCTGTTATTTCCCGAGGCAGCCCGCTTGCCGGAATTTTTCGTCTGCGGCGGCGCGGCGTTGCCTCTGCATTTGGAACAGCATCTGGAACATCTCGGCATCCGCGTTGTACAGGGATACGGCGCAACGGAATGCGCGCCGGTAATTGCGACCAACCATTTCGATCGAAGAATTCAGGGCGCTGTCGGCTGGCCAAAGCCTGGCATCCTAGTCAAACTCTCGGAGCAAGGCGAAATCCTGGTCAAAGGGGACAATGTCACTCAGGGCTATTGGAAAAACGCGGGAGCGACCCGCGCCGCGTTCACCCAGGATCATTACTACCGGACCGCCGATCTCGGCGAAATCGGGCCACACGGCGAACTCTATGTGAAAGGGCGCAGCAACAATTCGATCGTGCTGGCAAGCGGCCTGAACGTCTTTCCGGAAGACATCGAACCGATCGTCGAAGCCGAGCCCGGCGTCGCCGGCTGCATCGTGATGGCATTGCCCGATGCCGCGGGGTCTGACTGTCTCACCGCGGTCCTGCGGTTATCGGAAGATACCGAAGAACCGGCGGAACAAATGCACATCGCCCACCATGCGGTACGCTTAGCCAATGCGAAGCTGGCCCCGCATCAGAGAATCGCCGCCGTAAGAATTTGGCACGGCGACTTTCCGCTCACGCCGTTGCTGAAAATCCAGCGCTGGAAAGTGCGGGAGGCGCTGCTGAATCAAAATCCGCGGGACATGCACACGGCAAATCAGCTTCCTGACCCCGGAGAACTGGCCACCCTGGAACAATTATTGGCTACCGTCTGCAAGGTTCCGCTGCAATCGATCTCGGAAAGCTCCGATCTGGATCTGGATTTGGGACTGGATTCGCTGGACCGGGTCGAGTTGGCGGTATTGCTGGAACAGAAACTGGGCGTACATCTCGATGATGCCGACCTGATCGGCATCCGCCGCGTCGGCGATCTCGAAGACTTGGTCAAACGCAGCGAGAAAGCCACGGCGGCGGAAAGATTCCCGGCTTGGCCGTTGACCGGAGCGGCCGGCGCGGCGCGCCGTTTGCTGCAACAAGCGATCGCGTTCCCTGCCCATCGCTTGGTAAGCCGTTCGTTCACCGTCACCGGTGCCGAGAACCTCAGCGATCTTGCCCTGCCCGCGCTGTTTATCGCGAATCACAGCAGCCATGTCGACACGCTTTCGATCCTGCGCGCGCTGCCGGCGCCGATTCGCAGCAAATTGGCCGTCGCGGCCGCGGCCGATTATTTTTTCAGCAACCGCCTGCTGGCAATCTCGCTTCCGCTCGCGATCAACGCCTTTCCGTTCACGCGCGAAGGCTCGATCCGCACCAGCCTCGAATATTGCGGCGAATTGATCGACAAGGGCTGGTCGGTGTTGATTTACCCCGAAGGAACCCGCTCGACGAGCGGCCGATTATTGGACTTCAAACCCGGCATCGGGTATCTAGCCACGGGGCTCGGCGTTCCGATCGTGCCGGTCGCGGTCAGCGGCGGCTACCAAATCCTGCCGAAGGGAGCCGTCTGGCCGCACCGTCACCAGGTTCGCGTGCATTTTGGGGCGCCGGTCACTATCCCGTCCAGCATCGAAAAACAGGACGCCACAAGCATCTTGCATGCGGCCCTGTTACAATTGCTTGACGAACCCAGTGACGAATCCGCCTGAAACCTGAGCGCTAGCGAGGACGACATGCCAAATGACAGTAATTCGAAGAACGCCGACCGGCGCTCCGTGCCGGCGCGCGAAAACCGCTGGTCAAAAAAGGCGGCGCGCTGGTTGGCGCAGGCCAATGTTTCGCCCGATACGATTTCGATCTGCGGGGTGCTGGCGGCCCTGGTCAGCGGGCTTGCCTTCGGTCTGACCGCAGGCGCCGGCCCCATCCAAAGCCATCTGTTGTGGATCGTCGCCGGCACGATGGCGGGACTGCGCCTGATTTGTAATATGCTGGACGGCATGGTCGCGGTCGAATGGGGGAAAGGCTCGCCGCTGGGCGCGTTGTATAACGAGATTCCCGACCGCATCGCCGATTTCATCATTCTGGTCGGGGCCGGCTACAGCGCCGGCGGCCATGTGGATCTGGGCTATATCACTGCCGCGCTCGCGGTATTTACCGCCTATGTCCGCGTCGCGGTCAGAAGCGTCGGCGCGCCGAGCGATTTTGGCGGCCCGATGGCAAAACCCCAGCGCATGGCGGTGATCATCGCCGCCGCGGCCTACCTGGGATTTACGCCCGAGCACTGGCATCCCACGTTCGGCGATACGCAGCCCTTGGGGTTGATCAGCCTGGCCCTGGCGATCATTTGTGCGGGCAGCCTCCTGACGGCGGTCTTGCGACTCCGGCGCGCGGCTCGTTATCTGCGCGCTTCGGCAAACGATTGACGAATCGGCAAAACGATTACACCTTAAAAATACATGATTTTTTGATCACATTAGGATAAGTCGCGATGATGCTACCGGCAAACCCCATCGACAGCCCCTTGTTTCTGCCGGCAGCCTACCGCATCCTGATTCTGCTGGGCCTCAGTCTGGCGCTGATTCTTTGGGTCGAACGCAGGAATTTAGGCCGGATACTGCAAGCCTCGTTATTCCTGAAGTGGCGGACCTGGGCCATCATCGCGCCGCTTTTCCTGGGTGCCGTGCTCGGCGGCCCTCTAACTTTATGCCTGCTGGTCACCGCGATCTCCTGGCAAGGCATCCGGGAATATGCGGCGCTGGTCAGCCTGGCACCGGCCTATCGCAACGTGCTGCTCGGCATGACCCTGATCGCGGCGCCGGTTGCGGTGCTGTCGCTCGACGGATTTTTTCTCCTGGCCCCGTTGCTGCTATTGGTCGCCGTCGCACAGCCGCTTGCCTTCCAGGCGGTTGCCGGCGGCGTCCGGCAACTGGCCCTGTCGACGCTCGGTTGGGCGTACATTGCCTGGCTGCTCGCGCATTTGCTGCTGATCGCGGTCCACATTCCGGGAGGTTCGGGGATTCTTTTGGTCCTCGGCGCGTCGGTCGCACTCAGCGATAACGGCGCGTTCGCGGTCGGCAAGCTGTTTGGCCGTCATCAATTATCGCCGGCCCTGAGTCCGAATAAAACCTGGGAAGGGGTGGCGGGCAACCTGATCGGCGCCTATGCCGGAACCCTGCTAATGGGCTTTGCCTTGCCGCAGTCGTCTTACGCCTTTCTATTGATCTCGCTGCCGCCGATCATCGCGATCGGCTCGTTATGGGGCGACTTGTTCGAATCGGCGATCAAACGGGAAGCCGGCGTCAAGGATGCCGGCGACTGGCTGCCGGGCTTCGGTGGTCTCTTGGACCGGATCGACAGCCTGATCCTGGTCGCGCCGCTGACCTATTATTTTTTGCGCCTGACCCAGTAACGGACGGGATTAACGTCCCATCAAATACATGCCCAGCACGATACAGGCCATGCCGGCAATATTGACCGGCTTGATCGGAATGCCGTAGGCGAACAGTCCGATCAGGGCCGCCCAGATGAATGTCGACGCATAAACCGGATACAGGACGGTCGGCGATCCGCCTTTTTTAAAGGCGGCGATGAACGACACCATCACGCTGATGTAGCAGACGACGCCGGCCCACAGCCGGGCATTCAATATATACGAGAGGATGCCGCCGCCCGCCGCATCGGCGCCGGTCTTGTAAAGAAACTGGCCGACCGCTCCGGCGACTGCGGCGAACACGAACAATAGTACCGAAATGATGGGTGTTTCCATATCAGCCTCAACTCAGGGATGTTGTCGTCAGATGACCGGTTTGCGCGAGGATCGCTGCCAGGTTTCCGCCCAGTATTTTGTCTTTCTCCGATGCCGGAAGACTTAGCGCATCAATCTTCGCCAAGGCATCCCCCACATCCTGGCACATCACCGGCACATCGGAGCCGAATATCAGCTTGCCGGCGCCGATCGTTTTGCACAGGCGCCTGAGCTTTTGGGTCGTTGCGATATAGCTTGAGGTATCGACATAGACGTTGTCGAGCCGCCGCGCCAATGCGATCGTTTCCTCGAAGCGCTGCACGCCGGCATGCGCGATGATGAAGGTGACGTCCGGAAACGCTTCGGCCAGCCATTCCGGCTCCGCCGAGGCCGAAGAAATGCCGAGGTGCATGAACACAGGAATCCTGCTTTCTCGGGCCATTTCGCACAGAGCGATCATGTTCTTGCCGCGCAGATCGGTCGGATATTGCACCAAGGCCAGCTTGATGCCCCGAAACCCTTGCGCAAGGCAGCGCCGAAGCTCCGCCAAGGCATGGGGCGATTCGGGATTGATAAACACAAAACCGTAAAATCGGTCCGGACGTTCGCGCACGGCCCGCAGCGCATCCTCGTTGCGCGGGTCGCCGAGCAGGTTCTCGCGGAAAGCGCGCGAATTGACCAGCTGCCGCGCCTTGAACATGCCTAGAGTCCGAAACAGCAGATGGCTGCGGAATAGAAGTGAATCGTGAAGGGTGATCAAATCGAGGTTGCGGACGCCGACACCGACCAGAACGGTCTCGGCTATGCCTAATGCGTCCATTCGTTGCAGGATCGGCGCATAATCGCCAACGATATGCCGGTGTCCGTCGATGATCATCTAAGACGGCCTCTTCTGCGGATCAGCCGGCACAACGCCGGTAAAGCCGCCTGATTTCAGAAAAACCGCGATCCTGGCCAAGAGCGCATCCGTGGTGTAAACCTGATCGTGGCTCAATTCGGTACAGAAAACCGTCTTCGATGGAGGAAGACAAAAGGCTTCGCGGTGGCGATAGGCGTCGAACTGGTCCGCTCTGATGCCCAGCTGCGCGGCCATATTAGATACGCCTTTCTCAAGGATCACGCCATCTTCCGCTTGAATGACCGGCAGTTGGTCCTTATCGCGGGATGCCAGATCGAACAGCATCTTGCCGTTGCTGAATGCCGCCGCAATCGATCCCAGCTGTTCGATGACCAACTCCGGAACCGCCTCCTGAAACGGAGAACGCAGATAAACGACGCGCCCCAAATTCACTATCGGCTTCACGCTCAAGGCCTGACGCAAGATGAACCCTCCGGATATATAGCAAATAAAATGGCAGCGCGCATACCGCTCGATCTTATACCATTCAAGAAACCAGGCCAGCTGCCGTGCCGACCCATCAATCCCGAAAAATTGGCAAAGCCGGGGCAGGAAAACTTCGTATTCGGTGTTGTCCCGAAAATAATCCCGCACATGCGCCTTTTTGCTAGCGTCAGCGGTAATGCCGGTCAGTATCACCAGCGCTTCTTTTTCCATCGTCGATGATCCCGTCTTCACCGGCCCCTTACCGCCAATAGTGGATTCGATTGCGGAATGCGCATTAAATTCCGCTATCAATCCTCAACCAGCAGCCACTTTGCGCTCAAAAATATCAGCCCCATCAGCAAATAGGCCAAAGCCCATTCCCATGCCGGCGTCAACGCCAACGCAGTATCGCTGGGTGTCCAGCGGTAGGAATGCATCAGACCCGATGCGGACAACAGGCTGGCCGAACCCGACCAAAGCGCGGCCTTGATGAAATGACGCTCGATCACCGCGACCGTCAACGCGGCCAAGATCATCGCGCTAAAAATAAAACCCTGTTCCAGCGCAAAGGCGCCGCCGATCCAGATATCGGCCTGTGCAAAACGCGCCAGCACTGCGTCCGAGAAGGCGGGCATCGGTTCGCCGCCGTAGTCCGCCGCGCGCACCCCGCTTTTGGCCATGAACGCGCCCCAGGCCGCGATGCCGGGCAACAGCCCCATCACGACCGCCGGCGCATGGCTTTTCGGGGTTTCCTGGAATGCCTGCGCCGCGATTACGATGCCGATCCATAACACGATCGCCATGCCGGCGTCGATCGGCACCGCCCAGGCGATGTAGGACAGGCTGCCGGTCAGGCAGATCAGCGTGATGAAGGCGCCGTTCAATATCGAATAGCCGGCGCGGGCGCCCATCGCCTTCCAGCCCGGATGGCCGATATAGATCGTGGTCGGAAAGCAGGACCCGAACAGGCTGGCCGCCAGTGTGCCAATGCCGTTCGCGGCCAGCGAAGAACGCGTCGGATAGCTGTCGCCGGCCGCTTCGGCCGATTCGATGTTTTGCAGCGAGCCGATCAGATTGAACAGCCCCATCGGCACGATCACGGACAGATAGCTCAGGCTATCCCTGGAAACCAGGGCCTGCAGCAAATCACCGGCCACCGGTAGCGGCCAATACCAACGGATCGGATTATCCGGCAACGGACCGACCGGCGCGAGCCCCATCCCCCAGGACAATAAGACGCCCAATATCACCGCCACCAAGCCGCCCGGCAGATTGCCGCGAAAGCGCAGCCGGCCGAAATAAACCAGCAGGATTACCGCCAGCGTGACCAGGCCGACGACCGGATGCGCATAGGCGCGGAACAAAAACCCGAGCGCAATGAAGGTCAGTGCAATGCCGGCCAGGGTGGACAGTAAGGCCGCGCGCGGCGTCGCCTTTCTTAGCCTCTCGACCACGAACGCGCCGCCCAGCTCGATCAGGCCGGAGCCGAAACAGGCCAACAAGCCCGCCTGCCAGGCGATCGTTTCCGGATTTGCAGCCCCGCTGGCTTCCGCGACCAACTTCGCGGGCAGCATCACCAGAAAAATATACGCGAACAGCGACACGGTGTTGATGCCGTAAGGCAAGGCGCAAATATCGTCGCGGCCGGTCGCCGCTGCCAGGCGTTTGGCCTGATAAGCGTAAAAGATATTGCCGAACAATACCGATACCGCCGCGCCTGGCAAAATGTGCCGATAGATCAGATCGTCCGAAAAGCCCAACACGTGACCGCACAAACCGACGATCACCAGCAACTGCACCAGATTATCCAAAGCCAGACCGAAAAAGCCGTCGATGTCGGCGCGTACGAACCATTTCACCGAGAAATCCTAAATAACTGATGTTTATGCATTGTCCACGAAAAACACGAAAGGCACGAAAAATTTCATAGCACAATCCGTTCAACCGTTGCTTTCGAATAGCGGCCAAAGTTGACCGGAAAACTCAAGCACATTCCCGTCTCTTTCAGATAATTCAGCATCCGTGCCTTATGCACTTTCCTGATACACATCAAACACGGCATTTTGTAATACTCTTCTTTAAACCAAATATCCCCATCTATTTTTTCGTGTCTTTCGTGGATATTAATCGAGCGTAACATCAGTAAATAATTTATGACTGAGCATTTTCTGCCGGCACCGTGACAACGGGTTTGAGCCCCATTTTCAATGCACGCCGCGCAAAACGCCGGTCGTCGAAGCTATAAAAAATATCGCAGTGCTTGCTGGCCAGTAGATGCAGCGCGTCGGCAAAATCCAGGCCTTCGGCATGCAGCTCCAAGGCATCGGCGACGACCGGCCAGCTTTCGACGCTGACATTGGCAAGCCCTAACAAATGCCGGATGACGCGCGCAAAATCACCGCTGCCGAAACCATAGAAGGCTCTGAGTACCCATTCCAATTCCAACACCACCGTCAGGGGTACGAATAATTGGGGCGATTCGATCATGATGCGCCGGGCAATCGGCCGTTGTTTTACCGCCTCGGGATCATGGGGGGCATCCACATAAAAGCGCGCCAGGATATTGGTGTCAATCGCAATCATCGCGCGTCTCACGCATCGCCTCGGCGACATCGAATTCGGACAAGCGTCTTTCTCCGGTTTTTTTACAAACCAGCATGCCATAACCCTCTTCGGGGAGGCTCGGTTGAACCCGGCGCTTCACTTCGACGCGCAAGGCATTGCCTTCCAGGATGAATTCAAGCTGGCAGCCCGGCGTGATCCCCAAGCGGCGGCGGATATCCGCAGGAATCACAACCTGGCCTTTTTCGGAAACGGTGACGGTTTGCATGGCGAATAGCCCCTCTTACACTGTAAGACGAAGTGTACCACTTTCAATGCCATTGTCCATTCGGGTATGGAAGCTAACTGATCGTCAACCTTGCATGCAAACCGCCTGAAACGTCAGCCCAAAGCGCTGCAAATATTGTTTCAAGCGGTGGCTGTCGTTCACGCTGGCTTTTAGATTGCGGCTGGCGTTGTACAACTTCCGCCCCGCCTCGGCCATGCTGCGGCTTTCGCGGCATACCCTCACGACTTCGGCAAGCTGCATCCGGTCGAACAAATCCAGCTCGCTGAGCGTCTCCGCCGGCAAGACTTCAGCCAATATCTCCGTAGCACAAGTCTTTTCCCGAATGAATCCGGACCACGCCTGTTTGAGCCGCTCGATTTCGCCCGTCACGATGTCCTCGGTAATCCGCCCGCCAGTCGCCAAGGTCGCCATCCGAGTCACGCTGGAATTCAGATCGCGGAAATTGGCCCGCCACAGGGCTTCGGCAGAATAGGCAAAAGCCAGATATTGCGCCCTCGCCGCCTTGTTGAAGCTGACCTTGTAGCCAGCCTTGACCGTGAACTGCTGCAATTCGTGTTCGAGATTCGGCTCGAAATCCTCGATGCGCTGCTTCAACGCCGGCAATTCGTAGGTCCAGAGATTGATCCGCGCCAGCAGATCCTCGCGGAATTGCCCCGTGCGTACCTGTTCGTACAGATTGCGGTTGGTGCCCACGATCAATTGAAAATCGCTGCCGGTTTCACGATCGCCGCCCAGCGGCATGAACACCTTGTCTTCGACCGCGCGCAGCAGCATCGCCTGTTCGTCCAAACCCAATTCGCCGATTTCGTCGAGAAACAAGATTCCCTTGTCCGCCTCGCGCAGCAGCCCCATGCGCGGGCTCAGCGCCCCGGTAAACGCGCCTTTGACATGGCCGAACAGCGCCGACATCGCATTGTCGCCGCGCAGGGTCGCGCAGTTCACCTCGACCAGCCGCCCGGTCGCCTGGCCGCGCTGTTTTTTCAATTCGTAGATGCGTTTGGCGAGGCGCGATTTGCCCGCGCCGGTCGGGCCGGTCAACAGCATCGGCGCGGACGACTTGATCGACACCTGCTCCAGCTGCGAAATCAGCCGGTTGAATGCGGCATTGCGGGTCTCGATGCCGCTTTTCAGATAGGCGATGCCGTCGCGGGCCTCCTTCTCGAAACGCGAGGCGATCTGGTCGTAGCGCGACAAATCCAGGTCGATGATCCGGTAACTGCCCTGCACCCCTTCCTTGCTCGGCGAAGCCTGTAGCAATTTACCCGGCAAATAGTTTGCTTCGGTCAACAGGTACAGACAGATTTGCGCGACATGGGTGCCGGTGGTGATATGAACGTAATACTCGCTCTGCTCCGGATCGAAGGCATAGCTACGTGTAAAGTCGAGCAACTGGCTGTAAACCTGTTCAAAGTCCCACGGATCGGCATAATCGACCAGATGGGTCGTGATCTCAGTATTCGGCGACAACGCGCGCATGTCCGCGACCGTGATGTCGGCCAGTTGCTGCTCGCCCGGATGATGCAGCAAGACGAACTCGTCGACCGGCAAGCTATCGTGCATGACCAATGATACGGTCGGCCGCCAGCGTTCGTGGCGTTTTCGGCCCAAACCGCCGTGATCCAGGCGGGCACCCAACAAACCGATCAAAACCGTCTTCATGTCACCGTTTACCCTTGTCTTGATGCCGGCCTTGGACGATCAGCGATTTGCAACATGTCGGGTCGTAAGCGATTACTTTCTGAACGATCCTCTCGCCGGGCTTGAGGCGCATGGTCGAAACAAACTCGCACATGCCGTCTTGCGTTAATTTCCCTTGCCTTACAAATCGACTGGTTTCGATAAAGTCACGGGGATACTTAAAATGCACGACATTCTGGCCTGTCAGCGTCGTTTCCTGCGCACGAGCCTGTGTAAAAACCCAGAATGCTACCAAGCCTAATTTAACTATCCGCTTCATCATGCCGAGCACCGAGTCAATCTATTTTTATCGATCGTATTTTATCTTTCTGGATAACTATAGCATAAACGGTTTTTTCCCTTTCTTTGACACATCACTCAAGCCGACAAATATTTTACTTATATGACATAGCTTTACAAATATTCACCGAATCATTTCGACTATTGGCACCCGTATTGCTATATCCAATGTGTCAACCATTAACAAGGAAAAAAAAGCGATGACCACCCTTTACGAAGTCCTGCACGAACCCGGCCGGCATCCGATCAAATCCTGGACGCGCGGCGTCAGCTTCGACGACAACTCCAAACAGCAATTACGGAATATCGCCACGATGCCGTTCATCCACAAATGGATCGCTGTGATGCCGGACGTGCATCTGGGAAAAGGCGCGACGATCGGCAGCGTGATACCTACGATTGGGGCGGTGATTCCTGCCGCGGTCGGCGTCGATCTGGGGTGCGGGATGATGGCTGCAAAAACCAGCCTGAGCGCAAGCCAGTTGCCGGACTCTCTGGAAGCGGTGCGCAGCCGGATCGAAACGCTGGTTCCGCATGGACTGCAAAAAATCGCGCGCGGCGCCCGCGACAAGGGAAGCTGGCACGAGCCGCCCGAAGACGTATTGACTGCCTGGACACCGCTACACGACCGTTTCGACCGCCTGTGCGAAAAACATCCGTTCCTGATAAAAACGAACAACCTGAAGCAGCTCGGAACGCTCGGCACCGGCAACCATTTCATCGAGATTTGTCTCGACGAGAACAATGCGGTCTGGATCATGCTGCACAGCGGTTCGCGCGGCGTCGGCAACAAGATCGGCTCGCACTTCATCGCTCAGGCAAAACATGACATGGAGCGCTGGTTCATCCATCTGCCGGACCGCGATCTGGCCTATATCCCGGAAGGCAGCGCGCATTTTGAAGACTATATCGAAGCGGTCGCCTGGGCGCAGGATTTCGCCCGAATCAACCGAGAGGTGATGATGGCGCGAACCGTGCGGGCGCTCCGCGACGTGCTGGCAATCCCGTTCGAGACGCATGTCGAAGCGGTCAACTGCCACCATAACTACATTCGCCGCGAGCATCATTACGGCGAAAACGTCTGGGTGACCCGAAAAGGCGCGGTTAGCGCGCGGCTCGGCGAAATGGGGATCATTCCGGGCAGCATGGGCGCGAAATCGTTCATAGTAAAGGGCCTCGGCAACGCGGAAAGCTTTTGCAGTTGCAGCCACGGCGCTGGCCGCGTGATGTCGCGCACCGAGGCGAAGAAGCGCGTGTCGCTGGCAGAGCATATCGAGGCGACCGCCGGCGTCGAGTGCCGCAAGGACAGTGAGGTGATCGACGAAACGCCGTCCGCCTACAAGCCGATCGACCAAGTGATGGCCGCGCAGGCCGATCTGGTCGAAATCGTGCACACCTTGAAGCCGGTCGTCTGCGTCAAGGGATAACCGAATTTGGCGAGCCGTTGTCAGCAGCGGCGCAGGTTCCAAAGCCTGCCTGACGCGAGCGTTTAACGCAGCGCGTATCGATGACAACAAGACGCCAAACGCCGCCGTAGCTCAGCCAGGAAGAGCGCCGCGCCCGACGCGGATGTCGCAGGTTCGAATCCTGCCGGCGGCACCATTGCTATAGCTCAGTGGGTAGAGCAACTGACTCATCATCAGTCTGTCGCCGGTTCGACGCCGGCTAGCAAACTTACCTTACCAAGGTAGCTTGATAAACCGGCCCGCAAGGGCCATGGCGGACCTCCGGGCCGCGAGTTTGGATTCTTCAAGGAAGCAGCATGCGGCTCGTTTAGCGCATGTCGGCCGGGATGCCGCAATCCGAACCCAAAGCAACATCGGCAAAGCCTGCCGGCGAAGATCGGCCAGCGCGCGCCGCGCAGGACGCGCGACGCCCACCGGTTGGAGCGCCAGCAGCCCGCGTCGATGCGGAGGTTCCGCCAACCTTCACTTATTAAATGGCGTAGGGTGGATAAGCAAAGCGCATCCACCACCAAGACCTATAAGGTGGATGCGCTGCGCTTATCCACCCTACTTTGGAGTGAATCTTCACGGCCATATGTTTTACGGAGAATATGATGTCAATTAACAAGAAAATGATCATCACCGAAGCCCAGCGCGGCCTGTTGTTCAAGGATCAGCAGTTCGTGAAGGTCCTGTCTCCCGGCGTCTACCGGCTCTGGGACTGGCTGAACCGCTACCAGTTGCAGATCGTCACGATCACGAATGCCTTGCAACAAACCGTCGGCGGCGATCTGTTGAACCTCGCGCAACTGCACGCGCAAACCTTTGCGCCGCACTTGCAGCTTTGGGAAACGACCGACAACGAAGTCGGCCTGGTCTATCAAAACAACGTGCTGAAAGACATCAAGGCGCCGGGCCAACAGGGCGCGTACTGGAAAACGCAGAACGAAATTCGGATCGATAAACTCGACATCAGCCGGGAACTGGCCCTGCCGAAGCCGCTCGCCGCGCAATTGTGCAATGCGAAGGAAGACATGCTGAAGCGAGCCGCGCTGAATGCGATCGCGATCTTCAACATTCCCGACCATCACGTCGGTTTCCTGGCCGTGGACAACGAAATCCAGGCGGTGTTGAGCGCGAGAGTACATGCCTGGTGGCGGTTCAATCATAATCCGACGCTGACCCTGTTCGACCTGCGTCTGCAAAACATGGAAGTAAATGGCCAGGAAATCTTGACCAAGGACAAGGTCAGCCTGCGCGTGAATCTGTCTGCGACCTGGCAGATCAGGGAAGCGGAAAAAGCCCGCGCGGAACTGGCCGACGCGAAGGAGTATCTGTACCGCGAACTGCAACTGGCCCTGCGCACGGTCGTCAGCACGCAAACCTTGGACGAACTCCTGGCCGACAAGAACTCGCTGAACCGGCAGATTCTTGAGATCGTGGCAACGAAAGCCTTAGTTTACGGCATCGAAGTCAAATCGGTCGGCGCGCGCGACATCGTCCTGCCCGGCGACATGAAAGCGATTTTGACCCAGGTCGTCGAGGCACAAAAAATGGCCGAAGCGAACCTGATCAAACGCCAGGAAGAAACCCAGGCGACCCGGTCGTTGCACAATACCGCCAAGGTGATGGAGGGCAATCCGATTCTGTTGCGTTTGAAGGAGTTGGAGTCGCTCGAAAAAATCACCGCGCGGATCAATACGTTGAATGTTTATGGCGGATTGGATAGCGTGATGAATGGAATGGTGAAACTGATAGATAAAACGAATCCGGTTTAGTGTAGCCATATCAAGCAATGCAGCAAAGCTAAACGGCAATACGGACCAATCCAAGGAATCCTAAGGTTCGCACGGAATGTCTACAGGGCTCTACAGCCAATCCCGATGACATGTTACCGGTACGTTTATTTTCCTGGAACAAATCAGGGGCTAGCCTCGCTTGACGCTATTATCGTTACGCGTTACTATCGCCCAACATGATCGTTTCATTCAAATGCAAAGATACGGAGGCTCTCGCAGACGGCAGCCGAGTTCTACGCTTCGCAAACTTTGAAAGAGTTGCTTTGCGTAAACTTAGGCAATTGCAAATCGCCGAAAATATTGAGGACTTAAGAGTTCCACCCGGAAATCATCTGGAATCGTTAATAGGAGACCGAAAAGGACAGCATAGCATCAGAATAAACGACCAGTTTCGCATCTGCTTTCGCTGGACGTCTGCCGGCGCGGCGGATGTGGAAATTGTTGATTATCATTAGGAGGCCCGCATGACACGCCTTGATCCCATTACACCCGGTGAGTTGCTTCTTGAAGAATTTCTGAAACCAATGGAAATTTCGCAGTATCGTCTGGCTAAAGAAATTGGGGTTCCTGCACAAAGAATTGGCGAGATTGTAAGCGGAAAGCGCCGTATAACAGCGGATACCGACCTTAGGCTTTGCCGTTTCTTCGGTCTATCCCGCGGTTATTGGCTGCGCGCCCAAGCCGAGCATGACACTGAAGTCGCTGAAGAGGCACTCGCCGATACGCTCGCCAAGATCCGGCCCTGGCGGGAACAATCACACCATTGTGCATAGCTGAGCCGCACACGGCTTGCCTTTAATTTTCCGATATTGTCCGTTGAACGAAACATTGAAACCGCCGCAGCAAACGAGATAGATGACCCACCGGAATTGGTTAATCTGCTGATCAATGAGGTGGATAAAGTTGATAGGTGTGCCGAATAAACTTCCATTTAAAGTCAAATTAACCGAGTTGCTATAATGTACGAATTAGGTATAGCCACATGAGCGGAGCACTGACGCGTCGTATCCTCTTTCAACGATAGAATTGGCTAGAAAGCATTTACTCACAAAATCACTTGGATATTAGGGGGGCTACTATGATTGGATTTGAAATGAAGGCGACAGGCTCAGGCGGATTCAGGCAGAACCGGGGGGCATGGACGGAAGGTAGTTTGATAGCTTTAAAAGTTTTTGCAACCGCAGGGAGTCTTGCAAATAAGGACTCGCTGCACTCTTCGCAGCGCGGAATAATTTCTCAGATCGAATCAAATTTCAGTGCGATTGCAAAAAACCGATTCAAGAAGGTTTGTTCATGCAGCTTAAATTTCACCTTATTTATGAAGGGTGACATTAAATTCAAATATTACTTTGATTCATCAAAGAAATCCGAGCAAATCCAGAGCGAACTTTACAATATATTCGCCTCGGCTACAGACGAAATTGGTGACCAGGTTATTATTTATTTCTGCGCCATAGTTGACGATTTTATTCTGACGAATTTCAACAATTACAGCGAGCCCTTGATTCTCACAATCGAAGTCGACCTATGATTAGTCTTCCGGCAAAATTTCATTTTCTCCAGCCCGCGTACGGCTCAGAATCGTTATACACATCTTAGCAAGAGCGGCAGTTCTTGTAAGGTAAATTGTTAATTTTCCATTCGCGGCGGTGTTGACCTGTGGTTTTCGGCGCCGCTCCAAGCCAGGTAGGGGGCGCATCGCGCCCCTTTACGATGCCAAATTACGGCGATAACCTTGGCAAACGAGATAGATGGTTCACCGGAATTCGTTAAAACGGCCTGACTTGTAAATGGCTACTCGCTGAATTAAGAGTAAAGCATGGCCAGCAGGAAGCCCAAGAGCGCAACCATGCAAGCGCTGGCCCACCAAGCGGCATGCCGCTGCAGCTTGAACCAGAAGGCCAAGGGAAACAGCCCAAGGGCGATATACATGCATCCGCCCAAAACTGCCGGACGACCTTCGAGAAATATATCGGCTCCACCCAGCTTGGATGTGTGCCCCGAGTAGGTTCCGCTGAGGATGGACCAGAGCCCAAGCCCAATCAGTACAACACTGATAAGCGATGCCAAGACACGGGCAACTCGCATGTCTCGGCGATTATCGACTTCTGCTTCGGACTCCATAACTTTCCTCTTAACGACTAACTACGACTGCGGCACGCTCACAGCTTGCCTTTAATTTTCCGATATTGCCCGTTGAACGAAACATTTTCTCGTTCCCGAGGGCTCCGTGGGAATGCCGTTAAGACGCGCAGCGTCACGTCCCGCCGAGCCAAGCCCATCCTTTCGGTCTTTTGTGAACTTCAAGCCCCTATTAAAAGTCCGATGAACACATTGTTGCGGCCTATGCCCCATTCCCGATCATTTTCCATAATTCTTCGCCAAATAAGCCACGATCGGATCTACGTCTTCCGGTTTGATCGGGGCGCCCATGACCTTGATCATTTTATCGACAACCTTTTGCCATCCTGACTTATCCAGTAAGCCCCCATTCATCTGGATATAATCGAGACTGTGGCACATCATGCAATTGGCCACTACCAGCGTTTTTCCCTGCCCCTCTTTCAATTGAATGCGGCTTTCATCGGCAAGCGCGGCTGATGCTATCAATAAGAGGTTTACGAACAGAAATCCTGTTTTCATGGTCGCCTCCCGTCAAATGACTTGCAGATCGATTGTCTGCACCAGATTATGGTGATAACCCGCAGGATTTGGAATCAGCTGAAGGGTCTGCGTCACACCGCTACGGTTCGTCGCCTTGACCATCAGGCGATAGCTTCCTTTTTTGTGCGGCTTGAAGCGGAAATGCCATTGTCTCCAGGAAAAGCGGCCGTAGTCATCCCCGATCACGGCCTCCCGCCACGACTTTCCTTCGTCGATGGATACCTCAACCTGCTGAATCCCATAGCCGCCATCCCAGGCGATCCCTTTTAGATCAATCGATTGACTCAGTCTGAAGCGTTGTCCGCTCTCGATATTCGTGATCAATGAATTGACCATCATTTCGGTTATCGGCGTATTCATCTGATTTTCCTGCGACAGGAATCTTTCCTGCATCGGAAACGCTTCCTTCGGCAGGCGATAGGCGGTTTTTATCCAATAGCCTTCGAAGGGTTTGGCGATCGCGTCGATCGAAGTCAGATGCTTGACCCAGTAAGTCGCCGTCCACCCCGGCACGACCAGGCGGACCGGGAAACCATTCCAATGAGGCAAGGGTTCTCCGTTCATCTCGAACGCAATCAGGGTGTTTTCATCAAGCGCTTTCGCTATCGGCAGGCTTTTGGCGAAATCCGGCGTCTGGGCGATCATTCCCGAATCCGCCGCATCGAAGACGACCTCCACGGTGTCTTTTTTGAGCCCGGCCTGGTTCAGAACCTCCTTGAGCCTGACGCCTTTCCAGCGTGCATTGCCCATTGCGCCATACCCCCACTGAATGCCGTGAACATGGGGCCGAACCATGCCGCGGCGATTTCCGGCGCATTGACAAACGGCGGCGATTTCGACCGATTCAAATCGGCTTTTGAGTTCCTCAATCGTAAATTCGAGCGGTTTTTCGACAGATTCACCGCCGATCCGCAGCTTCCAATCCTGCACATTCACATTCGGGATATTGGCCAGATGGTAGCGGACGAAGAAGGCGTCATTCGGAGTGAACGGCGTGTTGAAGTAAGTAACCGGCGTTTCGAAATTTGGCGGCCGAAAGGATCTTTTGATCAGCGCCTGCTTGCCGGGCAAGGCCTCCATAACCTCCGCCGGCAATTCGGGCAAGCCTTGCGAGGCGGTGCCGGATAGAGCGATGCGTGGAATTAAAGCGCCGCCGGCGCAGGCGGTAACTCCACCCGCAATGCGTTTGAGAAAGTCTCGTCTAGTGATCATAACATTCCCCTTATTGGCCCGGCTTGAAATGCCAGTTGCCTTGCCGCTATGCGGTTCTTACAGCTTAATATCAGTCACAACAGGATTGCCAAAGGTTTTATCCGCTTTTTTGGCTCCGCAACCCCTGTCCTTAATCTTTCCATCCGGATATAAGTCGACCTCAAAGGGTGGCGCTATGCTCCTTGGGCAGCTATCATCGTCTGGATGGGCATCCGGGATTTCGTCGAGAACTTCATGGTAAACGCTGGCAAAATGACTGTAATCCTGAGGAGTGGCGTCGTTTTTAATGGCTAGCACTCCCGGGCAATGGTAGGTTACGTTGTATACGACTGTGAAGTTCTGTTTCGGTTTCAGAATGATGGCGCCTTTTTTGAGCGTGCGGGCCGCATCCAAGACTATCGCAGCCGCTGCACAATTCTCTCCGTCGTCATCCACTCCATTCACATTCAGACGCACCAGGCCGGTGGCTATACCATCGCCTAAATCCGGAGTCGTGATGATTTCATTGTAAGGGCTACGGCTCTGGATTGTCACATTGACCGTTTTGGTGACGGCGCCAGTCCCCTTTACCGTTGCAGGCGCGGAGATTTTGACCACGGCAAGGTCGGCGACAGCTTGAATCAACCCAAAACCGGTGACGTAATCAAAGCCGGTGTCAAAGCCGCGAGTGCCCGGATCATTCATGTCGAGCGCACCGGCTTTCATCCATGCGTAGGTTTCGTCGGGCGTTAAGGTCGGATCCAGAGCCTTCAGCAGCGCGGCAACGCCGGTGGCATGCGCAGTTGAGGCAGAGGTGCCGAAGAAGTTAGGGGCGCTGCCTTCGTCCTTCGTATCAACTCCGAAAAAAGAGGTATCGACTCCATCCGGCGCCGCGACAGCGGGTTGGTCGCGAATCTCCGGTTCAACAAGACGACTTCCAGCCGTGTCAAAAAGAATGGGGGTGCCTCCGGCCGAAGAATAGCGCTCGATCAGCGGTTTTTTTACTCCGAACGTTGGGGTTTTCCGGTAGTCTACAGCGCCGACGCTGAGCCCTCCCCGTGAGTTGCTGTGTCCGAAGATGGTAGCACTATTGGTTTTGAATTGAGCGAATTTGGAGCCTATTCCAAAATTAACCATCTTCATTTTCCCCGGTTTAGGCCCGGACAAATGCGTTAGCCATATACCGACAGTGGCTTTTGGCCCGCTATTGATGATGCCTAACGCTTCGATAGGATCTCCATGCAAGTTGTCGTCATTGCTCCAAAAAAGAGGAGATTTGCAGGCTGGATACGTCACAATGATGTCCATATCGCTTGCCGAGCCTGGTGCTCCGCTGACCGAAAAGAATGGCTGGTCCCATTGAAAGTCCAAGATCAACTCCGCGCCTGACGGAATGGTGATCTTCTGACAGGTATTGACACCGCTACCCGGATTAAAATCGTGCATCTCCGAGCCATCGAAAAACTTTCCACTGGGACGGAATTCCGACTCGTACGCATTGCGATCCGCATTAAAGGCGGCACTGAAATAGGCCACGCCCATTGCTTTGACGACATCGACCGCCTGCGCGACGATACCGTCCTGGTAGAACGGCTCATCTAAGTAGACGATATCGTCAGTGATCACTTTCGCCCCCGCGTTGGCTAAGGCAATAATGCCTTTGGCAAAACCCGGCTGACTTTCGGGGCCGAAGGCGGTATGAAAAAACAAGCCGGCGCCCGGCGCGACATCATGGATCACCTCCATCAAGGCGCGCCCTTCATCAGTACCGTCCCTGTCTGCGGTTACGCACAGGTTGCTCCCGTTGCTGTCGGTCAAGTCACTCAATACTACGACGTTTGCAGGCAGTTCTCCGCTCGCAACACCCGCCGAAGCGCCGCCGAGACAGTTATAGCTGTCAGACAAGACACCCACGGTGACGCCGGTGCCGTCAACATCGAACGCTGAACGGGCGAGATTAGTCCGCATCGCAGCGTCCCCCTGGCTGGTCACGGCGCCGGCATTCGTAAGGGCATAGGCTGGGCGAGCGAACTGTAGGGAGGAAAGCTCTTTCAGAGCCGGAATAGCCGAAATCGGTAGGAGACCCGAAAACATGTGCCCGAACACCGTGACCTTTTGTACGCCAAGGTTGTGCAGATCGGAGGCGAGCGCCTCGGGATCACCCGATGCGGCGGCGTGGATAAACAATGATCCTGCAGCGGTCCGCACCAATGGGTTGCGCGATTTAAAGGCCTTGGCGGAAGCCCCCTTAACACTTGCCTGCTGGAGATAAGCCTGATATTCGGAGTGCAAGACCCAAAGGTCTCCCCCGATCTTAGCTAAGACTTGTTTCGAGGGCAATTTGCCGGACAGCGAGTTCTGCAATCCCGCTAACTCAGTCAATCCAAGACTGCCTCCTGCGGCCTGGGCTTGAAAGGTTGTGACCGCTAAAATTATAAGCAGCAAGCTCTTTACTATATTATTCATGATGCCACACGCATTGCTAGGGTTAGCTTGTAGCCATATTTGCCTGGCTAGATTTACTACTTTTTTTCATTTTTTGATCATTGTTATTTGGCAAATAACGCTTATTGATTCGTTAACTGTTTGAGAACTGCCATGGCATACCAATAAGCAACCGCCTCAGATCATTGGGTAAGCTCATTTTCTTATTATTTGCTTAACGCTAACATTGGTAGTAATACCTAAGGAGACTCTGAATAAAATTCGTGAGGCAGGTTTGCCGCATTCAAATTGAGGGATGATTCGGATGAAACAAGTCAGCTTTGCAGCATTGGCCTATGGAGCCAAATTACCGGGAAAACTTTCTGTCGGAAATGGAAGGGGTGATTTCTTGGAAGAGACTGTTTTTTCTTGTTCCCACGGACTCTCACACGCCGCGGGGAGACGGGAAACCGTTAACCGTAAGTCGAAAAAAAAGGCATCCGAAGATGCCTTTTTCAACCCGCTTAATCGTAGCTGTAATGCTTGCGCAATGGCTTGACGACTTCCCAATGGCTGTTCAGGCCTTCCGGGAAAACCACCAGGTCGCCCGGCAGGATGCGCACCGGCTCGCCGCCTTCCGGCGTGACCAGAATTTCGCCTTCCAGAATATACGCGGTTTCGGTCTCGTCGAAGTCGATCGGGAACTGGGAGACTTCTTTTTCCCAAATCGCCCAATCCGCAACGCCCAGTTCTTGCAGGCGTTCTTCGCTCGGGTTATGTTCAATCGTGATTTGCGGCATGTGTGTCCTAAATTAATAAAGATTTATCGGAAGCCAATTTTAGCATTTTTCCCGTCTTCCCGTTTCCGCGGTCTCCGTGGAAATGCCGTTCGGACGCGCCGCGTCACGTCCCGCAGCGCGGGTTGGCTAGATTCTCACGCGGCGCATCGGAACCCGAAACTACTTTTTCGCCAACAATTTTTCAACGACATCCGGCTTATTCGCGCTATACAAGGAATAAGCATTGAACACCATCTGATGCGCCCGCCCAAGCTTTTCCTTGGTAAAATCGATCGCGAATTTCTCCGTCAACTGCTTGCCGTCCCAGGTATAGCCTTTCAAAAACTGCTCGTTGTCCGCGCCTTTCTTGTCCCAGTTCGCCAAGAGCGATGAGGTAAAGTACACGCGCTTGCCGTCCCAGCTCGACGACACCATGTTCACCTGCGCGCCGATCTTTTGCTCGAAAACCTGTTTCGGCTTGAACGGATCGCTGATGTCGAACGCGCGCGTCTTGCCGTCCATGAAGGTGTTGACCCAGAGCGTCTTGTCGTCGCTCGAAATCGAGATGTCGACCGGCAGCGGCACCTTGGCCGGATCGCCGACATCGGCGACTTCCTTCGCCTGCCATTCGCCCTTGTCGTCCTCGAAGATCAGCCAGATTTTGGAGGTCAGCGCGGTGCTGGTAAAGCAGTAGTTGTGATTCTCGCCCCAGGCGCAGCGGATTTCGAGCGGCGCGCCCGGCACGTCGAAGATTTTCTTCGGCTGCTTGCTGTGCAGGTTCCACTGCACGACCGTATTGCCGAAGCGTTTCATCGCTTCCGGATCGTTCAGCATCTTGCCGAAATCCATCATGTAATTCGACCAGCCGGTAAACGACGAGGTCAGCATCAGGTTGCGCCGCGGCAGCACGCGCAGGTCGTAGCCGTAGCCGTCCGCGTATTTGCCGGTCTTGACCGCGGCTTGAAGATCGCTGTCGGTCGGCGTCCAGTGCGTGGTGACGTAATCGCCGTCATTGGTGTACTCGACGATGCCGGTGCGGCCGCCGTGGTCCTTGTTGTTCGACAGGCCGGTAATGATCATCCGGCCCGGCAGCGCATAGGTGGTATGGGGGCCGACCACGCCGCCGCTCTTGGCGACGAAATCGGTGATCGTCTTGACCAGCTTCGGCTTGGCAGGGTCCGTGTGCACGTCAAAGATGAACATCTTGCTGGTGTCGAGCGATGCGGCCCATAAAAACTGGCGGTCATCGGTAAAGCCGGAGTGATGCGCCTCGTTGCGGCCGCCGACCGACAGCGTGCTGACGACCTTGCCGTAATTCGGCGATTTCGGATTCACATCGACCGTGACCAATTTGTCCTGTTCGTCGCCGACGCCTTCCGCGCCCAATGTCCAGACATAGATGAAATCTTCCTGGCCGACGATCTTGGCCATGTACGGCGACTGGCAGGTTTCATCGGCAATGACGCCTTGACTGCCAAGACCCGCCAGGGCAAGGGTGGATGCCGCAAAGGCGCAAGCCCGAACCAGGGCGCGCAGCGGGTGTTTATGCTTTTTCATGACTGGCCTCTTTTGTATTTATTATGAATGGCTTTCGGCGGTAGTCGGATCGATGATCGTCTTGACCTCGGAAATCCGATTCGCCGGAAAGCCGCCTTTCTCGGCATGTTCCTTGATGCTGGCCTCGTCGGGTGCGATATACACGCAATAGACCTTGTCGCCGGTTACATAGCTTTGCAGCCACTGGATTTTTGGCCCCATCGCCTGCAGCACGCTGCACGACTTTTGCGAGATGCCTTGCAGTTGCTCGACCGTTAAGGCGCCGGCGTTCGGAATGTCGCGTTCGATGATGTATTTTGGCATTGCAATTCTCCTCTTGGTTGGGGATGACCGGCTGTTTGACGCCGGGAAGATCAGGTCTTGAAATAATCGCCGAGCAAATCGTTGCAGCACTGCTTCAGCGGCTCGGATGACTGTTCAATTTTCATGCGCAATAAAGCGCCCTGCCAGGCATTGACCAACAGATCGGCCATCGCTTCGGCTGGTTTATCGGTTCTGACCGTGCCCTGCCGCTGCGCGGTCAACAGCCCTTGCATCAACAAATCACGGTAGCGGCGCACGGCCTCTTGCAGCGACGCCCGGCACAGGTCGCTGGTGTCGCCGACCTCGCCCATCAGATTGCCGAGCAGGCAGCCGCCTTGGAAATTACCTTGCTCAAGCGCGGCGATCAGTTCGTCGAAATAACGCTTGATCGCGGCCAGCGCATCGCCATCCTGGTTTTGCAAATGGCCGTCCAGCTGCCGGATGAACGGCTCGATGTAGTGTTGGATCACTTCGGCCGCGAAACGCTCCTTGCTGCCGAAATAATTGTAAAAAGACCCCTTCGGAATCTGCACCGCATCGAGAATCTCCTTCAGCCCGGTGCCGTGATACCCCTGCCGCATCAGCAAGGCCACACCCTGGCTTAGCAGATTCTCGCGGTTGAACTGCTTTTGCGATTTAGTGCCCATGTGAAAAATAATACGACCGGTCGTCTTAGGTTGTCAAGAAAAAACGCGCCGCGCAAGGCTTGGCCTTCCCTGCGCCTTTCCCCACTCCCCCGCTTCGCATTACAATACCCTCAACTTAATTCACGACATCAAGCCTTTATGGAAAAAATCAAAGTTCTGTTCGTCTGCATGGGCATTATGCGAACATGAACAAAGCCCTTTAGATGTCAATGACTTGAAGCTTCCCCCAAAATCCCCCCAAAATCCCCCCAAAACGGATCAGCTACTTAATAGCGATTTCAAGCCATTCAGCTCCCCTGGAATCATTGTAAACAGCCGTCATTTTTGCGGATTTGTGACCAAGTAATCGCTGTGTATCAATGCCCTGATCGCGATATAGACGTTCTGCTAGTGACCGTTGCTCGTGGAATGTTGGTGGATATCCCGTCCAGATAATGCCTGATTTTTCCCGTGCTTTCTGAAATCCTTTGCTGACAGTGTTTTTGTGTACCGGATCGCCAATTTCTTGCTTAAATCCACGTTTGGTATGATGGATCAGGAAGGGCGAAAGGGAGTGTTTTTGGCATCTTGCTATAACATCCCCAAGACTAGTGTCAATGCATTCCAAGCGGAGTTGTAATGGGATTTTCAGCAAAGTGCGTGTTTTTTGCTGCGGTACATGCAAAAAATCACCTTCAATGAAGGAGTAGGCTTTGATCGGATATGGTTTTTCCTGGATGAACGCTACAAATGCGGCGTCCCACTCCGGGTCGCGCTTGAAACGTGCGATAGCAATATCTTCTACGCGCTGTCCTGTAATCAGCGCCAAAAGCATTGCATTTTGCACCCATGGCTGGAGATATTCAGCAGCATCAAAGATGCTTTGCCAAACGTCGAGCGTAAGTCTTGCCCGTTTCACTCGTACTGGCTTATTCTTGGTCATGGCTGCGGGATTGGCTTCGGCTTCGCCTGCTTGTATCGCCTCCATAAAAACATCTACCAAGGTCGAGCGCAATGCTTGCGCCATGCGTTCTTTTCCGGAGGCCCGATAAGACTCCAGATTTTTTACGATATCTTTTACCGTGATGTCTTTGATGCCAGTATCACAAAAAATGGTGCCAAGGCATTTTGCTAGGTGAATCCTTGTTCGATAGGTGTTTTGCTTAATCTCGCCAGTTTGCAAACGGTCCTTAGTGACTTTTAGATACTCTTCAATCCACTTATTAAAAGGTATGCCGCCTGCTTTATTGGATGATTGATTGGCCATGATATTGTCTGTTGCTGATTGTGCCAGTTGGGCATAAATCGCAGCATTCAACTGTTTAGCGCGATTTTTGGCGATGTCTTCATCTGTGCCAAGCCCCCAGAACGTGCCGTTTCGAGGGTCCTTGTATTGAAATGAGAGGCGACCAGTCCGTTTATCGAGTTTGCGATAAAGATTGGGGATCTTACTCAGATCACTATGGGGTAGAGATCGGCGACGTGACATACTTCAAACACTATTTGCCCAAGATGGCCATTACAACCGTATCAACTGGCTCCACATTGAAGTCAACGGCTTGCGGAATCCGAATAGTCCTTTGCGGTTTTTGAAAAGTTGCATCGCTCTGCACGAGCCAATCTCGACCCACTTTTTGAGCCGGTGGCGTTATGCAGCCATTTCTGGCCCAAGCTCGCAATGTATTGGGAGTGTATCGCCCCTCAAATTTCGTAATATTCCACTTTTCTAGTGGTATCAATGCACTCATTACAAATATCCTCGAAACCTCATTAATATTTTGTTGAAGTATCATTAATTATTGGCCTGGGTGATTGCATGCTTCGGTCAAGCTGATACCCAATCTCTTCTCCGACAAAGTCGACAGCGTTGCCGATTAATGAGCATCCAGCCAATAAAGCAATTAAAATCAAAACCAAAATTTTTTTCATTGGTGCCTCGCTTTAGCGTTTATATGGTTGAATATCATGCTCAGAGGAAATTTTTTGTTAATGATTTTGGATAGCAGCTCGCAATTCGAGAACATCAGTTTGGCTTGTTGCGAACTGTTGATCGAACATTTCATCGAAGTGTTTTTTGCGCTCTTCCAGTTTTTTTATACGCTCCGCTCGATTTTCCGCATTCGAAGCCAATTTTAATGAACCCCACGCGGCTTCGAATTCTTGATCGAACAAGTCTGCCGCCAAGTGCTGGTCAATGTAGTGCCGCTCCTGCGCTGTCAGCACCTCGTTTTTTCCGCTGAGCGCAAACAATAGGATGATTGCCGTAGTTGGCGCTGTAATCAATACTCCGGTGAATAGGTCTTTCATCGCTATACAATAATCTCTTTATCAAATTTACATCGCATCGAAAAGCATCGTTTTTTGCTCTATTTCGATTTTTTTTGTAGCCCCGGATTCTCAAAACCCTGCCGGTCAGAGTCCGCGATAAACATGCTCGCAGCCGGACATGGCCACCTCGCGGGAGGGATCCACGTTAGGGGAAGACATCAATCCAAGTCGCTCGTATTTGTTACGCTTGTTGCTATCACATTTCTACACTCACCTTCATATATCTGTGAACGAATCGAACCCATTGCATAAATGTTGGCGGCTTTGCAACCAAATTTCCTCGCTACCTGCGAGTGTGTGAATCTGTCAAACTCCGGCCAAAGTACCGTGCAGCCGGACAAAGAAACTGTAAATAAAATAAATATTGATATGGTTTTAGTGATGCTCATTATTCTGGTGTCGCCTTGAACGACTCGTTCGACCTAATATCATCGTCAGAGGAAATCGACTGGTCCGAGCCTTCCGATTTGCGGAAGCTCAAACTACGCCCGCTTTCTTGTGAATGTTCTGCTGAACTGAAATTACGACTGGATGAACTAGAGGAGTCTCTGGCCTCCTGTGTTGCTTCAGTGCCATTATGGCTTGAATCTGATGCTGCAATGACAACGTCAAACCGACGGCTTTGTATACTGTCTGCGCTGAATAACGGAGAACCATTTATTGTGGCAATGCCTTCACGAGGTCGAATCTCGACAGAACCGCATTGAATGAGAATTTTGGCTGGGTCTCTCGCTCCCTGAATTGTTGGAATATTACAGGCCTCGATTTCGTTTATCTGGCGAAATGCCTGGTTGAGAATGTCTCTTCTCTGGGCGTTTCGCTTAATAATTGCTGTTGCCGTCCTTCTTACCTCCGCTTCGCTATGAAATACACCAAACTTGGCTAATTCATCAATTGATCCCGCAAGTAATTCTGCATACCAAATCCAGCAGCCAAAATATCGTCTCAGTTCCTCGAAATCTGGGTGAATATCAGTCACAACCCATGTTGGTATCGTTAACTGTAATTCTTCTCTCTCGGAAAGCCGCATTCTATCGGACCAGCCTATTGTCCCGTCATGCCATATCACAAAAGGAAATTTAGAGTGAGATGAGTTCGACAAAATCTTGCAGCCAGCGAAATCTGGATCGGTTTTCTCCAGGGCTGACAACGCGGAAATGAGCAAACTTGTCCCGGATAGTGAATAGGTAATATCCGTTTTTGTCGATTTATCAACGCCACTTCGGTGAGTTCGGGAGCGGCTAGTTTCCCTACGATTTTCACGTGATTTTTCCGTTCCAGTCCTTCTACTACTTTTCTGATCTTGCGAAATCGACATCGATTTTTCGCGGCTTATTTTGCTGTTAACGCTGGTTTTTTGATCTTTCGATGCATCCGCACCTATGTCCACGCCGGATTCTGCAAGACAAAAAGGAGAAAATAATGCGAGGGTGATGATTAACGTTGTTAATCGCATTGCGGGCCCGTTTCTTGGTGTGAGAATGAAAGACCGGAACGAGCCCCAAATGGGGCTCGCCTAGTGGGTTAGATGGACATGCAGAAAAATCCGGGCGTGTTTTCGTTAGTGCTGGGGTCCGGTGCAGAGTAAGTGCCTGCAAGAATTTGAGCGGCAATTGCATCAACGTCATCTTGGGTTGCATTCGCCGGCGTCGGTGCCCCACGGAAGTTGCCGAACCACAACATCTGTCCGCTGATTCCGTCCAACTTTTTGTCCAACTCAATCAATACACTGGTCGGAATATTGGTTGCACAAACTTCCACGGCCCCCGAATTATCCGTGTAAAAACTTCTCAAGAATGTTTGCCCGCCAAAGGGATTTTGAACATGCGTCGAGTTTTCATTTCCGTCAATGAGCCTCAGGTTTCTGAGCCACTTCGTCGCCTGCAGAGACTCTGCCTGATCGATGATCCCGTCCTTGTTCCCGTCGACCGAGACGAATTCCCCCGAAGGGATGAACGCGCCATCCCCCAACAAACCGGTTACCCGGGGATTTTCCGAGCTGAGCGTCACCGCACTTTTCAGGGATTGAATCTGATTGATGAGCGCCTTTTGTTTGGCGGAATTGATGAATTCGCCCCCTCTCAGCACGCCGGCGATCAAAAGCCCGGTCACAACCAGACCGATTGAGATTTCGATCATTGTGAAGCCGGCCTGCCCGGAAATGGATGGGGTATTCAAACCATTTTTTTTCATTTTGTTTCCTGTGCTTGTTAAGTAAAAAACGTCGCCTTATCTGCGACGACTTAATTATCCCCAACGCTGGAAACGCTAAAAATGTCGATTTTTGATTACCTTTTGTCATTTCCCTGACTTCCGATATTGGCTTGAAAGTTAAACAAAGGGGGCTTGATGTATTTGATTGAAGACAACCTTGGGGAAACGCAAGCCATGAGGAGGATGATCCTCCTTCTTCAGAGAATAATGATGGACGATAGGCTTACCGGGCGAGAAATTCGCGTTTTATTAGCCGTACTGTCTCTGGCGGGGTTAAACAATCAGCGGGTTCCAGTCCCGATCGATGACATCTGTTGTCTTACCGGAATTTTGTACGCAAACGTGTGCGCGACGATTCGGAGGCTGGATAGTTTGGGATGGGTATCAAGAATTCGCGGAAATGGTCGGGGTAATGTTTCTCTCATTGCGCTCCGCATTTCCTGATAAGCGGATATGGGTATGAAAAGACGAATAATTGGAGTTAAAAAATGAATGAAGAACTCAATGAATATAAAGCGCTGGCAGCTGCGGTAGTGAATAGTGCATTCCGCGAACTGATACATTCTGATAGAGCGATAAGGGATTCCGCCCGTCGATTTTTCTTCGATGAAAGCCAAGACGGTCGGCGAATCAGAGACATCTGGTTTGCCTGGTTGGGGTTGTCCGAGTCGGCAGCCAAACAAAAGGCGGACGAAATCATCGCTGATTATAAAAAAAGGGAGATGACTTTATGTTCTTTCACAATTTAACAAAAGCAAAATTAGCATTAATTGGGTGGCTGGCATATGCCTCCACTCAATTCATTCAATTTGAATTGGTGGATGCGCACGGACCTGATCCAGAGTTTCAGGAAGCAGCCGACAAATTCAATGGTTTCTCCCTATCCATGCCGGAGGTCATTTTAGGGCGATTGGAGCTGGTAGCGAGCCTGGGCGTTGCTGGCCTATGGGCTGAGCCGATGGGTGATATGAGGTACAACGAAGAATGGATGATTGGCTATCTTGTTGGCGGCTTGCGAAACCTGGGCGACAACTTTGAAAAAGAAACCAATGAACTGCTTCGTACCAAGAAAAGGGTGGAAAATAATGAAAATTAATACGTTAGTCATCATTACTTTGATGATTGAATTGACCGGTTGCGCTGCAATGAAGAGCGAGCTTGCTTACCGGTTCAAATTGGCTAGTTGTGTTTCAGAAGCTAACGGAGTCATGAACACCCATCGTTTCGGAGAAGGAAAAGATAGGGCAACTATTACTTGCGAAAGACTATTGATTAATGAAAACCCTCATCCTGAAACCGTCTATCGCGTGCTCGGCGGCAGGGACGCACCCGATAAGTATTTATTGGCCGATACCATTAAAGCACAGAATGAACGAGAAAAAGAAAAGCGGCGGCTAATCATCAACAAACTGGTCAAAAAGGCGCAAAAGGAGTTGAAACAAAAAACCGAGGTTCCCGTAAATGAATAGATTTTTTCTGGCGATCCCTATATTGCTGATGCACGTCGGTTGCACTTCGGTGAATAAAAAACCGGATGTGAATTTTAGCGACAGTCTGGCACTCGTTCATTCCGTTGAGCCATTGCCGACGTTACCGAAAGCAGTTGCCGAATCGCCGAAACCTCACTTACCCTTGGCTTCCCTGAGCGTTGTTGATGCACCGGCAGTTGAGGTGCTAAAAGCCTTGGCGAAGGACCTCAATCTGGACTTTGACGTGGAAAGCGATATTCAAGGCCCGATTACCATGATGGCGAATCAACGCCCGATCGACGAGATCTTAAACCGGATGAGCGATCAGGTAGCGATGGTGTGGACCTTCGATGCAGGCCGAATTTCGGTGAGGTCCGATCGCGCATTTGCGAGGGTCTATAGCCTTCCGCTGGTGAATGCCACGACCCATGTGATCAGCGACAGCCAGTTCGGCGATACAAACGGGTTGAGCGGGGGAAATGTTTCAGTCAAAACCCAATCGGAGAAAAATTTCTGGTTGTCCGTGTCGGACGGCGTAAAAAAGATCCTCGCGACCGAGGCAAGGACAACTTCCGAACAAGACACCCAGAATCCGAAAGGCGCCTTGTCCAAACCGGACGTCGGGAAAACCGAAGTGTCCTTGGCGCCCGACCTGGGGTTGTTGACGGTCGTGGCTACCACCAAACAACACCGGCAGGTGACCGATTACATCAATCGGTTACAAATTGCCGCGAAAAGGCAGGTTTATGTCGACGTAAAGATGATCGAGGTTAAGCTCGACTCCTCGAACGAATTGGGAATCGATTGGAAATCGCTGAAAAACAAGGGGCTGGTTTCCGAGGGAAATTTTGTTGGCGCCGCCATGGCATCAAGCCCGCATCTGATGATCGGGTATGTGGCCAAGAACTTCGAGGCGCATTTGCGCGCACTGGGGGAGCAAGGCAAGGCTCGGATGCTAAGCCAGCCCAAGCTGCTGGTCCAGAACGGGCAAGCGGCCAGCATCCGTGCGACCGATTCGCTGGTTTATTTTACGACGATGGTTAGCCAGGCCCAAACCTCGAGCACCGGCGTCATCACGCCTCCCGTCGTGACGACGACACCGCACACGATTGACGTAGGCGTTACGATGACGTTGATGCCGGCGATTTCGAGCGATGGCAGCGTCAATCTCCACATCCGGCCGCGGGTGACGCGTTTAGTCAGCTATGTGAAAGATCCGAATCCGTTGCTTGCCGAACAACACGTCGAATCTCAGGTTCCGCAAATCGAGCAGCGTGAAATGGAAAGCACGATGCTGGTCGAACCCGATAAAGAACTGGTTTTAGGGGGACTCATCTTGGAAGCCAAGACCAAAAACTATGTCGGCGCGCCCTTTTCCGAGCAGCTACCACGTTGGCTTTCTTGGCTGAACTGGGTCGTCGGCTACAACAAAGAACAATCCAACCGCTCGGAGCTGGTTTTTTTGATTTCCTGCCATGTTGATAATGGGGTATCGACTTGAGGAGGAAAATATCATGCAGAGAAACCCAATGGACTTCATCATTTACGACGGCGTCCTCGATGACAAAATTCTGGATATCGCGCCCAATCGCGATGCGTTTAATGGCGGATACCTGATTTTCATCGGTTTAACCAACGCCACTTCACGCTTGGTCGGAACGGCCACGCCTTACAAAAGATTATTGGGGTTGGCAAAGCAATTTGAACAATTTGGCGTGTCGATCGAGCGGGTTGTCGTTACGCCATGTAGTACGAATTATTTGCCGAGCCGGCAGAGGGTCGCGACGGCTTTGGAAAAAAGCATGGGAGGCAGACGCGAACTGGGTCATTTGGATCAGGTTTTAGAAATGGCCAAACCCGCTTTACGCAAGTTGTTTGAAAACAAAGAGTACGTATGCGATTAGGCCAGATTTTGATAAACAAAGGCGTTCTCGATAATGAGGAACGCGAGATTGCGCTGTTCGAACAGCCTAGGACAGGCAAGCGCTTTGGGGAAACTTGCCTGGCAATGGGTTTATTGAGCGAAGACCAGCTTGTGCGCGGACTTGCCGAGCAATATCAATTACAGACGATTCATCTCCTTGACGGACTTGCCGAGGAGCCGCTCCTCTCTGCCAACGTTGCAACGCAGCATCGCATTTTGCCACTGTTAATCAAGAACAAACAGGTCTTCGTCATAGACGATCCGACCAAAATTCATGTCGCGGACATCATTCGAAAAGAGACAAAACTCACCCAGATCGACTTGCGGCTGGCCACTTCAAAATTGATCGACGAAGGGTTAGTGAAGATATACGGCGGCGACTCGCTGTGGATCCGCTCGCTTTTTCATACCGGCCTCGAAAACCAAGTGGTTGAAATCGTCGAGGCCGTTTTGACGCATGGCGTTCGCATGGGCGCGTCGGATATTCATTTTGTGCCCGGCTGCGGCATCACGCGTTTATATTACCGAATTGATGGGGTAATGCAGCACGTCAAATCGCTGCATGTCGACTTGAATGCCGGGGTAGCAAATTATTTGAAGGTGTTAAGCGGCTGCGATATTGCGAACACGCGCTTGCCCCAGGACGGTCAGTTTGAACGGTTATTCGGCGATAAAAAGATATCGTTCCGGCTCTCGTTTCTCCCTACCCAGGTAGGAGAATCCATTGTCATTCGCGCGTTATTGCATGGGGACGCGTTGGCGTTGGAGGAAATGGATCTGGTCAGCGATGATAGGGAAGCTCTGTATAACATCTGCCGCAAAAGTGCTGGCGGCGGGCTTATTGTGGTGTCGGGACCGACTGGCAGCGGCAAGACAACCCTCCTGGCGGCGTTGGCCAAGCACCTTTTGAAAGGCGACAGAATGTCTGCCGTTTCGCTGGAGGATCCGCCTGAGTACCGGCTTCCCGGGGTTCGCCAGTGCGCGGTTTCTGACAAACTTTCGTGGGCTTCAGGTTTAAAAAGCATTTTGCGGCACGATCCGGATCTGATCATCATCGGCGAGATCCGTGATGAGGAAACCGCGGTGCTTGCGGTTTCGGCCGCGTTGACGGGTCATCGGGTTCTGACCACCATCCATTGTCATTCAGCCGCCGGCGTCCAGAATCGATTCCTCGAATTGGGCGCCTCCGCGCAAACTTTCGACAGGGTCATCAAGGGCATTATTTCAACTCGATTGTTCAGGCGCGTTTGTCATTGCGTCCACGAACGAAGCCAAGAAACCGAATGCCGGCTGTGTCGGGGTTCAGGCTACAGCGGCCGCATCGCCGCAATGGAGATCATCGAGACGTGCAGTGGTTATCAAGCGCCCCTTGTTTCCCTGGAAAATCGCGCTCGCGAGCTGGTACAGCAGCAGGTAACCTCAAAACAGGAATTGATACGTGTTCTCGGGATAGACCTATGAATAATTTTTTCAGTTTTTCAGTGAAAAATTTCATCTTATGAGCCGTTTTACGTATGTTGCCGTCAACAGTGCCGATTTCAAGCGCTTGACGGAAGGCGAAGCGGAGGCGTCCGATATTGAAGAACTGGAGCGCATGCTGATCGAACGCGGACTTTTGTTAATGGATGCTCGCCCAGCGAAAAAATGGCGGATTTTCAAACATGCCATTTCGATGAACGACAATGAACGAGCTGAATTTTTGGAGTCGGTTGGCGAAATGCTCGAGTCTGGCATTCCGATTGGAGAAGCGCTCGAAGAAATGATTGAGAGCGAAGTCAAGCAGAAAACCGCCTCTTCGAGATTAGCTGAAAAATTGTTCGACGGGGTAACGCGAGGGGAACCGCTGTCCGTTTGTGTTGCCCGTGAAGCGCGGGCGATGGACCCGGTTTCGGCCGGTTTAATTCAAGCTGGCGAGACATCGGGCGACATGGGAACCGCCCTGCTCTGCGCGGCTAAAATTTTACGTCGCCGCGTGGAGGTTAAATCAAAGATTCTTCACGCGTTGATTGGCCCGCTCTTGACTTCACTTGCCGCTTTGACAGCCCTCGGAGTCTGGATCATTTATTTGGTACCGCGTTTCATCGCCTTTCTGGCTGATGCCGGCGTAAAGCCTCCGGAGCACATTACATTTTTAGGCGAGGTCTCCCGGCTCTGCACGTTGCATTGGCAATTGATTTTGGGTATTGGGTTGGGAATCACCATTCTTTTGCTGCTTATCTTGCGAGTCGAGGCGGCCAAAATGGTGATAAGCCGATACGTTGGGTGGATTTTTGCCGCTTATCGGATGAGCGAGCGCGTTCAGCTGCTGGCCATGATCGGCGGATTGTATCGTGCGGGCATTTCGCTCGACAAGGCGGTCGATCTTAGCGCATCGACGGCTGCCGACCCTATTCTAAAAAAAGGCCTCGATCGGGTCAGTCGCGGTCTTCATTTGGGTAAAAGTTTTGGAGAGATGTTGTGCGAATTCGGGCTATTTCCCCAACAAACGTTGAAGATTGTCAGGATAGGCGAAAAATCGGGGATGTTGGGCGCGGCCCTCTTACGTGCCGAATCCCTTCTTTCAAAACGATTGCAAAAGCGGATTGACAGTCTGCTCGGCGCTCTTCCCCAGGTTTTGATATTGATCCTGGGTGGTATGTTTGCGGCAATGGTATGCGGCGTGGTGTTGCCGATTTACGACGCCGTTTCAACCATCCAATAATCAAAATCCAGATTTTTACAGGAAAACTTATGAAAAACAAAATGCTGAAACTGGCTTTGAGTTCATCCCTGCTTATTACATGCGCGGCCACGTCTGTTTCATTTGGCCATACATCAATTGAAAAAGAACTGATTGATTCGACAACTACTAATAGCAATAACGTAGTTATTGCTCATGGCTGTACAGCTAACAACGGGAAAAAAATTCCTGTTGTTGCTCAATCCGTATTATTCCCCACGGTGAATCCGGTACTTTTCAGATCGACCGACTTAGAACACCCTGCGACAGACCTTACCCTTGATGACGTTCTGCGCTCTGGCTCCTTAGCGGATATTCCCCAACTCATTCAGAGTAAAGAAATTTTCAAGTTTCAGCGCGAGAAGAAAGATTCTGCGGGTAATGTAATAGGATTCGAGGGTTTTAATGGAAAGTTGAATCCGGATTTTCACGGTCTTGTTCCATTCTCGACTTTTCCTTTGTCATTCAAGCCTGAATCATGCGCTCTTCGCCTTGTCGTCAAGATCGCCGTTGCTGATATATGCAGAATGTCATTCCCACCTCGAAAAGGCACGGCAAACCTTTGGATACCCGGCGTTACAAATAAGTTTACCGAGATTTTGGACGGTACGAACACCCCAAAACTTGTAGGATGGACGCCCAGCTTAATTTTTGAGCGTCCGGCGACGATGCCGATTGATAGCGTCACTTGCGGCGAAGGCTACGATGTTCTTGTCTTTCCTTCCGACGAAGATGTCGATGCCAACTTACCGATCAAAAAACGCTGGGGTTAAATATTTCACCTTTCTCAATGTGTCCCACGTTGGGACACATTCTATTCGCGCCATTCCGCTCATGCCTGGGGGCATAGTCCCATCCCTTACTGTCCCACGTTGGGACACCTTTATCGCAAACATTTCCCTCGTGCCTGCGGCATAGACCAACATTCCTCACTGTCCCACGTTGGGACAGTTTCATTCCAAACATTTGCATCATGCCTGAGGTATAGACCCCATTCTTGACTGTCCCACGTTGGGACACTTTCATCGCAATCGTTTCCCGCTCCTTTGATATTGAGTTGTAGCTCAAATTTATTTGGTGGGTGTTATGAGAAAAATTCATTCGCGACTGTTGATGGTCATGCTGTTGGGCGTAGCCTCTACCGCGTCGGCGGTTGTCGGTGTCAGAAAAGGAGAATTGAATACCGGGATATTATCTTTGCTAAGCCATTCAAAAATTTTTTTTACGCCCGCAGAGCGTAGTGCGATTGATCGTAACGGGAAACCGATTGAAAGGCCGGTTGGCGAAATCAGGGTTGATGGAGGCCCGAAACGACAAATCATTATCAAATCGATGCCCCAGTCCATACATAAACCTGGAGGTTTTGGCCGCAGGTCGAATTCAAAGGAGCTGTTTGATGCTGATTGAAAAAAATTTTGGATTTACCTTACTAGAACTTTCAATCGCCCTGGCTGTGGTTGGGATTTTAACCGCGGATCTCGGTCTTCCGCTTGCATCTCGAATGATTGAGCGCAATCAGGCCAAACAGAATGAGCAAATGATCAAGGATGCCAAATCCGCTCTCATCGGGTTTGCGATCAAAAACGGCCGTCTGCCCAGGCCTGCGGTTTCCGCATTTGATGGTAGCGAGGCGTCTGGCTGTGTTGGCGACAACGGCCAATGCCGGGGTTTCCTGCCTTGGACCACGATTTCCCTGTCCAGGATGGATCCCTACGGCCAACTCTTAAGCTATTCCGTTTCGGAAAACCTCGCTGTCGCAGTCGATAACAGCAGCGAGGGCAATCTGCAAATTTCTACCAGGACGATGAAAGGCGAAGAGATCGCGTTGAGCACATCGGCGGCGGCAGTCATTGTCTCACACGGAAAACGAAACTGGGGAACACAGGGAAATGGCGAAGCGCGAGCTGACTTATCCGCGTCCAACCGGGACGAGGACAGCAATGCAGTCGGCGCCCAATATTTCCAGCGGCCTGCGCTGGATCAGCCAAATTTTCCCGGCGGCGAATTTGATGATGTGGTCGAGTTTTTATCGACCGAGCTTTTGATCGGAAAAATGGCCGGTAGCGATGGCACCGACCATTTCCTGTCTCGCTGATATTAACTTGTCATCAACACAGTGGATTGCGCCATGATCAGACAACACGAAGTTAATGAAAAATTGAAACAACTCATTTGGGCCAACGGGATACGGGTCTTCATCGATTTGAATGGGGAGCCTGCCGAAAAATTGATTTGGGTCGGCGAGCGCGGTGAGTTGGTTGCGGTGGACAACGAGGAAGAAAACAAGGGATTTTGCTTTCATCTTGAGGATGACGGGGATGAAAAAATCGCCGGGGTGCTTCCGAGCGAGTTAATTCGGCTTGCAGAAGAGCAGGATTTTTCCGATTCCATGCGCATCGAGGAAATTGTACTGATTCTTCAAGCCCACATTCTCTCTTCCGCCTGCCAAAAATTTTTGGATTGGATAGACAAAGGTGAAGCCTGGCTGGAATACATCGACTTTATGAAAACGAGGTAAGAAATCTTATGGGTATTTTAAAACCGCTCAAAAAAAACGAGTTTCAAACAGTAGCATTGAAATTGTCGAAATCTTTGCACGAAAGGTTGCGCAATGTCCAGGAGCTCGCCAACGAGGCCGACTTGGAATTCGACGTAAACGATCTTCTGGTGCCGTTGTTGGAAAAAGCCGTTGCAAAGGCCGAGAAAGAATTGGAAGGCATTTCTACTAAGACAAAACCGGAATCCAAAGAGCAAAAAACAAATGCTGGCGGTGGTGAAACTGATAAAACTAACACTCCTAACCTGAGCCAAACAAATCAGACCAGAATGTAAAAAAAGCTCACTCCCAAGGTGCCTTGCCGGCGGCTATTCAATTTAGCCGCCGGCATTTTTTTATTATTCGCTACTCGACATCTGCCGAAAACCTACCATATTGCCCGGATACTTACAAAAGCATTTCCTCTGTCATTGATATTACGTCATAACAATTTTTTACGGAGTAGTGCTGTGAATAAAATTTATTTTGTTGGCAAAGATGGAGAGGTAAGGGTTAGTAAGTGGGATTTATTTGGTAACTTGAGGTTTTACGAAAGGTTTGATGGGCAAGGTGTTATTGATGGTCCTGTTGTATTTGGCGTTGGAGGTGAAATTTCAGTTCAAACTTTGCCAATGGTAAAGGGAAAATCTGGAAATATGATGCTACGTCGCAAAATCAAGGAATTTTCGGGATCGAGCGACTTAGCTATTTCAATAATGATTGGATCCTTATCTGAGAATAATAGCGCAGTTTGGTGCTTCGCGAAAATGGATAGTTCACGAGACTTCAGCAGCGAAGATATGAAGTGGTGGGTAATGGGCGTCGAAAATATAGCCGAATTGATGGGGTGGACAGATCAAATTGTCTTGTTCGAACTTCACGGTTCGCGGCATCTTGTCGTCATTGATTATCACGGAGTTATTGTCGGGTATCATGATTGCGCTGGTGCTGATCTTGTGGAAATTGGTAGGGTAATTCAATCCTGGTTAGGGCGACGCTGGGGAGGAAAAGGCATCATTACCATCGACTGTGAGTGGAATGGCGCGCAGGCCTCATCTTGGTTGGAAATCGGGGCTAAATTCATGATCGATAGACCGGTCGTTAGTGAATTTCCTGAGGTAATTTTTTGCCACCCGAAAATCATCCGGTCTTCGCCCAATTTTGCGACGGAGGAAATGCGGCGCTCCTCTAGGGATAGACGAATTGGTGCATTTTTTTATACTTGCGCAATTGGCGTGGCAATTGGAAGTTTGTGGTTTGCCGGCGGGCTCTATCGTTCCGGGGTGGCTAATCAAGACGCATTTTTTAGGGTTGAGGAAGAGCGTCGAGCTTTGGTTGCCAAGATCGATACGTCGCGCGAGGTCCTGTTGGGTAACGAGGCTTTTTTGAGAACGGCGTTGACCGTGGCGGACTCTATCAGCGGAGCGCCCAGTTTGCAGGATGGCTTTCAGGTTATCGCAAATGCCGGGCTTGGCGAAAGGATTAATCTTGAAAAAATATCGATTGTCAGGGCTGATGATCGGGGGGGTTCCGTTATGACGATGTTCGGCACGGTGACCCCGGTTTTCCAATCAGGAAAAGTTTACTCTGCAACGCTCAAATTCTTACAGGGATTTTGTAATCTGTTGTCCGAGAAGAATCCTGCCATTGTCGAGAGCGCTAAAATCGAGACCTTGGGTTTTATTGTGGGAGACAGCAACGCTAGCATCACCGAGCCAGCGGCTTCGTTGACGTCAATGCCTTTCCAAATTCTTGTTAGCATGCGGAGAGCCATTTGATGATGCGAGTCATTCTTTCAATTTTGATTTTTTTGGGGAGCTGTGGTGGCGGATATTTTGTGTGGCGGCAGGCGGAAAAATTCTCGTCCCAACAATCTGCCTTGGTTGATCTGGCAAAAGCGAATTTGGAGAGGGGTAAATCGGAGATAGAGCGCATTAAAACTGAAAATTCTGAAACCAAATACAGAATTAATATGCTTCGCAATTCTGGATTTTTTGATCTTAACAGAGTTAGAACTTTGGATTTATTCTCTGCCCTGGGTAAGGAGTTTTCATTTTCCTTACAGGACGATGAATGGAGCAAATTGGACAACGGCAAAAAATTGACGGCCAAAATATCGGCAACATTTCCTCACGAAATGGATTTATTAACCTTTCTACATCGGATTACCCAGGGCAAATTAGGGTTACTAACATGGGACCACCTTGAAATTTCTCGCGCCACCACTGGCCTGTCTCTAGTTGCTACTGTGACCTGGTTTGGCGTGACGAAGAGCATGCCTGGAATGGCGAGAACCCATTAGCATCAAATTGCCCCCCTACCTCATCGCGTGGATGGACCGGCACCCCGAAAACCGGGCTGTTTTGATCGAGACAGTCCTGAATGGCTTTTATCGGATTCAGTTAGACATCCAAGCCTACCAACGAAAAAAAACGGCGTCAAGAGACACCCTAGCCGGGTAGTGGTTCACTTAAATTATACCCATGTGAACTCTTTCGACGGCTATGAAACCTTATCGGATCGGCATGACCAAGAGAACGAACCCACGCAAATCTAAAAAACGTGGACCTTATAAGAAAAAGCTCAAAAATGAGCAAAACAAAACTGATAGATAAATTCAAGAATATTGGCGCAAACCAAGCTTATAGAGCGAAATGTATGTTGTAGAAATCTTTCTTTGATACTCCCGCTTGTTTAGCCATATAACCTACCAAATCATGGCTAAATGGCGCTTTCGGACAATCAACAGTTACTTTTCCAGGAAATTCTGGCTTTTTCCATTGCTCATGCGAAGAGTTTTTCTGTACATACAAAGAAAATCCAAGATGGGCTAGGACTGCTTTTACTTGGCTGCAAGTTAAAGGTGGATGATGACCGCTCACGCGTGCCCGTGATTATAGGGTCCATGAGGGATTACTGGACTAAATGCTTCGCCAATCCATTGTTTTAACGAGCGACACCGCGTAAAGAGGTCTAACGTATAGAACAAAGCCCACTCTGAGAAATCTGCTTTTCTCAACAATAAGTATGGTGCATAGTTCTTTGACTCGCCCTCTAGCGCATCATATAGATACTCATCTATTTCTTCTTCGAGCTTCTGTTTTGCTTCTTCAAGAGTGTCGCCAACAGCATACAATGAGAAATCTAAACAGCGCGCAGACCAATAGCTGTCGTGTTTTTTAGCGATACAATGTAAATTTTTAGCCACCCTTAAGCCTCCTAAAATAATTTAGCGTACGATTTGTATGCTTCTTATCTCACTTGGTAACGCAAAAAGCCGCACTTCTTTACTTCTTTTGGGCGACCATGTGAACAAAGTATAATTGTCTTACACGCTCTTTACAAGTTCATCTATACAAAGCAAACCCAACACTTACTACTTTTCGCACTAATTAGACAAGCCTTAGACTTAAAATTCATAAAAAATTCTTAGCATCTTATGCATGATGGCTCTCTACTTTCGGTTAATAGGCTTAAATTTCAAACTGAACCACTACCGCCAAGAATTTGAGCATCCCGGCGGTAGTTCTCCGCCGGGGATGGCGCAGTACTGGACATCAGGCAAAGTCGAATAACGTCGTCTGCTGGGGATCGGGGCGCATTTTCGCCAGAAGTTGATTGATGCGGCGCGGGGTACGGCCGACCCGCGAGGCAATCTCCGCAACCGATTTACCAGCCGCAGCTGCTCGCCAGACTTCCCCGGTTATCCCTCCTCCGAACCTCGGGACCTGCAAAATTCTCTCGGGCTCGGGCTCGATTACTGCGAAAATTGCCGCATCGTCCGATACGATCGGCATATCCCGATCGTCGCCGTCCGCATCGAGCTCAGCGCCGTATCGCCCCTGCGCGGCGTATCGCCGACAAGCGTGCTCGAACTGACGTAGAGCCCACGTCTCAAGAGTTGCCCCACGGTCGGGACGATAAGTTTTGCTGGCATCATGCCAGGACAGCCAGGCGGTGCCTAGAATATCGCCCGACTCGATATTGAAAGATCGGGCGGTTTTGTATAAAAAACATTTGTTTTTGTTGAAAAATTTTTCAAAGATCATTTTATTCCTCCACCGAGCCAGCTAAATTGCCCGCGCCGATCCCTAATCGCCGCCAGGCCTGCCGCGTGATCAACCGGATGAGCGACCCGCCTGGGCCTGTCCCAAGCGTGGGCTGGCCAGTCTGGCCAGCCGGATTCGATCAGTTGGCCGTATATCGGGCAAATGTGATCCTCGACTGCGCGCAGAGACCCGGTCCGGACGATAGCGACGTTGTAGCCGTGGGCCGACGCCACCGCCAGCACGAGCGGATGCTGGTACGTCTCGGCAAGAGACGCCGCGTGCAGGTGCAGGTGCGCCGCGCGTATCAGCAGCCGGATGGCCGTCTCCAGAGGCGGAGTCGAGGGGTCTGCCACCGCCCGTGCGATGCTAATGAACTGGGCGGGCGCTGGCGGCCACTCGAGCTGCTCGCGACAACGATCAATGGCCGCCGACAGGATTCCGGCGGGTAACCGGGCATTTACTAACATCGACTCCCATTCTATAAAAGCCTGGTCGAGAGAACCGGGGTGGCTCGTCCAGCGGTGGCGGTAGATCGCGGCCATTCGCCCAAAAATCACGCCGGCGGCCATCGTCTCAGGGGGTAGATGGCTATCGGCTGGCGGCTGGCCGTGCTCGAGCGAGGAGTATCCGGCGGAGTTCGTCAGAGTATGAGTCTGTATGCTTTTGTTTTTCATTGGTTTTTTTCTCATTTTTTTGGTTTAATCGGCGCGAATATTGATTTTGTGCATGCGCAAAAAAGTGCGATGACCAGCACCTGGCCTCGCCCTGGCTGCGCCAGTAGAGGCGGTACTCGGGCAGGAGCGCCTCCCAAAAGTCAGCTGGCACGCCGACATCCCGCAGCGTCGAGGCGACCGCATCGGGTGGCACCCAGTCGAGACGCATCCGGCCCGCAGCAGGAGTAGTCAGAGGATTATCCGTTTTCTGTAGAGCGCCCGTGTCCTCGCTCTCCGGTGGTGCCACGGTCGTGCCCGAGTTGTCTGCACAGACCACGGATGACGCGGCCTGCACCGTGTCCTGGTCCTCGTGCCCCGGTCGTGCCCTGGCTGTGCCCTGGTCCTGGGACCCAATGGCCAGCGGCAACCGGTAGATGAGGTACCGCCCTTCCGGGCACGTGACTCTAACTAGCTGGTCCAGCGCGACCCGGACGGCTTTTTGGCTGGGGCGGATGATCTGCCGATTGACAGACTGGGCCCCGATTTCTGCGAGGCAGTCGAGCGAGATCCGGCGCGCCGGGCCTCCCACAACTTTTGTTTTATAATTCATGTATTTACGCAGGCAGCGAAAATACAAAATTTGCGCAAGATGCGGGAGATGGTCTAACGCGTCATACTCTGGATCGGTGATCAATGTCTGCATAACATCAGCTCTGTGGCTTGTTGAACGTACAGGACATTATGCCCATATTTTTTTTGGTGTTAAGCGCAAAAAAGATCAAAAAAAGTCGTATTTCAATTTTTTTAATTTTCCTTGTAAATCAATACCAAAAAATCGTAAAGCATTGATTTTTATGCAAACATCGAAATAGCGCAAATGTTGCTCTATTTCGATGCGCAAAATTCACCTCGGACGATAGAATTCAAAATCTTGATAAGATGCTGAGCCTGCATTCTCTTTCAAAACTTGACTTAACTTGACGCGTCACTATAATGCGCAGATGATAAAGAGGCTGAATGTCACGAAAGCAAATCAAGCCATGGTTGCCGCAGGTTTAACTCAAACCGCAGTAGCAGACTCGCTTGATGTCTCCAAAGAAGCTGTTTCCCAATGGCTGAACGAAAAATCGTTCCCTCGTCCAAATAAATTACTGCAATTCGGCAAACTGCTTGGATTGAGCTTTGACGAGCTAGTGATCAAGGAAGACCCGCATACACCGATCGTGGCTTTTCGCAAGATGAAAGGCACGAAAACGAAAGACCATCACATTGAAAAAGCCCAAGAAATGGGGCGTTTTTTACGTTGCCTGGTGCCCTACTTGCCGTTTGACATTCTGGAAATGCCTCCGGTACTGAAAAATCCGAACTGCGATTATGATTATCTTCAAACGATCGCAGCTAAAGTACGAATGGAAATCCATGTCGATGATGACGAAACAATTGATTTTGCCCACTTGATTCGCCGCTTTACTGATTTGCAAGCAGTCGTTATCCCCGTTTTATGGGGCAGCAAACAAAGACACGAAAACGCGGTTCATATTTTTCTACCGGATTCGCAAACTACCTGGGTCTACCTAAATCTTGATGTCAATATTCACGATTTTAAGTTTTGGATGGCTCACGAACTCGGCCACTGCTTGTCGCCTTCACTACGAGGGGAGGAAGCGGAAGATTTTGCCGATGCTTTCGCCAGCACATTGCTGTTCCCTGAGATAAAAGCAAAACGCGCCTACCTGGAGATCAGCCAGCAAAGAACTCTGAAAGGCAAACAAGATTGCCTTTTGGCTATTGCTAATCGAGAGGTCATTTCACCCTACACGGTTATTGTGCAGGCCAATCGGTATGCAGAATCCAGTGGCAATCCCCAGCTTGACTTCGGCAAAAATATTTGGGGAATTATTACCAACTTTAACAAGGGATATAAGAACGTCAGCGAAGCATTGTTTAGCGATTTGCAAAATCTCAATGCGCGCGAATTCATTCAAAAAGCGGAAGAAGCGTTCGAAACCCCGTTTTTCAATATTTTAAGCAGTTATCTCAAGGCGAGCGGCAAAGGTTCAGGCATTGTGCACACCGTCACCGATATGCCGCTCCTCGATGCGAGGAGTTTGCACGCTGAGCTGACTTAATGCCGCAATCCAAGATTTTGGTCGATACCAATGCCTACTTGAGGCTCGCCAAAACTGTCCGACCGCTCCTGTTTGTTACCTTTGGCAAAAAGGAATATTGTCTTTACATCATTCCAGAGCTAAACAAAGAACTTGCAAATCATCGTTTCAAGTCTAAGTTCCCCTGGATCGACGAAGCGGAATATCAGCAAAATCGCCAATACCTCCCTCAAATTGGAAAAAAACAACGCCGAGCTATTGATCAGGCATTCGAGTACATTTGGGATTATGTACAAACCGATTTGCCTGGCCCCTCGAAAGTCGATGCGCTTTACATTGCTTACGCGTTAGAACTGGATGTGCCGGTCGTAACCGATGACCAAGACATGACAGAACTTGCACATGCCTTCGATGCCAAGGTCATGTCTACTCTCGACCTCCTCAAACTGATGCTCGATTGCGGGCATGTCACTATGAAAACCATAGACGGACTGATCGATTATTGGCGTTATATCGGCGACCGGCCCGCCAATCTTGAACAAGATTATTTACGCCTGTTTCCCGAGAGCTGAAAACCAAATTTCCTCATGGTTGGATAATGTGGATACCTACCAACCCAACACAAGGAAAACTCATGAAGCAAAGAATTCAGACTGTCGGCTTACTGCTGACCATGACATTCGTCGCGACAGGATGCGTCAGAAACACAAAACAGATCACAACCTCGATTCCCGCAAATGTCCAGCAGGCGCAACCCAAAACGGAAAAAACAAATCTGCGCAAGGAAAGCGCAAAAATTTTTCTCTATGATCCGCGGGATCCAGCTAAACCGAACTGGTTCCCGGACCTTTGCGAAAATCCCTGGCCACTATCGAAAGACGTCAAAAGCGTTGAACTCAAAGGAAGTTGTCTCTACCAATTCGACCGGTTGGGTCGGCTGATTGAAATGAGGCGAGCCGACGGCCAAAAGGTTTCGTTAAAATACCCAGGAGACTCGATGTCGCCGGTTCGACTCATAGGGTCAGATGGCTTCAATACCAATATCGTTTACGACCCGTTTGCGAATATCGACAATGAGATAACGCAAACGCCAAGCTTTGAGTTCCGAGGTATTCGGCACGAACATTGGCAAATGGACTCGCCAAACCTTTTGATCGAGAGGCTGAAAAATGCAGTGAACGGAAAAATCGTAATTGAAAATTTTTTCGATCCCGGAACGGGGCAAATGATCGGCTTCAAAAACGATAAAATCAAAACGTTCATCAAAGTCGAAAATGGCAGGGAGCCTGACATAAGGGTCGTTAAAGTCCTTGAGACTCCAATCGATTCTGATGACAATTGGTCGGAAACGGTCGAGCTGACGTTTAAAAATCAATTGCCGATAAAAATCAACGAGAAAACTTATTCACATAAATTTGACGATCGAGGAAATTGGGTCGCGCGGAATGATGCCGAAACCCACGCTGTCAGAAAAATTGAATATTATTAAAAATACCTGCCATTCAATCAGCATTGAGCATACGAGTGCAGCATCTCGATGCTCAATGCCAGCGAAATAACGGCAAATAGGGTGCCTGTCCGATAATTGTAAACCCGTTTACACAAAATTCGGGCCCCTCTCTCGAACAAACGGCAGCAAGGCAATTTGCCTCAAATTTTTATCTTCATCCCCTTATGCAACACTGCTGGGCCCGCCAACAGATTATCTTTTCCATTCCCATCTGGCGCAATGTAAAAAAAGACCCAATCCGGTAAGTTTGTCGATATGCGCAAAAAGAGTTGCTCATAATCAAACCCATCAACAGTTTTTTCTTCGAATCGATACCGATGGCCAGCGATCAATCCATTCTCCTTGCGCGCACCGATTATTTTACTAAATCCGATGTAAGCGTCCAACCCTACCACATAGCGAGGTTGATGGGGGCGTGATTTAATGTGATTTGCCGAAAGGCAGTAGTTCGTCGATACGGCTGTTAGGCCAGGTAGGCAGTTTTTCGAGGGTGTCTTTTAGCCAGGCCGAAGGATCGAGGCCGTTGAGCTTGGCCGTGCCGAGCAAGGTTTGAATCACAGCCGCGCGTTTTCCGGCGCGTTCCGAGCCTGCAAAGAGCCAGTTCTTTTTACCCAAAGCGATAGGTCGGATGCTGTTTTCAATCGGGTTGTTGTCGATTGGCAGATCGCCGGTTTCAGCATAGCGTGTGAGAGCGATCCAGCGTTTCAAGCTGTAGTCGATGGCTTTAGCGGTCGCGGTATTGGGCGCGGCGTGGGTTCGGGTGCGTTGCAGCCAGTCGTGCAGGCCGGCCAGTGCCGGCCGGCTTTTCTCGGCACGCAGGCGTTGGCGTTCCGCTGAACTCAGGCTTTGGCCTTCGGCTTCAATCGCATACAGCACCGCGATGCGCTGTAAGGCTTCTTGCGCAATCGGGCTCTGGCTGGCCTGGAACAGGTCGAAGAATTTCCGCCGCGCATGCGCCCAACACGCCAGTTCGATACATGGCTCAAGCCGAAGTCGAGTTTCGGGATGGGCGCGGGCGGCCGCAAACAAGGCTTTATAGCCGGCGTAGTCGTCGACCACGAGATGGCCTTGCCAATCGCCTAGAAACTGCCCGGCATGCCGGCCGCTGCGACCGGCTTGATAGTCGAAGACGATGATCTTGGGCCCCGGTTGTAGGTCATTGCTGCGGTAGGCCCACAGGTAGGCTTTCTTGGTTTTGCCGTTGCCGGGATCCAGTTGCGGCACCGGCGTTTCATCGGCATGAAGACTCGGCCGTTGTTGAAGATGCCAGGCCAGGCGATCCGCCAAAGGTTCCAAGGCGACGCCGAGACGTCCGACCCAGTCGGCCAGGGTGGAACGGGACAAGATCACGCCGTCGCGGGCGGCGATCTGCTCCAAGCGGTAGAGCGGCAGATGGTCCTGGAATTTGCTGATCATCACCCAGCTCAACAAGCCGACCGCCGCCAGACCGCCATCGATCACCGCCGGCGGAATCGACGCCGCCGTCACGGTCTCGCAGCTCCGGCAGGCATATTGCGGGCGGATATGGCGATGGACGAAGAACTTCGCCGGCTCGACATCCAGTTGCTCGGTCACATCTTCGCCGATCTTGACCAACTCCCGGCCGCAGTGCCCGCAGGTGCAGGATTCGGGTTCGTGGCGGTGTTCGATGCGCGGCAAGTGAGACGGTAACGGTTGCCGGCCGGCGCGCAGGCGTTTGGGGCGGACCACCGTGGTACAAGGACTGGCATCTTGCAGTTGCTCGACTTCCGCGTCGATGGCCGAAATATCCGTGTTCCAGGTTTCCTCGAACACATCCCGCTGCAGCGGGGCCAAGGCTTCGCTCTTGGTGCTGAAACGGATGCGCTTGTAATACGCCAACTCGTGGGTCAGCGCGGCGATTTTGACGTCTTTGCTCTGAATGGCTTTGGCATCCCGCTCAGCCTGCTCGATCAGCGCTTGAATCAATGCGGCTACTTCGGTTTTTGCCGAAGGCTCCAGGTTCAACTGATCGAGTTTGGCGAGGGGATTCATGGCCGTTATTATACTGCATAAACCCACTGAACGCCTTGATTTTACTAGGTTTCAATACCGTACCTTACACCCGCCATTCTGTTGACGGTTGTGCCGATAGCCGTTGCCAATCGACACCAGCCACAAGCCACTGCCACTGGGCCTGACTGAGCGCAAAGACCGGGTCAGAGGCTTTGGGCCAAACAAAACTGCCTCGATGCAACCGCCGCTGGCACAGCCAAACCCCATTGCCGTCCCACAGCAACAGGCGCAAGCGGTTGCCGGCACGGTTGCGGAAGATGAAGGCCGATCCGCAGCCAGGCGGGTGCCCCAGGCTTTGCTGGACGATTGCGGTTAAGCCATCCAGGCCGCGCCGCATATCGACCGGCGCCACCGCCAGCCAGATCTGTGCCGGACTCGCAATCAAGCCAGGCATCGCAACAACTCAGCCACCCAGCGCGCTGATACGGTAGCGGACAACTCCAGGCGGTGGCCTTGGGCATGCGTGAAGACAATCGCGGCAGGCGCAGACGGTTGAACATGCACTGGTATTAAGGCTGCCGACTCTGGCTGGGGCAATTTGCGATAGTCGCTCAAACGCGCCGTGAAGGTACGGACATTGAGTTGCCGCTCGGCGCAATACGCGGCTTGTGATAGCCCGCTACGTTGCCACGCTTCAATATGCTGACGCCATTTCGCTGTGATAGCCATGCCAAAACTCCTGACAAAAAAAGGACAGGATGCAACAGACGAAAATTATTTTATAGGCGGTACGGTTGAACGCTTACAATCCGATCCCATGAAAGCCGGAATAGGCAAAGCAAGGAAATATGATTTGATCCTGCTTTTGTCCATTAAAATCATGACACTCTGCCTTAACCAGTTTGGCTTTCGTGGTTATGGGGCCACCGGCAAGACATGACCAATTTTCACAGCCTGGGCCATCAACCAGGATGGCCCGATGATGGTCTCTTTCCCCCAAAAAAGCCACGTTTTCATACTCGAAGATCTTTGTTCGAAATGGCGGTGAAAAGGCATCGCGAATTGCTGTCTCGACGATAGCACTCATTTTTAGGGTAGCGTCCTCGTCATCACGGGCCTCAGTCAGCGACATCCTGACTTCGAGATGACTAATATTTTTTCCAGAGATATTTAAAGTTTTATGTCCTCCAAGTACCGGCTTCACAGCCGAACAACCCACAAGCGCCGCTAATACAACAGTCACCGCATATAACGCAGTAGCTTGATCATCAAAACAGACCTTCATAAACATTTCCCCATTAATAAATCGTGTCCCATCAATTTCAATTGATGAGGAAATGAAATTTTGATTACAGTCTGACTCCGGCAACGAAGGATGCAAAAACCCCTCCGAAGGGATGCCTCAAATTTTTATCTTCACTCCCTTGTTCAAAAGCGCAGGACCTTCCAATGGCTCATCCTTCTTTCCGGCATTTGGGGCAATATAGAAAAAAACCCAATCCGGCAAATTTTTTGAAATCCTCAAAAAGAGTTGTTCATAGTCAAACCCCTCGACAAGTTTTGATTGAATTTTATGCCAATGTTCATTGATCAAGCCGGCTTCATCGCGTTCCTCTGTAATTTTGCCAAAGCCTATGCCAAAAAGGCCATCGTATGCGTAACAGGGATGGGTTGTTTTGCTTGCCGCATCCTCGACGCATTCCGTTTTTGTCATTTGTCCAATCCATCCCGACTTGGATGGAATCGGAGGCGAGGCAAGGCACGACCAATTTTCGCATCCTGGGCCATTGACTCGAATATATCGATGCTGATCAACGGCACCAAATACTGCCTCATTTTCGAATTCGAAAATCTTGGCCTCATATGGCGGTAAAAATGCTTTGCGAACCGCAGCTTCCATAATGGCGCTCATTTTTAGAGTCGCATCTTCTTCATCGCTCGCATCATTTGCCGGCATCCAGGCTTCGAGATGACTCGAATTTTTAACCAAGTCCAAATAGCTCCCGGATGTCAAAATTTTAGCGGCGTAAATTCCAGCTCCAATGCCATTGGGTAGCGCACCGGAAATCTGGGGCCTTCCGACGTCCAAAGCGATTCCACTCGCCTGCCAGAGTACCGTATCGGTTAGCTTACTGTGGCTTTTGGGTAGCCCATAGGTAAGCATTGCTACCTTTTTATTAGTCGTTCCCCCGCAACCGCTAACTGCAATCGTCAGACATAACAAGAACATCGCCTTCGTAGATTTAGCTTTCATCATAAAAATACAGAATAAAGAAAGAAATTTCCCCGCTACGCGGGGCCCCTATTTTATTACACACCCCACGCACCTTCGGTGAAACAGCCCCCGCCCGCTGGAAGCCGCAGCCGGCAAGGGTTTGCGCCGTGTCCCAGTGATGGGACTCGCCTGTTTTACGGTGTCCCAGTGATGGGACAAGCCGCGTAGTTCCAGGCTCGCAGCCCGGTCAAATTTACGGGTATTTCCCGCATCGATGATATTTCTCCGTCCAATATACATAGGGAAATCATCCATGAAATCCATCAAAGTTTACCTTGCCGACGAGCTCTACCAGGCGATAAACAGCCTTGCCGAAAGCGCCGGTAAATCCAAATCCGCGCAAGCCGAAAGGCTACTCTATGCCGCCATTTATCATCAAAAAAGCAATGAAGAGTTGCGAACAATCCGCGCAGAAATTCAAGTTATTTTGCGCACGATTGCTTCAATCTATTTGATCACAAAGCGCGGCTTGTCGGCAGCCGATGAAGACCAAATCGGCGAAAAAATCGATGCTGTTTTCCAGCGTCTGCTCGAACGGGCGCGCGATCTGGAGGTGGATTTATGAGCGCAAGAAAAGGTTGGGTCCATGATTTTATTCGCGGCTGGAACGTAACCAAAACTCAAGGGGAAATGTTATTTTTCTCGGTGCTATGGGGTGCCCTATCGCTAATGCTCATTGTCAGCGTCATGTCGATAATTACGGTCGGAAAACGCGCTACGGCATTTGAACGAATCATTTACTACGCGTGGCTGGAAGCAAAAATCTATTCCGTATTGTACCCCTCAGGACGCATTCAAATTACCTTGGACGGAAGCCAAAAATCGTTCCGTTCAAGCGAAATATTAAAAGAACCCGGCGTCATTGCCAATGCTGAAAAAATCAATCGACAAATCGTTTTTTGTCTTTCTGTCGGAGGATCATGCAGCTTGGGTATTATGATTTTTTATGCTCGCCGGGCTCGTATAAAGGGCGAAGAACTACGCCTTGACGAATACCTGCGCGGCGCGCGAATCGTAGACCCAGAAGTGCTGGAGAAAGCATTGAAGGATGAAGGTCTCAACTCGGATTTGCAGGTCGGCAACGTGTCACTGATTATCGACACCGAGACACAACACACGATGATTAGCGGCGCTCCGGGCACCGGAAAATCGGTGCTTATTTCCGGGCTGCTTGACCAGATTCGAGCGCGAGGCCAAAGGGCTATTATCTATGATATTTCAGGAGATTTCGTAGAGCGATTTTACCTGCCGGGAGACACGATTTTAAACCCGATGGACGGCCGATCACCATCGTGGAATCCGTGGGTGGAATGCACGTCGGAATTCGACTTTGAGCGCATTGCCGAGAGCCTGGTACCGGAAGGCGAAGGTGATCGATTCTGGGCCGACGTCGCCCGCGCACTGGTCGCAGGAGCCATGTTGAAAATGTGGCGGGAAGGCAATTTCAACCTCTTGCGCTTGCTCGAACTGATGCTGGTCGCCGACATGAGCGAACTCGCCGAAGCCGTCAAAGGCACCGAAGCAGCCTCGCTGATTACCGGCGATGAATCGGGCTCGAAGCTGGCCATTTCGATCCGGGCGAGTGCGGCGGCGTATGTGCGCTGTTTAAAACTTTTACCGGTCAAAGGCGATCCATTTTCGATCCGAAAATTCATTGAGGAAGATGGAAACGGCTGGCTTTTTATTAGCAGTCGGATCGACTATCACGCGGCGCTTAGGCCACTGCTGTCGTGTTGGTTGGATTGCGCAGCCGCCGCACTATTGTCAATGAAACCGGATCGTCAACGGCGGATTTTTTTCGTGCTCGACGAGCTGCCGAGCCTGCAAAAAATGCCCTCGATACCGCGCCTTTTGGCAATGGGTAGAAAATACGGAGCGGCCGGTATTTTGGGAATCCAATCGGTCGCTCAACTCCGGGAAGTGTATAAAAAAGACGGCGCGGAAGCACTGGCCGGCCTGTGTTCCACACACGCTATTTTTCGGGCTCCTGACCCCGATACGGCGGATTGGGCGTCGAGAATGGCAGGCGAAAGGGAAACCGATCAGGCAGGCGAGAGTCACGCTTATTCGCCGAATGAAAGCCGCGATGCAGTGACCCTGAACGGCGGCCGCAAAATCGATAAATCCCTCTTGCCATCAGAAATTTCCGGTCTGGAAAACCTCCGGTGTTTTCTGAAACTGGCTGGCAATTATCCAATCACAAAAGCCAGTTTAATCCCCCAAAACAGGCCCTCCTTGGCAGAGCCTTATGTCACCTCTGATCCCGGCTTGTCCATTGGTTCACGGATGGGATTAGTCCCTCAAATCGAAGAAAACCCGAGCGTAATACAAGATCCATCTATTTCCCTTACCGATGATGTTGCGATGGATAAATTATTGTAGGAGAACATCAATGCTATCGGTCAGCCAAATTACCAACAGCGCTGGAGCGGCCACCTATTTCGGCGGGAAGGACGATAAAAACAACGAAGACTATTACACCAAAGAAGACGTTTCTGCGGAGTGGCACGGCAAAGGTGCCACTGCCCTAGGACTGAGTGGTGAAGTCGATCCAGAGCGGTTCAAGGAGGTTTTGGAAGGCAATTTAGGCAACGGCGTCACGCTTGGGCGAATCGGTCAAAACGGCGAAAACGAGCATAAAGCTGGCTGGGACTTGACGTTTTCGGCGCCAAAATCCGTATCGATTTTGGCGGAAGTTGGCGGTGATAAAAGATTGATAGACGCGCATAAAGAGGCTGTTAAAGCCACGCTCGACGTGATTGAATCCAGGGCCGCCATGACGCGTGTAAAGATGGGCGGTGAAATGGAAAAGCAATTGACCGGCAATTTGGTGGTTGCCGCGTTCAAGCATGAAACATCCCGCGAAATGGATCCCCAATTACACACCCATGCAGTCGTCGCAAATGCGACGCTGAGTGAGGACGGAAAATGGCGAAGTCTCGAATCAAAAGATATTTATCGCCTGCAAAAAGAAGCAGGATTGATTTATCGACAAGAACTGGCAGCCATGACGCGCGCATTGGGTTACAGCATCGATAAAACGACAGTTGGAGAAGGAAAAAAAGGCGCACTGAGTTTCGAAATTGCGGGCGTCCACAAGGAATTGATGGACCATTTTTCCAAGCGCAGCCAGCAAGTAGAGGCCGCGCTTGAACAGAGAGGAAAAGACAGAAACAGCGCGACCGCGGCAGAAAAAGAAGTTGCAGCGCTGGCGACTCGAAAGGTCAAAACCACTGGTGACCGGGAAGAACTGCGTAACCAATGGAAAGCCGAAGCTGAAAAATTTCAGGATCTCAATCGTTTCGTCAAAACTGCCGAAAACTTCGCGGTTGAAGGCGGTTATAACAGTCGATCATTAAAGGAAGACAAGATCAACAAAGCAAATGAGGCGATTCAATTCGCGGTCCAAAAACTGTCAGAACGCGAAATGTCATTTCGAAAATCGGACCTTTTGGCAGAAGTCAGAAACCGAAATTTTGGCTCACTGGCTTCCGAAAAGGACATACAAGCCGCACTTTCGCGATGGGAAGGTCGAAGAGAAATTTTGCAACGAACAGTCGCTGATCGGTGGAATTCAAAGAAAGAAGTCGAGGGTTATACCACACCCGAAAATGTCAGAATCGAAGCCCAAATGATCACGGCGGCTTCGCTGGGAAAAGACCGGGTTTCAAGCATCATGAGCGATGCAGACGCGAAACGATTTGTTGCAAAAACCAGCACAAAAGGCCCGTACAAATGGTCGGATGATCAGTTAAAAACCACCGCCGCTTTGTTGTCGTCAAGGGATCAGTTCAATGCCGTGCAAGGGGCCGCCGGCGCAGCAAAAACAACCACAGTTTTGAAGACCTATATCGCAGAAGCGAAACGACGCGGGTACGATGTCCAGGGCATGGCACCAAGCGGAGCGGCCGCCAAACAACTCGAAGAGGGCGGCGGATTAAGCAGCAAAACAGTTGCAAAATTCCTGATCGATTTGAAGCGCGAAGAAGCCGAAAACAAAAAATTATTAAAGGAGCTCCACTATCGGACAAAAAAAGCCAATACCCCGCGATTCGAGCCCAATGTGGCACATTCGGCATGGAAAGGCTACTTTGTCAAAAAGATCGATGGCACGTGGCGCAAGGCCAACGTGATCGACTCTCTACTTCACCACACAATCAACCTCATCTATAAAGAATACCAAAAACACAGGGCCTATCAGGCGCAGGCGAAGCTCGAAAAATCTGGCTATTCGAAGCGGGTATGGATCGTCGATGAAGCCGGCATGGTGGGCACCAAGCAGATGAAGGAACTCTTGAACGCAGCAAACAAATGGAACGCTCGTGTGATCTTCGTGGGCGATACCAAGCAGTTGGCTTCTGTTGAAAGCGGACGCGCCTTTCATCAAATGCAGAGCGTGATGCGGACGCACAGACTCGAAACCATCGTCCGTCAACGTGATCAAAACTTGCTCAGCGCGGTCTACGCCTCCTACCGCGACCGGGCCGATATCTCGGTTCACACCATTCAAAAGGCAATGAAAAACCTCAAGGAAATTGGCAGCGATGCAATTGATCGATACAGAACCGTTGCCAAAGAATACACCAAATTATCGCCGGAGCAGCGCGAAAAAACGTTGGTGTTGGAACCTAGCAGAAACGGGCGAAACATCGTCAATCAAATGATCCGGGACGAACTGAAAAAAGAAGGTACCGTGCACGGCCCCGAATTTGGATCAAGCCGCCTTGTTGCCAAAGGCTTTACTGAGGCGGAAAAAGCGCAGGCCGACAGTTATAGACCAGGAGACGCCATCAAATTCCAGCGCGATTACAAAAACCTGGGGGCCAACAAGGACGCCGATTACCTCGTTGACAAAGTCGACAAACGGAATAACGTCGTCCACTTAACCTCCTCACATGGAGAAACCGTGGCGTGGAATCCGGCCAAATACGGCAAAGCGGAAGCCTTCGATCGTGTAGGCGGTGGCTTGGCCGCAGGTGACCGCGTCATCTGGACCAAAAACGACAAAAATCGGGACATGATGAATTCCGACAAGGCCACGGTGTTAAAAATCGAAGGTTCCGTTGCGACTTTCAAAAACGATGCCGGCAAAAAGTTCGATGTAGATCTGAATAAATGGGGGCATTGGGACTTGGCCTATGCACAGACAGTCCATTCAAGCCAAGGACGTACAGCCGAACGGGTCATCGCACATTTGGAATCAACCCGGGCAAATCTAGTACATCAAAGGTCCTTATATGTGGCAATAAGTCGCGCAAAGGACGAGGCCATAATTGTCACAGATAACGCGGAAGAACTGAAGGCAGCGGTTTTCAATCGCTCGGGAGAAAATAGCATTGCAAACAAAGATGGTCATGACCAAAACGACAAGGAGACAATTCAGCCTACCCGAACACTCACACCACCCAAGATTTCACAGGAAGACCTAGACATTTTGCTCGGAAATAACAGAAAAAGTAAAGCAGTCGAAGCCGACAAAAATCGTAGTGCTGGACTGGATCGGTAAAGGCAAATGGCGGTTGAGCCTGGGATTGCGTATTCTTGCTCAATGCTGCCGTCTAAAATTATGTAAATTGGCCAGCTTTTCCTACTCTAAAGCGGCCACTAGCTATCGATCGTGGAAATGAGCTGCAGTCGGCCAAAACCGGTCGATCAAAATTTCAGAATAATGACCGTTGAATGTTCAAAAGCAGTTATATAACCTCTTTTCGATGATTCGATAGCTTGGAAATTTAATATCCTCCACAGATTAACAACTATAGAGTGCCAGGAGATCGTCGACCGAACCAACATGCGTCTTAGATAAAGCTTCGATTTTTGAGTACTGCATAGGTACAACTCCGCTACAAACAAGGCACGAAACGATATTGGGCTCTTGAATGCCTGTGAAACGTTGTAAGTGCTCAAGATTTCGTTCGAGGATAGAAACGCGGATTAAGTGCTTTTTTAAACTATCAGGCTTTCCATCAACATTTGCACCTTGAAAACTGGAAATCAATGCCGCAATCTCTGAATAGTTTCGAGCTAACGACAGATCTTTACACTCAATTACCAAAACGTCTTGTCGATCCGGCCTCCAGGCAAGGACATCGACATCACCGAAGTTCTGTTCCGTCTTTTGGTTGAGAATTTCTGGAATTTCAATGTTTTCTCGAATTTTCCAGCCAGCATCCAACAAACGTTGCGCAACCTCAGCGTTGAAGCTATGCCCCTCACTAGCCTTTCCCCACCAAGTATTTTTCATTTCGTCGGACCGAAAAAAGGACTGGTCAAAGCGGCCACTATAAGTTTCAGCAACGACATAAGCAAAACCTTTTCGGAGCGCAGCAGGGGCAATAAGCAATTGCGAATCATTGCTTTCGTCTACTTTCAGAATTGGACGAGTCACGAATGACAACCTTCTGCCAAACCGCCATGGATAAATGTCTTTTATCGCAAAGCCTTTCGATGGTTTATCCCAGCGGTGTCGAGTTTTAAGCGAAAATTGCTCAAGGAACTTTAAGGCAGAATCTTCTGAAACTTGGTCTGAGCAAACCAAAGGGAAATATTCGCTTTGGGAAATGCTATAGATTGCAGAATGATCGGTGATACCTTTGTCCTCTAAGGAATCAATTATGTTGCGAGCCTCATCCAAGTCAAAGCCCATCTCGACTCTCCAAATGCGCAAGAATTCCTCGTCGATTTGGCCTTTACTTGTAGAAGTAAAAACCGGTTCGTCGTAGTTCTTTTTTTGCAAAGGGGCGTTGGCGATGAATTTCTCACCCAACACCCGCGACAACATTGGCTGAACTACCAAATCCACAAAATCATCACGCAATAATACATCGCCAAGAGAGGAAATTGTAAGTTCAGGTGCCAGCGCGCTGTAGTGGATTGCATCAGAGAGGCCTCCGATGCGAACAAGCAAAGAAGCCCGCGCTATCAATTTGCTCAATTCAATGTCCGATAGCTGTGCGCCATCATTCAAAGGGCATACGCACACGGCCATCTCAATCAACACGCGGCTTGCAATGCCAGCGCCGGCAAACTTTGATGTCTGCTCTGTATATTTTTGGACGGTGCTATCAACGCTGCCATGGAGTCCGATGATTGCCGCTGAAGTTCGCTTCCACCAGTCCAATTCCACGCTAGATTTTTCGTTGTTGGCAACTAACCTCTTTAGTGTTGAAACGCGTTCAAAGCAAACAAGCATTTCGCAGATTTCTGCTAGCAATACATCGACGACATTTCCTAGAAAGTTGGTACAAGCTTCCCTTCCTTCAATTTTGTTGCCCAACATTCGATCATATACACGCCAACCCAGACCAATTTTCGCCGTAGCGTCGTCAATCTCGTCTATGATGACAAGCTTTTCCGATAGCGTATCATGCACATAATCAATAAAGTGGTGAGCATGGATGACATGGAAACTACGGGCTTCCTGATTTTGAACGACATTCCTTGTAATCTCTTCTGCTTCTCTATCACTATCTGTCACGTTTAGAAGATGCAGGAAAGCACGCGAAATATTGAGGACAAATAACCGCTCTGCGACATTCTCTGCAATGCCAAAACCGCTTAAAAAACCTGCTTTGAAGACCGCTTTAATGGCATTCGGCTCCTCGTACTCTTTAATGACACAAAATTCGCTTAGGTCATCGGCCTTGGCTTTTTGTCCAGGTTCCTTCGGCGGATCAATATCTTGAAACTCGACATACACTTTTAAATTTGTTGTCTTTGTCAGATGCCCTGCGTACCTATCGAGTTTACTACCGATGCGGTGCAGCCATTCGTTTGCCATCTCCCACAGCCGAAATTCAATGTCTCTGTCTGCAATATTTGGGGCAGTTAGTGAAAGCCATAGCAGCAATTTACCTTCATAAACAGACGTGAACATCCCATCCAGCGCGTGACCCACTGATGCATAAAGACGGCGAGCACTCTCGCTGGTAAAAAATGGGTTAGGCCCTAAATGCTGAACATCGTGCCAGACACCGGTATTATCGACTGCGCGATGGCGATCATAGCCAAGATCGGCCTCAGCTCGCACCCCTCGAAGAAGGTTAACAGGAAGATTGAGCATCAAAGGCTGCTCGGGCGAAACCTCCTCGTCTAAGAGCTGGGCGTGCGGCACAAAGTGTCCGTCATTGCTGCGCACCCAGCCGATGAGGTTCAGTATGCCGTTCGGGTTGACAATACGCACTCCATTCTTCGTCACAGCCTCAAGTCCATCTTGAATACGCCAGAAATAACTGGGATTCATATCACTGAGCCAACTAAGGCGAACGAGGTCGGCTGCGGACATGCTTTCGAAACGCCACTTAGGATGATTGACCTTGATTTCTTGAGTTAGATAGCCCTTTCCCCATCCGCAGCCGACCAGGACTATCACGCCTTTCTTAAAGTCGGAGCGTTTCGATAGTTGTTCTATCGCGCTGCTGATTGATTCCTGCAAAGCATCTGTAAGCGCGCCCTCGTCCTGATACGCTGACTTAAAACCACCATCGTCATGCGTTGCCACGGAAGTCAGAAACAAGTGGTAAGAAATGAAATAACCGTGATCGACCTCAAATGCGAATGTAGACAAGCGATTCGGGCCTAATTTTTTCCACAAGACGGGAGCACGCCTCCGTCCACCCAATAGCGGTGTATTGAAGAATAATTCTGTGTAGTTCTTTGCAAGCGAACTATTAAAGGCATCAGTCAGACCACCTTCAATCATATGCGCTATCACAAAATCCCTGGCCGCAACGGATAGTGCTGATGGTAAGGCAACTGAGAGGTGTGTGCTGGATTGGAGTATAAGCGGACAGCGATCCAAATCGCTACAGCCAATTTGCTGCTCGACTAGACTATCTCGCATCTGATGATCAAACAGGAATGGTGCGATATCAGATTTAGTGACCCCTTTCTCCCTAAGTTCCTCAAATGAGAGGGTAACCCTTGATATTAGAGCATTGCGTCCTGGAAGTTTACGTGCAGAAAGTGCTGTATTCCGCTCATCCGATCCAAGTTGATAACGGCGCAAACCTGCCTGTTCGCAAACTATGTCAGATATGATAAGAATGGCATGAAAACTTCTTTTGATCCGCCCGAATTCCCCAGTATCAGGCATTGTTGAAACAACTTCCAAAATACGTTGTGTGTAGAAGCCAGCTGCTTCCCAGACGCCTTCAACAAGACGATAATTTCCGTTGCAGTCAGTTACTAGTGATACAAAGACGTCTTCCGCAGGGTCTTCACCTATTACACATCGAGATTTTCCAATTTGAAAAAACCAGCGCACCGCATTATCAATATTAGGTTTCTTCCTACCTTTACAGAAAATCACAGCCAATGCGACCAGTGTTTCAAGCCTGATACACGCCGTTTGGTATTCTGGGAGCGTCAAAAGACCTGCCAGAAGCGGAATGGTAATGTTGGGATCGTAGTGGGATAGATCACGGATGAGAGCCTTGTTGTCGTCTGCAATCTCTTGGATGGTTACAGATAGTGAAGCCCATCGCATTTGCTCATCAAAAATTGACTTAAGTACTTTCCAGTCGATATTCGCATCATCATGTGACATTAGAATTTTTTCTCCTTGATCTTTTAGTTGGTGGTGCGAATATAGCGGATGGGATTTTGAAAACAGGCCGGTATCACGTAAAAGCGAATTGCCGCCATAGATCAAACAGCGGCCATTAAAGCACATCATCTTAACAGACAACTATAGGTCGACTTCTGCCGGTCAATCCACATAAAACCAACCATTGCCAATGGCCGCTTTGCAATAACTTCAGATTGCTGGTTTGAAACAAGGATAGCTGGCCGTTTTATTGGAATGCTCAGGATTACATCCGCCTTTATTATGTACCCATTTTATCCACAATAACTGTGGATAATGTTGTTAGTCGAGAGCGTCAAAGCCTGAATTCACGCGGCCTCCGGTCGATTAGATCAAAATTTGATCATACGATCCTGTCCAGGAAGAAAAGGGACAAAGTGTATCCCGAAGATACACCTTGGTGGAAATGCTTTCCCAGCCCTACCCTTGGAGAGATATATTCCGAGATTCATATGGTGTGAGCAAGGACTAGACGAAGTTGTATCTAATAGATACAACTTCGCGGCGGTGAACAATCTCCAATCTGCCGTCTTTGTCTCCTTAAAGCGGCTACGGGAATTTTTTCATCAGCACTTCCAAATTCTTAACAGAACTCGGATATGTATTGACCCGTCGGCCATGGTGTCACATCATGTGACACTCATTCAGCGAGCCACCGCAGTTTGACCGTCACTGGCGGCCGAAGATGATCGAGGCAAACGGTTCGCTACGCTCGACCGGCGGCGCCCCGGCGGCGATGGCTCGGCATCAAGGGCAAAGTGTATCTAAAAGATACAGCCGACCGGCGAAGGTGATCGTAAGTTGACCGGCGGCGATACGGCGGCAGGAACTCGGCGCGATCGATCGGCGGCGGCCAGGGCAACCGGCTCGCTGCGTACCACCGCGGCGACCCGGCGGAGATGGATCGGCATCAAGGGTAAAGTGTATCTAAAAGATACAGCAGACCGGCGAAGGCTATCGAAACATGAATGGCGGCGAACCGAAGCAGGGAAAACGGTGACAAAGGCCATGGTGTCACATCATGTGACACTCATTCCATCGCCAGTTTGACCGCCACGGGCGACCGAAGGATAATCGAGGCAACCGCCGGCGTCAGCAAAAAAGTGTATCTAATTAGATACACTTTTGAACACCGCTTCCCTCGCCCCTGCTGAATGTCTTACGTGAATCGCGGTAGCCCGGCAGCGATAGCGCCCCAAAGGCTTAGCAAACACAGCGTCGTAGCACGATTGGATCCGCAAAGGAGACACACACCCGCTTACGCTCCACCGGCGGCGACCCGGCTGCGATGGGCCGGCATCAAGGGCAAAAGTGGTATCTAAAAGATACAGCCACCGCGAAGGCCTTCGTAAGTTGACTGCTATGATCCGGCGGCAGGAACCCGGCGCGACCGATCGGCGGCGACCCTGGCGGCCGATGGCTCGGCATCAAGGGCAAGTGGTATCTAAAAGGTGCAGCAGACCGGCGAAGGCTATCGTAAGTTGCGGCGATACGGCGGCAGGAACCCGGTGCGACGAATCGGCGGCGGCAGGGCAACCGTGCCCGCTGGTCCACCGCGGCGACCCGGCGGAGATGGCTCGGCATCAAGGGTAAAGTGTATCTAAAAGATACAGCGAAACAGACAGCGACCGGCAAAGGTATCGTAAAGTTGACCGGCGGCGATACGGCGGCAGGAACCCACGCCCGATGGCGGCGGCCAGGGCAACCGGCCCGCTGCGCTCCACCGGCGGCGACCCGGCTGCGATGGCTCGGCATCAAGGGCAAAGTGTATCTAAAAGATACAGCCGACCGGCAAAGGTGATCATAAGTTGACCGGCGGCGATACGGCGGCAGGAACCCGGCGCGACCGATCGGCGACGGCCAGGGCAACCGGCCCGCTACGCTCGACCGGCGACGCCCCGGCGGCGATGGCTCGGCATCAAGGGCAAAGTGTATCAAAAAGATACAGCCGACCGGCGAAGGTGATCGTAAGTTGACCGGCGGCGATACGGCGGAGATGGATCGGCATCAAGGGTAAAGTGTATCTAAAAGATGCAGCCGACCGGCGAAGGCTATCATAAGTTGCCGGCGATGCGGAGGCAGGAACCCGGCGCGACCGATCGGCGACGGCCAGGGCAACCGGCCCGCTGCGCTCCACCGCGGCGACCCGGCTGCGATGGCTCGGCATCAAGGGCAAAGTGTATCTAAAAGATACAGCCGACCGGCGGAGGCTATCGAAACATGAATGGCGACGAACCGAAGCAGGAAAACGGTGACAAACGGCCATGGTGTCACATCATGTGACACTCATTCCATCGCAGTTTGACCGCCACGGGCGACCGAAGATAATCGAGGCAACCGGCCGGCGTCAGCAAAAAGTGTATCTAATAGATACACTTTTGAACACCGCTTCCCTCGCCCCTGTGAATGTCTTACGTGAATCGCGGTAATTTTTCATTGATACGCCCAAATTCTTAGCAAAAACACATTGTCTGTATAGGACAATGTGCTTCGATACCTTCTATCATCAAAGAAAAAGTGTCACATAATGTGACACTTTCTTCATCGAATAGCTGCCCTGTGCTGCCAAGCATTTCAAGCATTTCAAAAAATCGTTTCCCAAGCAACTGATATCTCCAGTGATCCATGTTTGGATTAGTTCATTTTTGGAGAGAAATAATGTTGTCTAGATTTGTTAAACAGCTATTTGGCGGTGAAGAAGATTTTGTTGAAGCCGAGAAACTGATCAACAGAATAAAACGAAACGGGAAGGCTTCGGATATTCATATTGGAAATGTGCCTCTTATACGTGATACCGAGACCCAGCACATGATGATCAGCGGTGCCGTTAGCACCGGTAAAACAGACCTGATATCCGGCATCCTTGATGAGATTCGAGCGAGAGGACAACGTGCTATTATTTTCGACCTCAATGGTGAATATATTGCGCGATTTTATCGTGAAGGTGACACGATCTTAAATCCGATGGATAGCCGTTCACCTGCTTGGAATCCTTGGATAGAGTGTGCCTCGGAATTTGACGTCGAGAGCATCGCCGAGAGCCTGGTACCTGAAGGCGAAGGTGATCGATTTTGGACCGATGCTGCCAGAGCACTAATCGCAGGCGCTATATTAAAAATGTGGCGGGAAGGCAATTTTAATTTGAATCGTCTGCTCGAATTGATGTTGGTAGCCGACATGAGCGAATTAGCTGAAGCAATCAAAGGAACTGAGGCTGCGGCATTAATACCAGGAGATGAGTCCGGTTCAAAATTGGCACTTTCGATTCGGGCAAGTGCTGCGGCCTACGTGCGGTGCCTGAAGCTTTTGCCGGCAGAAGGAGACCCATTTTCGATCCGAAAATTCATTGAAGAAGATGGAAACGGTTGGCTTTTTATTAGCAGTCGGATCGACTATCACTCGGCGCTCAAACCGCTTTTGTCGTGCTGGTTGGATTTCGCAGCCGCCGCCCTATTGTCGATGAAACCGGACCGGCAAAGACGAATTTTTTTCGTCCTTGACGATCTTTCCAGCCTGCAAAAAATGCCGTCCATTCCTAGGTTATTGTCGATGGGGCGAAAGTACGGCGCAGCCGGCATTTTGGGAATTCAATCGGTCGCTCAGCTGCGTGAAGTCTATAAAAAAGACGGAGCGGAGGCATTGGCCGGCCTTTGCTCTACTCATGCGATTTTCCGGGCGCCGGACCCTGACACAGCCGACTGGGCATCAAAAATTTTGCCCGATGCCCAGGGTGATAAGCAGGTCTGGCCAGCTCATATAAGCCAGCTGAAAAATTTGGCCTGTTATGTAAAGCTAAATGGCTATCCAGTTACGAAAGCCAATCTAACAATAAAGGATAGGCCTAATATTGCTGAGCATTTTATTGAAACCGACTTTTGCCAAAGTATTGCCTCAAAGTTGGAAATGAGCCCTGGAATATGATGATTTTCCAATGGGTAGTGCACCATCCAGAAAGTGGATTGGTATAGCAATAGTCTTGTTCGAAATACCAGACAGTATCGATGATCCCAACAACAAAGTGACTCAGATCTGTTTGGTTTCCGATTTTGGAGGACCACAAAAAGTGTATTTAATAGAGACAATCGACCGAGCAACTATTGCAACATGACCGATGCGGCGGATTGCCAGGGGAACAGCAGACCCGCTGCGCTCTGGCCGGTCCGACCGGTACCGGCCAGAGCGATCGGGCGTCAAGACCGAAGTGTATCTATTAGATACAGCGATATTTTAATTATCTGATGATAATTGGAGTAATCATGAATAGTGATTTTGAAAAGTGAAATTTTTCACTGAAAAAGTGAAATTTTTCACTGAAAAAGTGAAAAAATTATTCATAAATACTTCCCTGAGCGAGGCTTCTCCCCTCTCCAAGATGACTTTATCTGTCTGTCAGACGCTAAGCATGCCCGGATCAAAACAGCTTCTGGTTGTTTTGGGAGTCGCTCAATGAGGATCTGCTTGACGACGACGACACCAGCTGTTCTGTTTAGGTCGACGCGCCTATCGCTCGGAGGACACCGAAGCGGACTTGGAAGCCAAAGGCTACTGCATGCAGCCAGATTCCATCGCAAAGGCGCTCGCGGCAAGCCACTGACCGCCAGGAAAAAGCAATGGCAACAAGACCCGTTCCAAAACCCGCTGCCGGGTCAAGCACCTGTTTGCCTGGATGGCTCAATGGGCGGCAAGGCCGTGCGTTGCACCGGTCTCGCCCGCGCTGAAGTGTGCATCGGATTCATGAACCTAGCCTATAACAGGCGGTTTTGCACCCTCCGCAAGATAGCTGCGACTAGAAGATGCAGAACAGGGCTAAAAACCCAATGAAAAACACATGAAATCATAAAATTATGCTCAAAAGCCGATTTTGATCGCGCTGAATGGCTGGAATTCTGTTTTTTGTAATTTTAGAGTTTCCCTTATGGGGATTACCAAAGCGGAACTTAATCTAATGCGAATATAATCAAGCTTTAGACTTAATTTATTTGCTAGATAGAGGTGACTATGTTTAGATTCAAGCAAAGAACGAGAATGGCCAAAGGCGTGCGACTGAATATCGGCAGCAAAGTGATCAGCCTATCGCTTAGCGGAAGGGGCTGGACAATGAATATCTGGTAACAGGTGGGAAGGCATTGTTTTTCAGCGCGACCAGCAGCTCAAACTGCTGTGCGCATTCCAACGGTTCGGATTTTCGTTTTTAGCGCAATATATCGAAATCCAGCAGCTTCGCCTTGGCGGTTCTGTAGGCGACATTCATTTGCTTCACGTTGAAATTTGACAGATTGGCGTTCTATTTGGCTCATAACTCAGAAAAGGTTCTGTTGTGAAACATTATTTTTAACCATATTTGGTTGATAAGTCGTATTAAACACGGTATCTGTTAGCCAACGCTTAAAGTTAGGATTGTCGCTAAACTGCTTGAACAGCTCTGTGTGATCAGCCAGTAACTCAAGAATGACTCGGTTCAGCGCCTTGTCATGTTCAAGGCGTGCATTTTGTTTGTCGGAGTGCTGCAAGGCGTTTTGATAGGCTTTATCCTGAGAAACGCGTTGTGGAATTTCCTCGGTAATCACCTTTCGAATCTTGTCGCCATCCTTCCAATCGATGTTGCCGAATAGGTCGTTAAATGCCCTGATGATGTTGGACAACTTGTCGATTTCAGGATCTCCGCCACCGCCGCCGGCAGTGGTCGGTACCGGTTCCACACTTCCATCCACATCAGCCATTTCCATGCTCAGCGCGGCTTTGACTTCCGGACGATAACTGTCCATATCGATGGCATCGAGCACGCCTTTGGACAGGTCATCTTCTTTCGGCGCCGGCAGCTTCGGGAGCAGGAAATTCAGGAAGATCGCCAACTTTTCCCAGGCCGGATGGCCGTAGGTCAGAATCGCACCGAGAAAACCATAATTGCGCACGAAGGCCTTGGCTTTTCCTTTGAACTCGATCTGGCTGTCTTCATCCAGCTGGTTCACGTACGCCTCGACGCAAGCATCCAGAATCGGGTCCAGTTTGTCGCGATCGGCACCTTTGACGTACAACGCCACCAAGTCTTCCACCTGAGACCAGGCATACACCTGATGGCCGTCCAGATCGTTTTTCAGGTCGTGCAACTTGTTAGGATCGGTTTCGCCAACCTGCACCGTGGCACGGTAATATTCCTGAAACGCCGCCTTCACCGCCTCGGCATTGTCGGCAAAATCCAGTACGAAGGTATCGTATTTCTGCGGATGGGCACGATTCAGCCGTGACAAGGTCTGCGCGGCCAGCACTCCGGCCAGAGGCTTATCGACATACATCGTGTGCAGCAAGGGTTCGTCAAAACCGGTGACGAATTTGTTGGCGACAATCAAAATCCGATACGGATCCTGTTTCAATTTGGCCGGAATGTCCTTGCTGGGAAAATCGTTTAAATCCGCCTCGGTCTTTTTCTTGCCCCCGATCTCGTGCTCACCCGAGAACGCCACGATGGCCTTATACGGGCTTTTGATTTCCCGCAGGTAATCGCTGATCTCGCGGTGATAATCGATGGCCCGTGCGATGCCGTTGCAGACCACCATCGCTCGCGCCTGCCCGCCGATCTTGCGTTTGCCGATCACTTGCGCGGTGAAATGGTCGATCATGATTTCGGCCTTGCGGCGAATGGCCTTGTCATGCGATTCGACGTAATGGCGGATTTTCTTTAGCGCCTTGACCTTGTCAAAATCCGGGTCGTCTTCCACGGTCTTGGCGACGCGGTAAAAACTGTCCACCGGCGTATAATTCTTGATGACATCCAGGATGAAGCCTTCCTGAATCGCCTGCTTGGTGGTGTAGGTTAATTCCGGCGGCGAGCGGAAATGCACCTCGTCGCCTTCCTGGTAGCGCTCGCCGAACAACTCCAGGGTTTTGTTTTTCGGCGTTGCGGTAAAAGCAAAGTAACTGGCGTTGGCCAGCATCTTGCGCGACTCGATCAGTTTGTTGACCGCGTCCTCGACCGACTCTTCGTCGTCCTCGTCGTCGCCGGGCGCGGCGGACAAGGCGATGTGCATCTTGGCGGTGGTTTTGCCGCCCTGGCTGGAATGGGCCTCGTCGATCAGCAACGCAAAACGTCGTGAACCCAGGTCGTCCAGCTCATCCAAGATAAACGGAAATTTTTGCACCGTGGTGACGATGATTTTTTTGCCCTTGCGCAGAAAGCCGCGCAGCTCCTCGGCGCTATCGGAATGGCCAAAGATCGAGGCGACATGGTCATAGCCCTTGATGGTCTTGGCAATCTGCGTATCCAACGCGCGCCGGTCGGTGATCACGATCACCGAATCGAACTGGTTGCTGTTGGCCGCGTCGGCTTGCTTCAACTCCACCAATTGATGCGCCAACCAAGCGATGGTATTACTCTTGCCGCTGCCGGCCGAATGCTGGATTAGATAGCGCTTTCCCATGCCTTCGGTACCGCAACGACGTAGCAAGGCCCGCACCGTGCGCAGTTGATGGAAACGCGGAAACACCTGTTTGCGCTTTTTCTTGCCGCGCTCGTCTTCCTCTTCAACAATCTGGGCAAAATTTTCGATGAGATTGGCCAGCGATTCCTTGGTCACCACCTGCTTCCACAGATAATCGGTTTTCAGCCCGTCCGGATTGGGCGGATTGCCGGCGCCGCTGTTCCAGCCCTGGTTAAAGGGCAAAAACCAAGAGGTTTTGCCGGTCAGATGCGTGCAAAAAGCCACCTCGCTATCGTCCACCGCAAAATGCACGATGCAGCGGCCCATTTGAAACAGCAATTCGCGCGGGTCGCGGTCGGTCTGATATTGAGTGATGGCGTCGGCCACCGTCTGCTTGGTCAGCGAGTTCTTCAGTTCAAAGGTCGCCACCGGCAGGCCATTGATGAAAATCGCCAAATCCAGCGAGCGCGCGGTTTCATCGTTGCTGTAGCGCAGTTGACGGGTCACGCTGAAAATATTCTTGGCGAAATTCTCCGCCGAACTGGCATTGCCCGGTGTCGGCAGGAATTTATACAAATCGACATGCACAGGGCCGTGGCTGACGCCCTTGCGCAGTACATCCACCACGCCGCGCTTGGCAATCTCGCCCTGGATACGGTGCAGAAACTGGGTGCGTTTGATACCGTCCTGTGCCAACTCCAGGGTTTCGACGATCTTGGGCTGGGTAGCTTGCAGAAAGGCTAACAATTTGACGACATCCAGCGCCACATCGCGGTTGTAATCGCTCGGCTGACCTGGCTGATAGCCGCCAACGCTGTAATAGCCCATTCTCGATTGGACCGCGTTATCCGCTGCAGCGGCCGGGCTCTGCTGACCAGTGAGACGTTTAATAATCCTGGCTTCCAGGCCTTTTTCGCTGGTGTCAGTCGGCGCCATCGGACTCATCCTCTTCAATGTTTTCGTTGTCATCTTCGGCCAACGCCGCTAAATCCTCGTCAGCCACCTCGTCATCCGGGCCGGGCACCCAATTGCGAACATCGATTTGACCGGTGACGACGTCGGCAATCAGGCGGTCACGATATTCGCGAACCAAATCGATTTCCTTCATTGCTTCATCTATGGCTTGGTCTACTTGGACTAGATCGCTATCCAGAGTTTTACAGATTGAAACTTGCTCTTCGTATGGTGGTAATGGCACCGAAAACGAACCGAGCATACTCCTGCTGACTCGATCTCGTGTACTGCCTCGAACTAAAGATCCGACCCATTTAAGAAAGGGTGAACTGGACAAGATATGGACTATGAACTGGGGTACTACATGATCCGCGGTCTTCAAAATACAAACATCTACAGATGTAATCATTTGACAGCCAAGATCAGGCGCAATACAAGCTCGAGCAACGGGATCTCCTAAACGGCATATGAGAACATCACCGGGATCAATACCAGTACATTTTAAATCCCTAAAAGATTGTTCAGAGATATAGCGGAAACCTTGATCTTTGAAACGTCCAACTTTAATGTTGCCCGTCTGAATCAATCTGATACCTTTATCGGTTATGTACGGTATTTCGATCCAATCACCATCCACAAAGGATCTTGCTGCCCCAGAAGATAAATTCTTAATCCTAGTAGCCGTCCAATGTGTAGGAATCTCACATAGCCAAGGTATTCCTGATGGTTGGAGACTTGAGTCAAGCTCTTGACTCCTTGTAACCGCTTGGGTGATCAAAAGCTGCCGACTCTCGTTCAATAGACTTATTAACTCGCGCTTAGCCTTTATGAAGCGGGCAATATGAGCATCTTGCACTCGCAGATAAGCGACGATCTGATCCTGTTCAGGCCTTGTTGGCTGGATCAACGGAATATCGAGAAACTGGTTTGGGTATAGTCGTAATCGTGATGCACGGATTCCTGTCGAGCGGCAATTGTACTCAGACACGTAGGCGCGAGTGCGTAGCAAATAATCGAGGTAAGCTGGGTTGAACGAATCCGCACAATGAGGTCTGTAGACGCCATAAGCCGGACTAACCAATCCGGTGTGGCGAGCGGCTCCTAACGCTGCCATCCATGCCCACAACGTATTAACCACAATATCGCTGGGACGGCAAAGCTTATGTCCGACATAACTTTCCGCCTTGAACATCGTGACGTTTTTCTGGCTGCGAGGCGTAACACCTGTCAAATGTGATACTGACAGAAGCTCCTCAGAGCCATTATGCGAGCGTTCATCGATTTCGCGAAAAAATACTTTGGTACGTTGCTCAACCCAATGCGCAGGTACTTCGGGAAGCCAAGGCATTTTTGGTTTTCGATATTCTGGGTAGCGCGCAGCATCCATTACTTGTATGTCCTTGTTTGAAGGTTTGAATGATGAGATTTCCAGCATTTTCTCGGCAAGTTTATTTCTTGCCCTGCCCGACCAGAAAGCCGACCAATCCCGAAGCGATGGCGCTGACGATACCGGCCGCCCATTTTTTGTCTTCCGGCATCCCAATCGAGAAGGTATAAACGCAGCCGATAAAGACAACGCCAACAATCAGCAGCGCAAACCAAAACAACGCGAAGGTCATCTTGCGTTTCATGTCAGCGTCGGCCATTTCCTGCGCGCGCCGGGCGGCGGCATCTTCCGGCGTTTCGTTATTCACCGATAATTCGTAGCGGTGATCCCGGCCAACAATCTGGCTTAAGTTGATCGGCGAATTGCCGCCATTTTCCTGAGTGGACTCGCTCATGAAAATTTAGATGCCGACAATTTCAGTCAGCAGTTTCTTGTTCTGGTCGAGAATGCCTAAGCGTTTCTTTTCTGTTTTGGCTTCGGCAACCACGTCATACAGGGCAATCGCTTTACGGAGTATTTCCGCCTTGGTGGTGTGATTGGACGAGGCAAGTTGTTCTAGTCGTTCGTTGAGCTCGGGCGATAAGTTCAAACTGAGACGGACTGATTCTTTGTCGGTTGCCATACGGTTCTCCTGCGGCTAAAAAACGTCATTTATGCGTAAATAATACACCTTTTAAGCACCAAGGCAATACTTCATCACCCTGCCTGATGATCCCAGCCACCGAGTAGTTAAAGCCGTTCATGCCGCCCCGACGATTTTATGGAGCAAGCCTTCGGTTTGCCGTTCCAGGGACAGAATGTCGGCGCGGATTTCCTCCAGCGTCCTGAGCGGCGCGGGGCGGTAGAAATAACGGGCAAACGAGATTTCATAGCCGATTTTGGTGGCGTCCATCGCAATCCAGGCATCGGGGGCATGCGGCAAGACTTCACGCGCGAAAAAGGCTTCGATACCGCCGGGCTCGGTCAGCGGCACTTGTTCGGTATCGCGCAAATCGCTATCGGCTTCGTATTCGAGCATGTAGCGGTCTTTGCCGTCTTGCTCCAGATAAGCGCCGTCGTAACCGGGTTCGAAGAATTCGTTGGCCTTGAGTTTGGTGCGTTTGGCGATCACCGGCGGCGCAGTTTCATCACGCCAGCTCACAGCTTTGTAGATGATCTTTTTGTCAGAAGCGCTGGGTTTCTTGTCGAGCTGTTTCATGGCCGCATCGAAACGAGCGCGGAACTGGTTGTGATCGTCAAAGATGTCTTCGCCGAGTTCCTGCTGCGCTAAACGGGCCAGTTCGACCAGGGCTTTGTCACGCAGCCAGGTGGCAGGATCAAGCAGTTTTTTCCGGCGCTTTTCCGGCACGGCTTTTTTGGCGGGTTTGCTGTCTTCGTCATCGCCATCGTCCGCATCGTCGTCGCTATCGTCGCCTTTCAGCCAAGCTTCAATCTCGGGTCGCAATTTGGCAAACTGATCGTAGAGTGCCTCACCCCAGCGACCGTACATTTCGCTACGTAAGGTTTCATCGCCGGAGGCAAAGCGAAGGGTTTCAATCGCACTGCGTTTGAGCTGGCTCTTCAGGCGTAACGGCCGTTCGACGGTGATTTTCCAGTAGCCGAAATCGGCGTTATCAAACCACTTGGATTCTGGCGTTGCTTTTGCCGCTTCATCATCGTTTGGCGACAGTTGTAGGTAATGCTCCAGAATGCAAGCAATGTCAGCCTCACCGAGCGCGCAGTTTTTCTTGCCCAGGTTACGGCGCAAGGGCTGGAACCACTGGCTGGCGTCGATCAGTTGCACTTTGCCCTCGCGGTGTTCGGCCTTGCGGTTGGTCAGCACCCAAATGTAGGTAGCGATGCCGGTGTTGTAAAAGATATTCAGCGGCAAGGCGATGATGGCTTCCAACCAGTCGTTTTCGATGGCCCAGCGGCGGATGTTGCTTTCACCCTGACCGGCGTCACCGGTGAATAGCGCCGAACCGTTATGTACCAAGGCGATGCGACTACCCAGCGGGGTGTTGTGCTTCATCTTCTGCAGCTTGTTGACCAGGAACATTAGCTGGCCGTCGCTGGAACGGGTAATCAGTTTGTATTCCGGGTCGCTGTCGTGGGTGACCATGAAGCGCGGGTCGCTAAAGCCAGTTTTGCCACCCATGCGTTCCAGGTCGGTTTTCCAGCTTTTGCCATACGGCGGATTGGACAACATGAAATCGAATTCACGCGCAGGGAACTGGTCGGCCGACAAGGTAGATTTATCGGCGCCGCCGACGATGTTCTCGGCTTCTTCGCCCTCGCCCTTTAGCAGTAAATCGGCTTTGCAGATAGCATAGGTTTCTGGGTTGATTTCCTGCCCGAATAAATGAATCGACACTTCCTTGCCATGGCTAGCAGCCAGTTCCAGCAGAGTTTCCTCGGCCACGGTCAGCATGCCGCCGATACCGCAAGCGCCGTCATACAAGGTATAGGTGCCGGATTCGATTCGGTCGGCGATCGGCACGAACAACAACTTGGCCATCAGTTTGACCACATCGCGCGGCGTCCAGTGTTCGCCGGCTTCTTCGTTGTTGTCTTCGTTAAAGCGGCGGATCAATTCCTCAAACGCCGTGCCCATACCATGATTGTCGAGTCCCGGGAGTTTGATGCGGCCATCGCCATCCAGCACTGGTTGCGGCGACAGATTGACGTCGGGATTGAGAAAATCTTCGATCAGATAACCCAGGACATTGGCATCGACCAAGGTCTGAATCTGGTCGCGGAATTTGAATTTGGCCAGGATTTCTTGAACATTGTGGGAAAAGCCGTCGAGATAATCGATGAAGTTATCGCGCAATCTTTGGCCTTGACTGCTGGCCGCTAGGCGCGACAGGGTAAATTCCGAAGTGTTGTAAAAAGCCTGACCAGCCGCCATGCGCAACGCACCTTCCTGATCGACCACGCAGTGCTGATCAAGAAATTTTTTGCGTTCCAATACGGCATCTTTGGTGGATTCCAGCACCGCATCAAGACGACGCAGCACGGTAAAAGGCAGAATCACATCGCGGTATTTGCCGCGCACGTACACATCGCGCAGACGGTCATCGGCGATGTTCCAGATGAAGTCTGCAATCCATTTGAGTTGGCTTTGATCCATATAATTGTTGTTCCGAGGTGTTTACCTGATCAGTCGTTCAGTTCAGGTTGATTCAATTCCGACGCTCCCATCCAGTAGCACAGCAACGGTGCAGGCAAGCGCATGATTTGGGTGACGGTTTCGCCGGTCTGCGGCAAGCCGGTCATCAAACCGAAGTCGTCAAGCGATTTAGTAACGACATAACCGCGGGCGATTTTTTTTTGCTCGCACAGATCGAGCAATCCTTTTAATTCCCGCGCACCGGTGTGCTGAGCGCGGTATTTGACTTCGAAAGGGATAAATTGCCCGCCGATTTCGGCAACCAAGTCAACCTCGCGCTCTTGTTTGCCCCGCCAGTAGGTGAAGCGTACATTTTGGGCATAAAAACGCGCGAACAGATGTTTGAACACCGCCGTTTCCGTAGCCACACCCAGTGCGGCAGGATCGTCAATGATACTTTTGCCCTTGAGCAATACGGCGGGCGCGATCGCGGCATCGGCCAAGTAAATTTTGAAACGCCCTTTGAGGACATCCTTGCCGTAACCGAATGGCGGTAGCCGATAGATCAGATGGCAGGCCTCCAGTAATTCAATGAAATGCTGGGCGGTGGGACGTTTGACCTCCAGGTTGCTGGACAGATCGGTGATATTCAGCAAACCGCCGTCATGCATGCACAGGTAAAGGAAGGTATGCTCAAGATCAAGGATCCGACGCACCCCAAACAGCGCAGTCATATCGCGTTTGAGCGCCTTATCGATAATGTCTTCACGCAGCAGGCGCTGGGCCTGGGTGATGCTTTCTACTTGCGCGGTTTGCGGGAAACCGCCGCGAATCAGATACTCGTGGAAATGACCGACATAGGGTGCGGCGATTTCTTGCGCCCGGTAAAACTGCGGTGGCGTCCAGTCGAACAGCTCTGTCAGACTTTTTAACGGCGGCAATGGCGGCAGTTGGACTTTTTTGATTTGCAGGTATTCGTAAAACGATAGCGTGGTCAGCCGGATGGTATGCCAGCGGCCGACGCCGGACTCCTGATCCGCTTCAACCAAAGGCATGGCCGAACCGGTAAAGACAATGCGGCGCTGTTTGTTGAAATCGATCTGATGTTTAACCCAAGTGCCCCAATCTCGGATAAACTGAGCTTCGTCGAGAAACAAATACTCAGGACCATCAACACGCGGCTCACGCTCACGCCAGGCTTCCAACACCGCTTCAATGCCGGCGAGCTTGAGTACGGGATGATCGAAGGTCGCGTAGAGAATATTGGCGGCAACGATGCCTTGTTTCAGCAGTGCATCGATCTGCTGCTGCAGCAATGTCGTTTTACCGACTTGGCGTGCCCCGGACAACAGTATTGCGCGATGTACGGGCGGATTAGTCACCCAACGGTTTAACTGCCGCCAAGCCGCACGCTGCCATCCCGGTAAATCGGCAATGGGTTCGCCGCGCCACCAGGGATTGAATTGGGCCAATACCGCAATCAGCTCTTCTTTTGATACCTTCATCTACAAATTTTAGCAATTTTTTATTATTATTGCTATGTATAGATGACAATAAAATAATAATTGGCTCTTCCGTCTTTCCCGTGGTAGCCACAATATCATCTAGTGTTTCGCAAACAACGTGCGAGACACTTGGACATCCATCCAGATGTGCTGGAACAATCGCCCCAGATTATAAATCCCATAACAGCGACGCTTGATGACTTTGATCTTGTTGTTCAGCCCTTCCACGAAACCGCTAGTTTGTCGCCGTAAAAATAGTTGGTGATTTTATCGCGCCAGTTGCTCAAGGTGATAACAAACGGGTCAAAACTCACTAATCCCAATGCTTTGACCTGCGCAAGCCATTGATCAAACTGCTTCTCGGCCTGCGCCTTGTCGAGTTTCATGTGCAGAATTACTTAACTGCTGCCAAACCCCTCCCGCCGCTCTCATTTTTTACATAAGCATCGTTTCTAAAAACCACCAGCTTTTCCAGTTCATCCAAAGGAATATTTAGCTCTTTCGATATTGTCGACTTGGTAATTTTTTTACTCCACAACTCCTTAAAAACCATCTCCCATAACGTCGACGAAATAGTCCCTACCGAATTGGGCTCTGTGTTTTTAAACCGCAGATTGATTTCGATACAAAAGTTCCTATATTGCCAATCGCTCAAAATACCCAATTTATTAAGCCGGTAACACAGCGACGCTAAAGACACCTTCCATCTAACCTTTTTCTCGATCAAATACTCGATTGTCGGATTCCTTATGATCTCAGACCTAACATCGCCTTCAGGCATTAAAAAACACGATGCAAAAGTGTCCGCTTCCCGCTCAATTGCTTTCCCATGATCTAACCTGCCGCCAACATGCATGACAAGATGCCCAAGCTCATGAGCCGCATCAAATCGGCTGCGTTCAACCGTTTTAAAAGAATTTAGAAAAATATAAGGCGTTTTATTGCGCCAAAAGGAAAATGCATCCACTGTCTTAATATCTTCCTTAAGGGACAGCATCCTTGCGCCTTTCGATTCCAACAACTTGATAATATCGTTGATCGGACTTTGGCCTAGGCCCCAATATTCTCGCAACGCCAATGCTGCACTTTCTGGCGTGTAATCAGCACTTAAATCCGGAATATCCAATTCTGGTAGATTGAAACGATTCGCTACCCAATCTGCGAACATAACGCCAAACTCGCCGCTTGCCAAAGATGCGTCTCGGTCCTTGATGGTCAGTGTCGATAACTTTCTAAAGCTAACGCCTTCGCAGTTTATCCCTTCGATATCGTCCCCGAAAAAGAATTGCATCGGAAAATTCAATGCACTCGATAACTTTTTAATCGTTTCTTCTTCCGGCTGGTTTTCGCCGGCCTCGAGTCTGGTCAACGTTAAGGGCGTTACGCCAATAATCTCTGCTAGCGACTTTTTCGTGTGCTTTCTGCGTTTTCTCGCTAAAGAAAGCCGCTGCGGGTTAAACATCTTTTCTAACCCTTAAAGCTAATTTTAACATCGTCGTCATAAGTAGATTCGGAATCGCTCGATCCTTTCGTTGGGCTTGGGCCGTTCATGTCGTGCTTTTCTAAAATGAAAATTCGCTCCTTAAATTGTGAAAACTCGCCGTTCTCCAGTATTTGAGTCGGCTTAGACAACTCGGCATTCACAACGCCGTCTTTTTCGCTCACGCAAATCACCCAAACATTGGGGTTGGTCGATTCGCGTCCGAATAAATCAACCTGATTGGAACTGATGGCTTTACTCTTGGCCGAGCCTCCGCGCTTGGTGAGCGGCTGCGGATCGTGGGATGAATTACAGGCGTAATCCACATTTTGATAAATAACCCTTAACTTCTTGTCAGAGTTTTCGATATATTCGATGCCGTTCTCGACCAACTTTGTCCACGTTGCCCCGTCAACAAATAGATCGCGCATAGAACGCACGCCTTCATGGTAAGCAAAAGTACCGGCGGCGTTGACCGGGTGGTTCGAAACAGCATTCCGCTTTTGGGAAATTGCCCTGATAGCAACTTCGGCCAATAGCTCCTTTTTTAAATCAAACAACGCTAAACGGTTCTTTACCTCGTGCTCGACTTTCAAGATTTTTAGCATTTAAATAATCCTATGTTGATTTTTCAAGCCTAAATTGTGGCAGGAAAAATCAACATGTCAAGTAAAAAGGATGCGCGAGGCACTCGCCGCATCGGTCGCGATTTAGGTCCCAATGTTGTTCAAGATAGTTATCGCAAAAATCATGCTGCATTCCTCAAGTTTTCTCGCGTCGCCAAGTCGGGGTTGAGGGCGACGGCGCCAATCGGATTACAGGTACGGGAAAGTGATCCTGTCTGCCCCATTTTTTCGAATGCCCCCTAACCTAACCCTTTAGCACAGGGGCAAGCTAGAAAATATCGTGGTCAATTGATGCTAATTCTTGAAATGATTTCATCAAAAAAACTGTCCAAAATAATTTTTTAACTATTTAAAAATCAATGCGTTACAATGGAGTTTGCACAAAATAATTTTATACTAAGCCTTTGATTTTGCGGGAATTAACACCAGACTGTTAATCACCGATGAGCTAACATGCGTTCTAAGTAAATTGTAATGACCGTTGCAAGGCGATCGCTGATCAATATCCCAAGCCTGAGCCCTCCCCTGGCATGCCGGCTATCGTACTATCCACAAAATTTCTGGATAAGTCTGGGAGCCTACCAGCGCTACCCATGGCAAACAGCGGAGTTGAATTAGATTGACCAAAAATTGGCCAGACTTTCTTGAACAACACATGCTGCCGCCGGAGACTGTCGACGAGGCCATCGAACGTTTAATGTCTATACTTGACGATGAGCAGAAAACTACCGTCGCGGCGATGCGCGAGGAAGATCTGATCGATTTGCACTTCGGTCTTGGTATGGTGATCCGGAACGCTTTTCGGTTGCATGCTCCGGAAAGCAAATTGCGGGTTTCCTCTGTGTTACGCATCCAGATGATGCTTCAGAAGTGATTATTCAAGAAGAATGGAAAAAGATTCGTGAGTGATTTAAATAAGATACCGTTTGGATTAAGAGTATCTGACGACGAGCTTGTTGATGTCTATGATGTCCCTAATGGAAAGCAATGCGGCTGTGTATGCCCATCGTGCCATACGCCTTTAGAAGCTAGGCAAGGCGATAGAAATGTTTGGCATTTTGGGCATGCCAGCAAAAAGGTCTACAAGGAAACCAAAAACGAATGTGAGTATTCTTTTTATTTGTCGCTGCGTATGATGGCACGGCAGCTAATCGGTAATCAATTAACTCTCCACTTGCCAGAACTGATAGGAAAAATAGAGTATTACGAAGGTATACTTAGGTATAGGCAGAACAAGGAATTTATCGTTACAAAAGAGAGAAATATAACGATCGAAGCCCTTAAAGTGGAAGACACATTCTCTGGTGTGGCCGTTGATCTTATCGGATCCATAGAATCGTTCAAGTTCGTAATTTATTTCACCCACCCCGGTAGGGTTGTACCAGATGCTCTATTTAGCCCTGAAGATACAAAATGCGGGATAATTGAAATCTCTCTGGATTCGTTATTGTGTAAATTCAAAGCCGCCAAATCAGAGAGCAAGACCTATCATGGAATACTGGCTGATTTTCTGACTCATGACAAGGGTTCAAAAAGGTGGATATTTCATCCACGATTTGAGCAATGTGCATTTTCCATGCTTGAAAGCTTGGAGAAAGGGGCTGTGAATCTTACATACAATATTATTCCTCTTAACCCTACCAATCATTCAAAGTATTCAATTCCAAAGCCATCTACACCAGAAAGCCAGAAATTAGCCAAATTTTATGATTTCGGAACAGAAAAGCCGTTAAACAGCTTGGTTAATTTTGTATGTGTAATGTGTGATTCTCATTGGGAAGGTTATAAAGCAGGAGGAAATATCTGCCCTAAATGCAATTCTCACCTCTATAGTAAGCAAATTGGAGAATCCCTGTCTTATTAATTGTACAGCTCGCGTTTGAAAACGGCCCAACTTGCATTTATCGCTGATTTTGGCTCGAATTAACCAACTGAAAATTCCGCTGAGCTCGAATTAATTACAACTGAGCTTGCGTTTATTCCTTCGGGCTCGCATTTACCATTCTCTGGCTCATTTTAACTGCAAATATAAGCTGGTTACATTCACTCGAAATTGGCGATCATCCACTTCGTAATGAAGGGGGCAAAACTGACCCGTAGCAGGCCTAGATGCTTTTGAGAGGTGAGTCAGCAACTGGGGGCTAAACAGTCCGTCAGGCTATTTATTATTGCTGCGTTATTGCAAGATCCGACCCTATTGCGGTAAAAAACTTAGAAACAGAACATGAATACAAATCAGGATCTTTCTGCTATCAGAGACGAAGTATTCCAGAAAATTGGCAGGAATTTGGTCAATTTTCAGAAAATAGAGCTCTTGTTGAAACATTTGATAGCGAATGGACAGGTTTCTGGTTACATAAACGAATTCCCAAAAAGTCAGAAAAAGAAAGTCGCTGATACAAGAAAGAAGACCCTGGGCACACTCGTTGGCGAATTCGTCGAAACTGCATTTCAATCGCCCAATTCATCACCTGAACCAACTGCTGAACGCATAGAACCGTATATTTCTTTTTCCTTTTCAGTCGAGGCTGACGGTGATTTTTATGAAAGTAAAAAGCGGGAGCTAAAGGCATTGGTCGATGACAGGAATGACTTGATTCATCATTTATTGCCACGCTTCAATCCAGAATCTCTTAATAGTTGTTTGGAAATCAGAGATTACTTAGATCAGCAAAGAGAACGATTAATACCTGAGTACGAGTATTTGAAGTCGATCATTGAAAGCTTCGAAGAAATAAAAAAAGAATACACGGCTTTTCTTTCCTCTGCTGAAGGTAAAAAGGCGTTTGAACTCGGTTTTCTGCAACAAAGTTCTATTGTTCAATTGTTATTAAACGTAGCCGTTCAAAAACCAAGACCTGATGGTTGGACATTTTTGAGCGTGGCTATTCAACAAATTAGGCAAATATTGCCTGGTGAAATGGAGCAACTAGAAAATAGATGGGGGTATCAAACTTTGCCTGACTTAATGGAGGCATCGGAGTACTTTGACATCATCAAAGAAGAACTCAACAATGGTGGTTATCGTTGGGCCTATCGCTCAAAACCGGCACTTGCTTATGCCGCCAGTTACCGGCTTATTCAGGCAATCACTGATACAGCGAATAAAACCGGTAAAACCGATGACTGGACATCGTTAGTCGCAACGGCCAAGCAAATTGACGCGTCCTATTCTAACGAATTATCTGAAGTCACTGAAAAGCTAGGCTACCAATCATTGTATAATTTCATGGTCGAATCTGACCTTTTTGAGTGGCGGACAGGTAAAGGGGATGGGGTTCATAACATTTGTTACCGGCTAAAACAAAGTTAATCTGGCATATTCTAAACATCTAAATCAATCAACAGCCATGTAGGCCGGGATAAGCGGGAGCGTTTCCGGAAGACTTTAAATTGCCAGAAACGCCTATCGGTTTATTTTGGTCTTGAATTTTGGCTAAACAGAAAGGCAGAGATGTATTTTATGGCTGTCAGCCAAAGCCGCAATGTTCAGCAACAAATAGAAAACTTATTGGCATCACATTGAGAGCCTTCCAATTATGGCGAAAAACATACACTTTGAACTTCAAAAAACGAGACTTTGCGCTGCGCTTATACAAACCTGGATTTTAGGCGATATTTCGCTCTTTGAAGAATTAAAATCTGCCCTCTCAAAAGAGCTTGGAAATGGATGGTCATTAATGTCTGCCCTGCAATTTATGTCCGGAAAAGCTGCAAAAGCCGCTTTAGACCAAAGCAATCCAGAGGATCAGGTGCTCTTACTGATAACCCACCAAGTTGCAAAAGAGGTATGCAGTAAGTACGGATTGAGTAATGTCGATGCCCTCACCGAGGCAGATCAAGCGGAATTTAGGGCTTTGGTGATGTCCGTAAAAAATCGGCAATAGCTTGGTGTGGTTGGAAACTGCTCAGCAACGATGGAATTATTCAGGAATTACCGCAACGAAGGCCTCACAAAGATCATTGCAAAATGCTGAGAAAAAGCTAATAAAGGGGATTTGTATTGCCACTTAGAGCCAGACTGAACAACGAAGATATTTTCGCTTTCAATTACGATGAGGATGGTTGGTCCGAACTGAAAAAACAGCCTGTTTTTATGCAGTGCTGTGACACCAAGGCCGTTTTAAAGAAAAGCAAATTAGGCACTTTGTTTTTCGCTCATCATGGAAAAGGCGATTGTTCATCTGAAGGTGAATCCGCCGAGCACATCTACCTCAAGAGCCTCATCGCAAAGACCGCCGCACGCCTTGGCTGGAATGTTGTCACGGAAAAAGAAGGTGAAACCCCGGATGGAGAAACGTGGGTGGCCGATGTGTATTGCACAAAAGGCAGCGCCAAATGTAAGCGTCCAACCCTACCACATAGCGAGGTTGATGGGGGCGTGATTTAATGTGATTTGCCGAAAGGCAGTAGTTCGTCGATACGGCTGTTAGGCCAGGTAGGCAGTTTTTCGAGGGTGTCTTTTAGCCAGGCCGAAGGATCGAGGCCGTTGAGCTTGGCCGTGCCGAGCAAGGTTTGAATCACAGCCGCGCGCTTTCCGGCGCGTTCCGAGCCGGCAAAGAGCCAGTTCTTTTTACCCAAAGCGATAGGTCGGATGCTGTTTTCAATCGGGTTGTTGTCGATTGGCAGATCGCCGGTTTCAGCATAGCGTGTGAGAGCGATCCAGCGTTTCAAGCTGTAGTCGATGGCTTTAGCGGTCGCGGTATTGGGCGCGGCGTGGGTTCGGGTGCGTTGCAGCCAGTCGTGCAGGCCGGCCAGTGCCGGCCGGCTTTTCTCGGCACGCAGGCGTTGGCGTTCCGCTGAACTCAGGCTTTGGCCTTCGGCTTCAATCGCATACAGCACCGCGATGCGCTGTAAGGCTTCTTGCGCAATCGGGCTCTGGCTGGCCTGGAACAGGTCGAAGAATTTCCGCCGCGCATGCGCCCAACACGCCAGTTCGATACATGGCTCAAGCCGAAGTCGAGTTTCGGGATGGGCGCGGGCGGCCGCAAACAAGGCTTTATAGCCGGCGTAGTCGTCGACCACGAGATGGCCTTGCCAATCGCCTAGAAACTGCCCGGCATGCCGGCCGCTGCGACCGGCTTGATAGTCGAAGACGATGATCTTGGGCCCCGGTTGTAGGTCATTGCTGCGGTAGGCCCACAGGTAGGCTTTCTTGGTTTTGCCGTTGCCGGGATCCAGTTGCGGCACCGGCGTTTCATCGGCATGAAGACTCGGCCGTTGTTGAAGATGCCAGGCCAGGCGATCCGCCAAAGGTTCCAAGGCGACGCCGAGACGTCCGACCCAGTCGGCCAGGGTGGAACGGGACAAGATCACGCCGTCGCGGGCGGCGATCTGCTCCAAGCGGTAGAGCGGCAGATGGTCCTGGAATTTGCTGATCATCACCCAGCTCAACAAGCCGACCGCCGCCAGACCGCCATCGATCACCGCCGGCGGAATCGACGCCGCCGTCACGGTCTCGCAGCTCCGGCAGGCATATTGCGGGCGGATATGGCGATGGACGAAGAACTTCGCCGGCTCGACATCCAGTTGCTCGGTCACATCTTCGCCGATCTTGACCAACTCCCGGCCGCAGTGCCCGCAGGTGCAGGATTCGGGTTCGTGGCGGTGTTCGATGCGCGGCAAGTGAGACGGTAACGGTTGCCGGCCGGCGCGCAGGCGTTTGGGGCGGACCACCGTGGTACAAGGACTGGCATCTTGCAGTTGCTCGACTTCCGCGTCGATGGCCGAAATATCCGTGTTCCAGGTTTCCTCGAACACATCCCGCTGCAGCGGGGCCAAGGCTTCGCTCTTGGTGCTGAAACGGATGCGCTTGTAATACGCCAACTCGTGGGTCAGCGCGGCGATTTTGACGTCTTTGCTCTGAATGGCTTTGGCATCCCGCTCAGCCTGCTCGATCAGCGCTTGAATCAATGCGGCTACTTCGGTTTTTGCCGAAGGCTCCAGGTTCAACTGATCGAGTTTGGCGAGGGGATTCATGGCCGTTATTATACTGCATAAACCCACTGAACGCCTTGATTTTACTAGGTTTCAATACCGTACCTTACACCCGCCATTCTGTTGACGGTTGTGCCGATAGCCGTTGCCAATCGACACCAGCCACAAGCCACTGCCACTGGGCCTGACTGAGCGCAAAGACCGGGTCAGAGGCTTTGGGCCAAACAAAACTGCCTCGATGCAACCGCCGCTGGCACAGCCAAACCCCATTGCCGTCCCACAGCAACAGGCGCAAGCGGTTGCCGGCACGGTTGCGGAAGATGAAGGCCGATCCGCAGCCAGGCGGGTGCCCCAGGCTTTGCTGGACGATTGCGGTTAAGCCATCCAGGCCGCGCCGCATATCGACCGGCGCCACCGCCAGCCAGATCTGTGCCGGACTCGCAATCAAGCCAGGCATCGCAACAACTCAGCCACCCAGCGCGCTGATACGGTAGCGGACAACTCCAGGCGGTGACCTTGGGCATGCGTGAAGACAATCGCGGCAGGCGCAGACGGTTGAACATGCACTGGTATTAAGGCTGCCGACTCTGGCTGGGGCAATTTGCGATAGTCGCTCAAACGCGCCGTGAAGGTACGGACATTGAGTTGCCGCTCGGCGCAATACGCGGCTTGTGATAGCCCGCTACGTTGCCACGCTTCAATATGCTGACGCCATTTCGCTGTGATAGCCATGCCAAAACTCCTGACAAAAAAAGGACAGGATGCAACAGACGAAAATTATTTTATAGGCGGTACGGTTGAACGCTTACCGCCAAATTAGCCTTTGAGGTTCAATGGACTCACCAGACGAATGATGAGTTCTTGCGGCGGCAAAAGAAATATTTGGCATCGGGCGTCAGAGCCGCATGGCTTTTCAAACTAAAGTCCAACAAGTATTACATTGACGAGGATCTCCCTCATGGGTTCGACATCCCGGTCTTTGGTATGAAAGCAAAATCTAAAGGCGTTGAAAGTCTTTATTTTCCACAGTTTAATGAACCGGTCGATTCGTTCATCGAAGGCATGCTCCAAGGAAAATTAACTTGGAGCCCCAAAACTGGGCAATCGCTCATCGCGCAAGTGATTCCTCATTATGAGCGATGCTGGAACTGCAGAAAGGTAACAGGAGTCGTTCTTGGTGTTTCCATCAAGGATAAAAATGGCAATGAACTAAGTTTCAATCGGTTCACTAATGATGGTATTCCGCAGTTTTTGCTGAGTCACGGGGTTTCACAGCATCTTTCGAGACACAAAATCGGCCGGATAGAGAAACGGTATAGCAAAACCCAAAACACAAGCTATCTATCAAACGGTTGCTTTTATTGTAATGCACTGATGGGCAATTTCTTTATCGATAATGCGGTTCGTAATTATTTTGATGGTTTTCGAGAGCCTATATGTGAATTTGTATTTCCATATGGACAAGAAGGTTTAAGAGTGAAGAGTGATTGGTATTTTAATGGCCGACAAGCGGATCATTATTTCTAAATGACACGTTAAATGCCTAAACTTTAGCGCTAGTGCGACAAGCTTCGCTTGTCGCACTAACACAAAGCCTAAAGAGGACAGTCGTCCGTAATCTGACTGGAACCAGACTTTCAAAAGTTTGAAATTTCTATTCACTGAATGTCTCAAATTGGCCGAACCCTGCCATCTCTTTCAACCAAACTCAGGATTGCCATCAGGCTGAGCATCAACACGCTTTAGCCAAGGCATGCAGCATTACTAAGCGAAATTCCAACCAGATTTTGCACAAAGCCGAAAAATCAATATGATATAAACGTGCTCGTCCAAAATTTATTGATCTTAAGTTTTTGATATCATGTAATGATTCTCCTTCATACCTGATCCACTTCAATGGCGGGAGATTCCTTGGCCTTTACTCGGTTGAGGTGTAATGATAATGAACCTTGATGCCCAATTCTTCCCCAAAATAATCGCATAAGTTATTGTTTTTATTAGGTCGCTTTTATCTATTTTTGAGCGTATTTTTCGGATTAAAATTGTTATAAGTTATTGTTTCTATGAATAAAATTAAGGTTCTTTTTGTCTGCATGGGCAACATCTGCCGCTCGCCGACTGCGGAAGGCGTGTTCACCAAATTGGTGAATGACCGCAAGCTGGCGCCGCATTTCCAGATCGACTCGGCCGGCACCCATGCCTATCACGTCGGCAATGCGCCGGACCTGCGCGCGGAAAAGGCGGCCGGCGAACGCGGCGTCGACATTTCGCATTTGCGCGCCCGCAAGGTCGTGCTCGGGGATTTCGAAGATTTCGATTACATATTGGCGATGGACGACGAAAATTACGCGATCCTGTTTTCGGCTTGCCCGGCTTCACATCGGCATAAAATCAACTATTTCCTCGACTATGCGCCGCATCTCGGTAAACGCGAAGTGCCGGACCCTTATTACGGCGGCGCCTACGGTTTCGAGCGGGTGCTGGACATGGTCGAAGAAGCTTCCGAAGGCTTTTTGAACGCTTTGCTCGAAACGGGCAAAATCAAAGCAATGGCTAAATCCTAGGAGAACGTGATGGCGATCATCTCAAATACTGTCAACTACGTGGACGGCGATACCGTACTGGAAGCCTTTTTCGCCTACGACGACGCGATCGTAGGCCGCCGGCCGGCCGTGCTGATTAATCACACCTGGGGCGGGCGCGACGACTTTGTCGCAAACAAGGCGATCAAGCTAGCGGAACTCGGCTATGTCGGCTTTGCGCTCGACATGTACGGCAAAGGCGTGCTGGGCTCCGGCCCCGAGGAAAACGCCAAATTGATGCAGCCGTTCATCGACGACCGCGCGCTGCTGCAAAGAAGAATCGGCGCGGCGCTGGCCACGGTCAAACTGCTGCCCTGGGTCGATGACAAAAAATGCGCCGCGATCGGCTTCTGCTTCGGCGGCCTGTGCGTGCTCGATCTGGCCCGCACCGGCGTGGACATCAAGGGCGTGGTCAGTTTCCACGGTATCCTGGCCGCGCCCGGCAATACCGAAGGCAAGCCGATCAAGGCGAAAGTGCTGGCCCTGCACGGCCACGACGACCCGCTGGGGCCGCCGGAACAAGTGCTCGCCTTCGCGCAGGAAATGACGAAGGCCGGCGCGGACTGGCAGGTGCACGTCTACGGCAACACGATGCACGCGTTCACGAATCCGATCGCGAATAATCCGGACGTCGGCAATGTCTATCAGGCCGATGCGGATCGACGTTCGTGGATTGCGATGAAGAATTTCTTGGAGGAAATTTTGGGTTAATCCGAAGAGGTTGATGATCTGCTCCGACCGCCGCGCGACTGTCCCGTTTAACGCCAGCGGGAAAAATCGATTGGCAAGCATGCCAACCACTGCAATCAGTTACCACCGAATGCCTAAAATTACTGCGAAATAGCTCACAATTTTATCTAAAACATTTTCGTAACTCATTATGCCAGCCCACCACAAAATCAATAATTTTTTGTTTTATTTCATAATGTTATAAACACAAAACCGCAAAAAAGAAGCACAGCACATCTAAATTAATCATCGTGATGTTCTTAATTAGCACGCCCCCTCGAGACAATTTAACTCCTTTTTAAGATCCTATCCCTTACAATCCAGTCATCAGCCAACAAGGTTACTGGCTGAAAAACGTCATAGAATTACAATAACTTAGAATAATCTTAATCGATTGGAGAAAACCATGCTGTCTCAACATAAGATGAGTTTGCTAGCCACCGTCATTTTAGCTTCTTCCGCTGTCGGCACAGCTTCTGCTGCCGACCTCGCCGCCAACGCCACAGTTACCGCGTCCGTGGCACCCGCGGTGACAGTACCGGCCGTCCCCCTTGTCCCTAACCTGATCGAAAATGTAAACGGCGCAGTAAATACCCTTGTTCCTACCGTAGCGAACAATGCCAACAACGCCATCAATACTCTCGTACCTACCGTTGTCAACGGGGCCAACGGACAAGTGGCTGGCGTTTTTGCCGTTACTGAAGACGTCACCCTCTCTGCGGGCGGCACGGTTCACAATGTTCTGGCTACCGTTAACGGCGCACTGATCAATCCAGTCGGCACTGTTGGCGTCGTCGCAGGCAACATTCCACTGCTTGGCAGCAATGTTCTCGGCCTAGTCGGTGGCGTTCAGGGGGTCGTTGGACAGACCGGCCTTATCGGCAAACTTTCGACTCTGACTGCAAACATTCTTGGTAATACACTCGGCACTGTAGCTGGAAGCCAAGGCCTGGTAGGGAACCTTCTCGGCAATACCCTCGGCACTGTGACTGGCAGCCAAGGCCTGGTAGGCAACCTTCTCGGCAACACGCTCGGCACTGTGGCTGGCAGCCAAGGCCTGGTAGGAAACCTTCTCGGCAACACACTCGGCACTGTGGCTGGCAGCCAAGGCCTGGTAGGCAACCTGCTCGGCAATACGCTTGGCCCTGTTGTCGGCGGTCAAGGTCTGGCAGGAAACCTGCTTGGCAATACGCTTGGCGCGGTTGCCAGCGTACCTGGCTCGCTCCAGTAAATACTGTTGCCAATCAATCTGCTTTTGGCGCAGCGCAAGGCTTCTTGTGCTGCGCCTCTCAGGCCCGACCGGGTCAAATGCTGCCATACCCGCCTGGATCAGGCCTCCTCCCCCGAGCTCGCAAGAGTTCAAATCCATTCATTCTTCCCTTTACCCTGGAACTCGTGGTTGCACAAACCGTCGAGCTTGCCGGATCGATTGAGGATTAAGCCAAACCCTACATGACTCCGTATTTTAGCTCCTCTCTTTTACCCTCATCTTTGAGCCGCCCCTTCGCTGATTTTTGACGATCTTAGCGAATACATTCTAACCTTTGCATTTATTCCATTCAAAGCTACATTTACCTCAGCGAACATCAAAACCTTCATTTCAATCCAGCTTCAAAATATGCCTAACCCAAGCACCGCTTTTCCGCTCAAAGTTGAAAAAACCGACTACAGAATTTTGTTGATAGATCTCGAAAATTGCCCCAATCAGATTCGGCAATTGATGAATAATTTGGAGCAATATGCACAGATTGTGGTCTGTTATGCGCAAAGCGGAACCAAAATTCCGTTGGACTGGATCATTCCGCTGACAACCGTCGTCAATCAAAACCGCTTGAAAATCGTCAAAATGCCGAATGGCGGCAAGAATGCGGCAGATTTTGGCATTGCCTTCTGGGCCGGGCTTTTGATGGCGCAAACGAATAACGATGCGCATTTCGATATCGTGTCGGACGATGCCGATCTGGATCATGTCGTCAGTTTACTGAATGATCAGCAACGCAGTGCGAAAAGAATCCGCACCCAAAAGCAAAACGATGCAGCCCCCATCGCCAAGAATCCGCCGACCTCTGCACAGGAATACTGCATACATCTGGATACGCATCAAAAGAACCGCCCGGTTAAAAAAGAAACCTTACTTAACCACATCAAAAGCAAATTCAACGGCGCGGGAATCGATGCGGAAAAACTATTCGAAGAACTGAGCCGGCAAGGCGCCATCAAGCTCGTCGACAATAAAATCAGCTATAACCAGAAGAAAATCATCGAGCTGGCGAAACAGCCCGCTTGAATGAACCGCCTTTTTGTTTTGGGACGCTTCACAGCCGACCCGGCTTTGGATTATTATTTAGCCAGATTATTAACAATACAGGCCAGCGCATTGAAATCTCTGATTAAAATTAATAGGCCGACTATGTTTTCACGGCTGGCGCTGGCGGCGGCCATCGCCCTCTTGGCCGGCTGTTCGAGCGCGCCGAAAATGACGCCCGTACAGCCGCAGCCCATGCGAACCAACCTGCCTCCGGTCACCCATTATGCGTTGAGCCTGGTCGGCGCGCCTTACCGCTACGGCTCGGCATCGCGGGAGGAGGGCTTCGATTGCAGCGGCTTCGTGCGGCACGTCTATCAGCGCCAGGGCATCCTGTTGCCGCGCACGGCGTGGGAAATGGCCGGCGCCCTGCCCCGCGCAGATGACTTGCGCTCGGGCGATCTGGTGTTTTTCAACACCGGCGGGGGCGCGTTTTCGCATGTCGGCCTGTTCGTCAACGGCGACCGCTTCGTGCACGCCTCCAGCAGCCGGACCGGCAAGGTGATGGTTTCGAGCCTGAACAATCCCTACTGGCGCAAGCATTTTGTCGGCGTGCGCAGGCCGCTTGCCGGTTTGCATTGAAAGCCCCATTCAACACAGTTCGAACAGGCCAGCGCCCGGAACGCGAAAGCGTCAATTAAACGGACAGGGTATCCATCAGATCGATCATAAATTCCATTTCTTCGTCATCGACCTTTTCCCAAGACGTGAACCCCAGGCTTTCCAGAACGCCGGCGCCTTTCTCGTCGCTCGCCATTCCGGTCAGACATTGTTGAAACTGCTCGCGCTTGTCGAGCAATCCGGGGCCGATCATCAATGAATGATGAATCACGCTGATCTGGCTGCGCACCAATATTTTGAGCTGCTTTTTGATCATCTCGGAGAGATCGTCGTAGGCTTCGGCCAGGAAGATGCCGACATCCGCATCACCGCGCAGCAAATGCTTGGCGACCTGCACATAGGTGTCGCACGACAGGCTTTGCATGTTTTTCGCATCCAGATCACCCGGTTCGAGCATGATCATGCCCATCATTTTGACATCCGGATCATCGGTAAACGCCAGTTTGACGCCCGGCGTCAATTCCGCCACATCATCGACCGGATTGGCCGCGCCGACCGCGATGATCGCCTCGTCGGACACGCCGACCGGCTTGACCAGCGGCAGAAAACCTTTTTCCCTGACCAGCATCGCCGCATCATACGGGTTGGCATAAATCAGGTTGACCTTGTTTTGCGCGATCGCCTCGCGTTGCGCAGTGAAATCATTGTACATTTCCAGGTGAATCGGCTCGCCGGTCTGCTTCTGTAGCCAGGTATTGAAGATATACCAGCCGGACAAATGATCAGGCGTAAAATCGGGACTAACGGTAAACAGAAAGGACATGAAGTTTCCTGATCAAAATAATGTCGGATAGAGCTTGCGGCATTCTTCCACCTTCGTGCGGGAAGGTTTCCGGCGCACCGAGGTATAACCGACGACCACGCCTTTGCGGATATTCGGAATCACGGTCGCCTTGACCCAATAATAGCCGCCGTCCTTGCGCAGGTTTTTGACGAAACCCTGCCATTTTTCGCCCCTTTTGACCGTATCCCACAAGTCCTTGAAGGCGGCGGACGGCATGTCGGGGTGCCGCAATATCGAATGCGGCGCCCCGATCAATTCCGCTTCGGTATAGCCGGACATTTCGATAAAAGACTGATTCACATGCGTGATGACGCCGTTCGGATCGGTCGTCGAAACGATCAGCTTGCCGTCCGGATAAGGGGTTTCGATCTCGGTATATAAGACTTTACGTTGCATGCCGCCGAACAAATTCAGCGCGGCCTCCTTAAATTCGCCGACAATATCTTCCGGCTTCATATCATTGATCATGTTGTTTCCCAACCACGACTTTTATTTGAAAAATTGGCGATAGCAAGCGCCAGACTTCCGCACCCTTTACGCGCCGCGCGGCAGCCGACTTTGCATCAAGCTCCTCATATTCCATAGTAACTATATGGTTATAGGCTGATTGATACGGCAAGTATAGCAGCCGATAAAAATTTAGCTGCCGCCGCACAAATTTTTTCAAGCCGCCCCTGCGACCTGAAAAGCCCCACGGCCGTCTTGACATTGGCGCCGAACTCGGCTAACTTCGACGCCATGATGCAAGACGGAGTCCGGAACATTATGAAACCTCTATATGGCGCTATTTTTGTTATGTCATTGGCGATCAGCACGCCCCTCCGCGCCGATGAGACCGAAGATGATAACTATTATCCGTCGCCCGCAATGAATCAATACGACACTGCGCCCTACGACACCTCACCTGCAACAAATCAATCGGCTACCCCTTACTACACGCCGCCCGCAACAAATCGATCAGTAGCCCCCGACTACGCGCCGCCCGCGGCGAATCAAAACGCTGCGCCCTACTACACGCCGCCCGCGACAAATCAGTTCTACGGCCCCTACTACGCGCCGACCCAACGCTATTTACCGCCTCCGCCGCCCAATTACGTGCCGCGTCCTTTCAAGGCAGACCCGGCTTTTACGCTGCTGGACATCCTGATTTACCGTCCGGTCGGTCTGGCCGCGACCATCGCCGGCGCGGGACTGGTCGTGGGCCTGTCGCCATTAATCGGACTGGCGTCCATACCCAGGCCGCATGATGCGTTTCCGCAAGCGTTTGACATTCTGGTCAACGCTCCGGCCGAGTATACTTTTATCAGACCGTTGGGCGAGAGGTCGCTCCCTTTCCCTTATCTGCCCCATTACTGACACTCGGCACAGAGTTTTTCCGACAACGCCGCCGACCGGGTTTTGGAAATCCGGCCGCAGGTTTATTGAAGCCGTGAAGCTGACTTGAAAGGATGGGGCTGTAAACCTCGTCCCGTTTCCCGCGTCATTTGCCAACCGATTCTAAGTCACCCCGGCTCCTTTTCCCGAACAACCGCAAGCCTCCGATGTCACACCGTTTATCCCTCCCTCCCGCGATAGCATTGATGGGCCCCACCGCTTCGGGAAAATCCGCGCTCGCCGTGCAGCTGGCATCCGCGCTCGACGGCGAAATCATCAGCGTCGATTCGGCGCTGGTATTCCGAGGCATGGACATCGGCACCGCCAAGCCGAGCCTGGAAGAGCGGGGCGGCATTCCGCACCATCTGATCGACATTCTCGATCCGGCCGAAGCCTTTTCGACCGGCCAATTCAGAACGCAGGCGCTGAACCTGATCGACGCCATCAGCCGGCGGGGAAAACTGCCGATATTGGCCGGCGGCACGATGTTGTATTTCAATGCCTTGACCCAAGGTCTCGCAACCTTGCCGGAAGCCGTTCCGGACATCCGGGCCCGGCTTGACCATGACCTGCACCAACTCGGCTCGGCCGCCCTGCATCAACGCCTGCAAGCGGTCGACCCGGAGGCCGCCGCCAGGATTCATCCGAACGACCCGCAGCGCATCCAGCGCGCGCTGGAGGTTTTCGAAATCAGCGGCAGGCCGTTGTCGTCCTTTTTCGGCGGAACGCAGGAGCCGGCGCTGCCCTGCCGCCTGATCAAGCTGATCATCGCACCGGAAGAGCGAGCCACGCTGCATCTGATCATCGCCGAGCGCTTCCGTCAAATGCTCAAAGACGGCCTGATCGAGGAAGTCGACGCGCTGTACCGGCGCGGCGATCTGAGCGAAAAAACGCCGGCTATCCGCGCAGTCGGCTACCGCCAGGTCTGGGCCTATCTGGCCGGCGAATACGACTATGACACGATGACCGAAAGAGGCATCATCGCGACCCGGCAACTGGCCAAACGCCAGTTTACCTGGCTGCGCAGGGAAACCGACGCGCTACGCTATCACACCGGCCAATCCGGCCTGCTGCGGCAGGCATTGGCCGATATTCAGCGCCAACTCGCCTGAGCGCCGCACGCTTTTACCGTATTTTTAAATGACTCGGAGCGCATCTTGCTCTAGGATATTCGGACATTTGCCGTTTGTTTAACTTCATGATTCTGGAAACGATCGTTACCACCCAACACCCCGAAGGACGCCCCCACATCGCGCCGATGGGCATTCATAGCCACGGCGAAGAGCTGGTCATTCTGCCTTTTCACCCTTCCGCCACGCTCGACAATCTGGCCGCGACCCGAACCGCGGTGATCAACTACTGCGACGACGTGCGCGTGTTTGCGGGCTGTCTGACCGGACGGCGCGACTGGCCGCTCAAACCGGCCGAAAAGATTGCCGGCCATGTGCTGGCTTCGGCACTCGCGCATAGCGAAGTCGAAGTCGTGCGGATTGAAGAAGACCCGCTCCGGCCGAAATTTTTCTGCCGCCCGCTGCATGAGGTCAATCACGCGCCGTTCAAGGGCTTCAACCGTGCCCAATATTCGGTGCTCGAAGCCGCGATTCTGGTCAGCCGGCTGAGCAGGCTGCCGATCGAGCGGATTGACCGGGAGTTGGCCTATTTGCGCATCGGCATCGAAAAAACCGCAGGCCCCAGGGAACTGGAAGCCTGGGGCTGGCTGATCGCGCATATCGAAGCGTTTAAGAAAGGAGAGCAGGCATGACCCGGATGCTGGCCAGCGTGAACAGCCTAGAGGAAGCCCAACTGGTCTATCAGGCGGGTGCCGACATCATCGACCTGAAGCAGCCGGCCGAGGGCGCGCTCGGCGCGCTGCCGCTGGAAGACGTCGCGCAGATCCGCGCCTGGTGCGCGGGAAAAGTCCCGGTCAGCGCCACGGTCGGCGATCTGCCGATGCAGCCTCAGTTGATCGGCGCTGCGGTGCAGGCAATGGCCGCAACCGGCGTCGATTACATCAAGATCGGCTTTTTTCCGGGCGGCGACTGGCGCGGCGTCGTACAGAAATTAGCCGAATTGACGCAAAAACACTATGCCTTGATTGCGGTATTGTTTGCGGATACGCAGCCCGATCCGGCTTTCGTCCTGACCCTGCATCAGGCCGGCTTTAAAGGCGTGATGCTGGATACGATGGACAAAAGCCGAGGCTCCTTGACGCAGGTCATGCAGGCCACAGAAATCGAACGCTTCGTCGATGCGGCCAAAAGCCACAATCTGCTCTGCGGCCTGGCCGGTTCGCTGCGGTTGAATGACATCCCTGCCCTGCTGCGTTATCAGCCGGATTATCTCGGCTTCAGAGGCGCGTTATGCCTTCAGCACACACGAACAGCGAGTGTAGACCCCGAAGCCGTGGCGCGCATCAAGCAGGCGCTAAAAACCCGCATAGCGATAGAGACGGCTTGAGCGGCCGGCAATAACAAAGCGGAAGAGTGGCTAACCCGCCCGCCCCCCAGGATTGGGGTCACTAATAGCTCCCGAAATAAACTAAAGCGAAGTGGGAGCGGCTTGCAACCGCGACTCAAGGCCGCGTTCGCAGGTCTGTCCCCACCCCGATCGCGCTTAAAAAGCGCTTCCACATGGAGTGCATCCAATCAGGGAAAGCATTTGTATGCCGATCCTTAGTTTCCGATATTCCGCCCGAGCACAGCCGGCTTACTCACGGACGGCAGGTCACTGAACAAAATAACCCGGTTGCGGCCGGCCATCTTCGCGCGGTACATGGTCTGGTCGGCCGCCTCGATCAGATCGGTGTAATGCCCGAAATTCGGCTGATACAGCGCCACGCCGATGCTGACCGTCAGCTCCAGCTGTTGAAACCTGGGCTTCAAATCATCGCCGCGCCGCGCGATTTCGAGGCGGATGCGCTCGGCGTAAGCCCGCACGTCATCCTCGTCGGTATTCATCAGCACAAACAAAAACTCCTCGCCACCAAAACGCCCAATCAGATCGCCCGGCCGGGTCAAGCGCTTCAGCATATCCGCGACCAGGCGGATGATTTCATCGCCTTTCTGATGCCCGCACTGGTCGTTGAACAACTTGAAACGGTCGATATCGACAAAACCCAACGCGATGCCTTTCAGTTCGTGCGCGGGCCGTTGAAAAAGTTGGTTCAACGAACACTCGAGCATCCGCCGGTTATAGAGCTGCGTCAGCGAATCCAGCTGCGCCTGCTGCCGCTGCATTTCGTAATGTTTCGCATTCATCAACGCGATGCCTAATTGCTCGGCCACCGCAACGATCTCTTCGAGGATACGCCCTGCCATCGATTTTTGCTTGATCGCGTAATCCGCGTAAATCATGCCGGCCAGACAGCGGTGACGCAGCACCGGCACCGCGATAAATTCGGCGGTATTGAATTTTTTGAGCAGTGGATTTTTCGGTTCGAGCGCGGCATCGATCAGCACCGCTTTCTTTTCGCGCAAACAGTCCAATAACATGCCGGATAGACAGCCGATATCGATTTCCAATGCCCTTTCGTGAATTTCAGGATAAGCATGCGAGGCGGCCAGACTACGGCGCTGCGGATTGACGCTAAACAAGATCACGCGGTCGAATTCAAAATCGTGCTTGATCGTCTCCAAGGTCCAGGGTACAAAATACGCAGGGTCCAGACTCTGATGCGGCGCGGTGAGACTGGCCGAAATATTGCGCGAGGTGGCGCCGGGCTCGCCCGGGTGATGCTGAACTCGGCTCATCGTGATGCTCGCCTGCAACAGCCTTGCCCTCAGACGGTTGACATCTGGAAACGCGATACTATAGAACTCCTGCGCCGCCTGCATCGCTTTATCGGTTTCTTGCAGCAGACTCTCCAGCTCCAACGCCTCGATCGGCAGCAGTTCAAATACCTGCGGCGACAATTGCGGCGGGCCTGCATGGCTGATCGAGGAAATTCCCTGCAACCAGGCCGTATAATTCGCAAACGCGACGATCGCGATTTCGGCACGGTACGGATAATAGGGCGAACCGGGGTCGGGCAGCACATGATGACACGCGGCAACCGCCACAATCGGCGCAGGCAGTTGCCATTGCAGGCACAACACCTGCCCCATTTCGACATGGGTCATGCCGAAGAAATGCCTTTCTTCCTGAAGCAACGGATGCACGCTATTAGGCAAGGAAGCGATAAATTGGCTGTAAGTCATTTTGCCGTGGGTTTCCAGCGCCAGTTTGCCGATGTCATGCAGCAAACCCGCCGTATAAACCATTTCAGGATCGGCAAGTTTTAATGCGATCGCGATTCTTCGGCTCAATTCGGCGACAAACAGGCAATGTTGCCAAAAGAATAAAAAATCGAATTCACCGGACTCGCGCCGAATCATGCGGCTGAACAGCAACATGGCCAAAGCCATCCGGCGAACTTCGTCGACACCTAAAAGATGCACCGCGCGCCGAATCGAAGTCACCTTGTTCGGCAGGCAATAGGCGGCGGAATTGACTGTTTGCAGCACCTTGATCGCCAGCGCCGGATCGGTTTCGATGATTTTCGCCAATGCGTCGATACGCACATTCTCATCGCGGGTCAAATTGACCAATTTGACCGCGATCGCCGGCATTAGCTGCAAATTCAGCGATTCGCTCTTTAAGATCGCTTGCGCTGCCGTTTTGATGCGGTCTAACTCGTCGCTTTCTGCGCCAGCCATGATCAGTCTACCTTCAGCCTTCACCTCGCCGCCTCACTCATTAGTTTGATCAAACAACGACTTTTTCCCGCCATGAGTTACAAAAACTTAAAACTCACCTCTCTCTGGACATTTACTGAGACCACAGCCCCTTAAAAACGTTTAAGGAAATCTAAATAAAAATATAGACCTCAAGAAAGATGCCTCATAGCGAATCCCGTCGAATTTATTGATAGCGTTCACGCGGCTTTCCTTCCCGCCCAAAATTAGCGAAGGAGCTTAATCGAAGATCAACATTCCCTATACCCGGATGGCAGAACCCAGCCTTTTTCCGCCGGCTCCGGGAGCTAGTACTTGTTCTCATCGAGTCAGTCTTGTTAGAATGGCCCCACTGTCCCCGTAGCATAAGCTGGATAATGCACCTTCCTCCTAAGAAGGCGACTGGGTGTTCGAATCACCCCGGGGACGCCAGCCTTAGCCGGCGATTCCGCCGAACCCTCTGAATCTCCGGCCGTCCGGTCTTTTTTGACTTTAACAAAACATCGCCTTGCTATTTATGCGATAATTTTCCCCCTTAAATTTTCGATCGGACCGGGTGCGTTGATCGCAGACCGTTTTTTATCTTTAGGAGTACAACATGGCAGCACTGGTTGGCATCATAATGGGCTCGACCTCTGACTGGGAAACGATGCGCTATGCCGCGGAAACGCTGCAGGAGCTGGGCATTCCACACGAAGTCGAGGTAGTCTCGGCGCACAGAACGCCGGACAAACTGTTCCATTATGCTGAAACCGCCGAGTCCAAGGGCCTGGAGGTAATTATCGCGGGCGCGGGCGGGGCGGCGCATTTGCCGGGCATGACCGCCGCGAAAACTACGGTGCCGGTGCTGGGCGTGCCGGTGCAGTCGAAAACGCTGAATGGTCTCGATTCGTTGCTGTCGATCGTGCAAATGCCGGCCGGCATTCCGGTCGGCACCCTGGCGATCGGCAAGGCCGGCGCGATCAATGCCGCCCTGCTGGCCGCCTCGATCGTCGGCAACAAACATGAGTCCTACCGCGCCGCCTTGAACGACTACCGGCAAAAGCAGACCGAATCGGTACTGGCCGGCGCCGACCCGCGCGGCACCGGCGAAGGCGGGCTCGTATGAGAGTCGGCGTACTCGGCGCGGGCCAACTGGCCCGCATGATCGCGCTGGCGGGTTATCCGCTGGGCGTCGACTTCATCTTTCTCGATCCTGCGCAGGATGCCTGCGCGAACAAGCTCGGCACGCATCTGCACGGCGCTTATGACGACCCTGACTTGCTCGCCCAGCTGGCCGAAGCGTCCGACGTGGTCACTTACGAATTCGAAAACGTGCCGGCCGATGTCGCGCACTTCCTGGCGACCCATACCGAAGTGCATCCGTCTCCAAATGCGCTTGCTGTCGCGCAGGACCGTCTGGTCGAAAAAAATTATTTCCATTCGATCGGCATTCCGACACCCGATTTCGCGCCGATCGACAGCCTGGCCGATTTGACCCAAGCGATGGAAACCATCGGCTGGCCGGCGATCGTCAAAAGCCGCCGGATGGGTTATGACGGCAAAGGGCAAGCCTTCATCAGGACGCCTGACGATTTGCTGCAAGCCTGGGAAGCAATGGCCGGTGTCCCGGCGGTCGTCGAAGCGTTCGTGCCGTTCGACCGCGAAGTCTCGATCATCGCGGCGCGCAACCCGCAAGGCGAAATCGCGTTTTATCCGCTGTCCGAAAATCTGCATAAAGGCGGCATCCTGCGCGTGTCCGAATGCCTGGACGGCGATCCGATGCAGCAGCAGGCGGAAGACTATGTCACCCGCCTCCTCGAAGCGCTCGATTATGTCGGCGTGCTGGCGCTCGAACTGTTCCAGGTGAACGGCCGCTTGGTCGCGAATGAATTTGCGCCGCGGGTGCATAATTCCGGGCATTGGACGATCGAAGGCGCGGAAACCAGCCAGTTCGAAAATCATTTGCGCGCGATCCTGTCGCTGCCGTTGGGTTCGACAAAGCCCGTTGGCCATGCCGCGATGGTCAATTTCATCGGCGGCCTGCCGGAAACGGCCGAGGTGCTCGCGATCGAGCATGCGCACCTGCACCTGTATGACAAGGCGCCGCGCAAAGGCCGCAAGATCGCGCATGCGACGCTGCGGGCGGAATCGCACGAGCAATTGTCGGCCAAACTGAAAACACTCAGCGCCCTGGCGGACCGTGTCGACGATTCATGAAGCCGGCCTGCGCACAAAGTCGATTTTAACCGCCGAAAGCCATCACGCCCGGCGTCAAACGTAGACATCATCATTGAATAGGAGATTTCGGTTGTGACCCCAATACAGGATATCGCCAGCCCGATGACGCGGACCGAAAAACGCGCCACCTGGTCGCTGGCCAGCATTTACGCCTTCCGGATGCTCGGCCTGTTTTTGATCATGCCCGTCCTGTCCCTATTTTCCGAACAGATCGACGAGGCCACTCCCGCGTTGATCGGCCTGGCGATCGGCATTTACGGGATCATGCAATCGCTTCTGCAAATTCCGTTCGGCCTGATCTCCGACCGCCTCGGCCGCAAGAAAGTCATCGTCACCGGCCTGCTGCTGTTTTTTGCCGGCAGCGTGGTCGCCGCGCTCTCGACGAACATCTACGGCATCATCATAGGCCGGGCGATTCAAGGCTCCGGCGCGGTCGCTGGACCGGTGATGGCGCTGGTCGCCGACCTGACCCAGGAAGTGCACCGCACCAAGGCGATGGCCCTGATCGGCGCCAGCATCGGCGTCTCCTTCGGCGTCGCGATCACCACAGGCCCGCTGATTGCCTCCTACATCGGCATACACGGTATTTTCTGGCTGATTTCGGCGCTGGCCTTGGTGGCGATCCTGATCATCCTGCTGCTCGTGCCGAATCCAAGGCAGCCGAAAAAGCATCGCGAAGCGGAGGTGGTCCCCGGCCATTTCAGCGACGCGCTAACCAACGTCGAACTGTTAAGGCTCAACTACGGCATTTTTATCCTGCATCTTGTGATGACCGCGAGCTTCGTAGTCGTGCCGCTCTTGATGCGCGATGCGGGACTGATCCCGGCGCAACACTGGATGGTGTACCTGCCGGTTTTCGTGCTGTCTCTGGCATTCATGATTCCGTTTATCATACTGGCCGAGAAGAAGCAGAAGATGAAGGGCGTTTTTATCAGCGCGATTGCGGTATTGATTCTGGCCTTTCTCGGCTTGATGCTGTTCCATGCCGTGCTGATACAGATCGTCGCCTTGCTACTGTTGTTTTTCAGCGGCTTCAACCTACTCGAAGCGACCCTGCCCTCGCTGGTTTCGAAGACCGCCCCCGGCGATCTGCGCGGTACTGCGATGGGCGTCTACTCGACCTGCCAATTCATGGGCGCCGGCATCGGCGGCGCGGCCGGCGGCTGGTGTTACGGACATTACGGCGCGAGCGGCGTGTTCATGGCCTGCGCGGCATTGACGTGCAGCTGGCTGCTGCTGGCGTTCGGCATGAAGGCGCCCCGCCACTGGGTCAATATGCTGCTGTCCCTGGACCAAATCGAGTTGCAAAAGATCGACGAGTTTGAAAAAAATATCCTGGAAATCGCCGGCGTCGAAGAGGTCACCCTGCACCCCGAAGAAACGGTGGCCTATCTGAAAGTCGATAAACGGCAGTTGAATACCGATGCACTGCAAAACCTGATCGTGCAATATAGCAAGTAGCCTCGATGCAGCCTTAGCGGAATCGAGGAAATCGAAGCCGCAATCCAGAGCGAGTGTTGACCGAATCGCTAGAAGCCTCTGCATGAGCGAGATCCTCGCGCCCATCGCACTTCATGGAGGTTACGCTCCCCAGATAATGCGGCTCGCCCAATCAGCATTGCCAGCCGCGTCGATCAAAATCCCGACTTCAAATAGACCGGTTTTATCCCGTTCATTACGTCATTCATGCAATGAAACCGGCTTTTCAGCTGGCGCTGCGTGAATCACGAGTTTTTTAGCGTATAAATCCTGCGTAGGCGCCAGGCGCCGGCACCCAGTCATTTTCAATTCAACACAGGGCATCTCATGCTTAAAACTTTCATCTGGATACTGATCGGAGGCCTCGGCGCCGCCGCCGTCGGCGGCATTGCGCTGCAGCGCGGCGAAACGATCAATTCGCTGTGGTTCATCGTCGCCGCGCTCTGCGTTTATTCGCTGGCCTACCGCTTCTATGCGGCCTGGATCGCGGCCAAGGTGCTGGCTGTCGATGCCACGCGCGCGACCCCGGCCGAGCGGCTCGACAACGGCCGCGATTTCGTGCCGACCAACAAATGGATCGTGTTCGGCCATCACTTCGCGGCAATCGCCGGCCCCGGCCCCCTGGTCGGCCCGACGCTCGCGGCGCAATTCGGCTATCTGCCCGGCACGCTGTGGATCTTGATCGGCGCGGTGCTCGGCGGCTGCGTGCAGGACATGGTGACCCTGTTTTTCTCGACCCGGCGCAATGCGCGCAGCCTCGGGCAAATGGCGCGCGACGAGCTCGGCGTACTCGGCGGCAGCGCCGCGCTGATCGGCACCTTCGCGATCATGATCATCCTGATCGCGGTGCTCGGCCTGGTCGTCGTGAACGCGATGAAACACAGCCCCTGGGCGACCTCGACCGTCGCCGCGACGATTCCGATCGCGATGATCGTAGGACTTTACATGCGCAGCATCCGCCCCGGCCGAGTGCTCGAAGCCTCGATATTTGGCGTTGCTTTACTGCTCGCCTCGGTCGCTTACGGCGGCTTTGTCGACCGCAGCGAAACCTGGCGCGTGGTGTTCGATCACGACGGCCTGACCTTGGCCTGGTGGGTGATCGGTTACGGTTTCGCGGCCGCCGTCCTGCCGGTCTGGCTGCTGCTCGCGCCGCGCGATTATCTGTCGACCTTCGTCAAACTCGGCACGATCACCTTGCTCGCGGTCGCGATCATCATCCTGCGCCCGGACGTCAAGATGCCCGCGCTGACCCCGTTCATCGACGGCTCGGGACCTATATTCGGCGGCAAGCTGTTTCCGTTCGTGTTCATCACGATCGCCTGCGGCGCGATTTCGGGCTTTCATGCATTGATCTCCTCCGGCACCACGCCGAAACTGTTGACCAACGAACGCGACATCCGGATGATCGGCTACGGCGGCATGCTGCTCGAATCGTTCGTCGCGATGATGGCGATGGTCGCCGCGACCGTGCTCGAACCCGGTGTGTTTTTCGCGGTGAATAGTCCTGCCGGCGTGGTCGGCGCGGAAGCGGCCGACGCGGTCGCGAAGATTTCTTCCTGGGGCTTCCCGGTCACGGTCGAGCAGATGCAGACCCTGGCCGCGCAAATGGGCGAGACGACCCTGTTTGCGCGCACCGGCGGCGCCCCGTCGCTGGCGGTCGGCATGGCCAGCATCTTCGGCAGCGCATTCGGCGACGGTTTGCTCGCCTTGTGGTATCACTTCGCGATCATGTTCGAGGCGATCTTCATCCTGACCACGCTGGATGCCGGCACCCGCGTCGGCCGCTTCATGCTGCAGGACATGCTCGGCAATTTCTGGCCGAAGCTCGGGGAAACCTCCTGGACGCCGTCGGTGATTCTGACCAGCGGCATCGTCGTCGCCGGCTGGGGATACTTTTTATACATCGGCGTGATCGATCCGAACGGCGGCGTGAACATCCTCTGGCCCTTGTTCGGCATCGCGAACCAGATGCTTGCCGCGATCGCGCTCTCAGTCGCGACCGGCATCCTGGTCAAATCGGACAAACTGAAGTATGCCTGGATCAGCGGCATACCACTCTCCTGGCTGGTCACGATCACCAGCGCGGCCGCCTGGGAAAAGCTCGTCAGCGCGGATATCCGCATCGGCTTCTTCGCCGCCGCAAACGATATGAGCGCGAAACTGGAAGGCGGCCTGTTGCCGCCCGAGAAAGCCAACATCGCGCCGCAATTGATCTTCAACCTGCATCTGGACGCGGTGATCACGCTGTTCTTCGTGACATTGCTCTGGCTGATCGTGTTGGATATGCTCCGGGTCTGTTATCGGCATCTGGCAGGCAAACCGGTGCCGCCGTTGTCCGAAGCGCCGCACAGCCCGAGCCAATTGGTCGAAAACTGGGCGCGGGACTGATGACGGCATGGACAGATATATTGCTCCAGCAATATCTGAATACACCACATCCCTGTAGCAAATGCAGGTGGTAGAGTCATGCAGAAGCCATTACCGATGAGCAAGCACCTGAAAACCATCTGGAAAGCCGTTCGCCGCCTCAGCGGCGACGACGCCTACGAACGCTATCTTGAGCACTATGCGCGCTGTCATGCGCACGGTGAGGACCATCAATGCACCGGCCCATTGAGCCGGGCCGAGTTTTTCAAGCAATGGCAGGATCAGAAATGGGAGGGCATCAAGCGCTGTTGCTGACAAGTCCGCCAACATTTCAGGAATGTGCGCCGGCGTCCTTCTCCGGCGCAGAAACTAGGATCACGGGGTGAGATGACATCTCACGCCGTTTTTTTTGCTTAACTTTTATCGCAGCCGCGCGGAAGCACCCAGGATGAAGCAGGCTTATCGTGCTTCGCGTAGTCCGCCACCGGAATGGTCTCGCCGGTCAGCCGTTCCAATTCATCGATGCTGACAAGATAAGGGTCCAGATTCCGCTTCGTCGCCGCCGGCGAATTCGGCACCACCCAGGCAATCGCACGCTCGTCCTGCCCGGCCCCGCGGATAATCACCTTCCAGAAGGCATCCGGCGTCGCCACGCCGTGCGACTGAATAAAATAGTCATCCGCCGGATTGTTGCCCCAGATCACGCCGCCGATCACCAGCAATTCGTCGATGTCGCGGTAGCATTCGACGATTTCCTCGGTCAACAGCCAGGCGCCCCGGTTCATATTCGCGGCTTGAGGCAGGATATTGGTCATGTAGTTGCTCTGCCGGATCGCCGTTTCCGAATAGTCCAGATGATTGGCCGGCACTAAATGGCCGCGGTCATAGCTGTTGCCGTAGGCCTTGGCACTGGCCTGCTGACATTCTTTCGGCACATCCGGATCGATACGGAAAGACGAGGCCCTGGCTTTGTTGCCCGTGTCGTGCTGGGCGTTATACATAAACTTGACCGGCCCTTTCCTTGCGCAATCCAGCCAGACGGTGAAGCCTTCATAGTCCAGCTTCTGGATATGTCCCCCGGCGAAGCTTCCGCCCCGGACAGCCCCCATCGTAGGCCGCATGATTTGGGCAGTCGTCGGCGCAGTCGCGCAAGCGACCAGCGAGATTGACAAAGACGCAATGATCGCGCTCAGCTTCATGATTTTCACTCGATAGACTCCATGTTTCGGTTAGCAAAAAGGCCGCTATGATAAACGATGCCATTAAGCTAATGCGAATCGAGATGAAACCATTGAATCCCTTTGATTTCCTTATGAGTTACCGGAAAGATTCTGAACGTTTGACTAAAAAGGCAAACCACTGCGTTATTCGCGCGCTGCATTACCGCCAACGAGCAAATGCTGAGGATTGGATTTGACGACGGCTTGAATTTGATTATTTGATACAAAATCTCCTGCGTCTTGGGTTACGAGAAAATTCTGCTTTTCCGCTCTGTTATTCTTCGGGAGAATTGCTTAAGCACTCGGCGTCGTAACGCTGCTGCAAAGCCAATCTGCGCCTCGCGTTAGGTTTAAAATGCAAATCTCGTATCTGCTCCGCCAGGCGCTGACATTCGTTCTCTAACCACTGCCCAGAGTACCGGTAATTTTTGTTGTATATCCAGGAAAACCCTTTGGAGTCACCTCGATAAATCGTCGAAGACTCTAATTCCAGATCCAGCGGTTCCTCTTCGGCATTGCCAAGGGATGGCAGCAGCAGGAGAAGACACAATAAAAATACCCCATTTTTCATATAAACCTCTGCTTGAAACTGGGATTCCGTAAAACGGCTTCTCTTTATTTCCCCGATTAGACCGGTAGAGTGCATATCGTTATCCATAAATGCCGTCATACCCGCCGGGAAGCGGGTCGACTGCATGGATGCTGCAATCAATGGGCAAGACGTAAGCGTTCACCTCCCCCTTTGAAAAAGGGGGACCGAGGGGGATTTATTTGAAAAATCTCCCCTAGCCCCTCTTTTTCAAAGAGGGGGACTAAAAGGTTACGGCAAGACTTCCCTTTCCAAAAGTGTGAGCCCGTTAAAATCAACCCGCCAAGAAATGACACATAATCTGACCCGCCGATAGGGCTTGGTGTTCTTAAAGATCGAGTTCATCGGCTGTGATTTTTAACACTCATGAACGGTCTCATTATGAAAAAATTTTCTAAAATCGCTGTTATCGGCCTCCTCGCATCCGGCTTTTTAGGGTTTGCACACACTTCATCGGTTATCGCCGCGCCCAAATCCAGCCCAACACTCAAAGGCTCCCTGCCAAAAGGCAAACCCTTTCAATATCTTAATGCCCGCATCGATTCGCTTCAGGCACAAATCAACAAACTGATCGGGCAGGTGTCGAGTTTAGAGGCTTGGCAAGCAAAAGCGGAAGCGGCCCTCATCACGTTGCAAAAAAACACGGCCGACAACGCCGCCGCGATCGCCCTGTTGACGAGCGAGCTTGATAACATCAAAAGTATTCTTGATACGAAGCAAGACATTATTACCGGCACATGCCCGGATGGCCAGTACGTTTACGAAATATCCCAGTCGCCAGCAACTTTGATATGCCGCGCCGATTTAGGCGCCAATGGCTTGACTGCCTTCACCGTGCAAACAACTCAAGAGATTGCAGCCTCCAGCAGCGCTGTTGTAGCGGCAGAATGCCCAACCGGCAGCGTTCCGACCGGCGGTTCCTATGAGGCGGCTCCCGGCCTAACCATCACTGCATCAGGCATCGCCAATAATGGCTATTCCGTTGATGCCGCCAACACAACCGGCGCGGCACTCACCTTAAATGTAACAGGAACTTGCGTGGGCGTAGCGCCTTAGGATATGGTCATAAACAACTTCCCGATAAAATTTTCCGTTCGTCCTGAGCTTGTCGAAGGATGGACGGAAAATTCCCGGCTCATGCTGTCACCCGTTCATGCTTCGACGAACTCAGCACGAACGGGTGACAGCATTTACGGAAGTTATTTTTGACGGAATCCTTAAGGCAGCTCTGAATAAATAGGTTTTATGGCGGGGCTACTTGCCGAAAATGGCCCTGCCCCCATAATCTGACGCCCACTTCGGGGTAATTTTCGTCCATCGCCCCCGGTTTTCCAGGACGATGGACGTATTGGTTCCTAGGCCGCCAGCCATCAAAGGCCTCCCTCCCCCCCAATCAACATTTTCCGCCGATTCTCAGCATCTAGCACCTTAGTGCAACTATCCCAATCAATATCAGCAACCTGACTAATGATAAAAATTTGGGAAAAGCCTGTTTAGTATCCGGTATTGAGGCTCGCCAGCCCCACCAAGGAAATTAGTCATTAAACGCACCGCCAGAGCATGCTGCCAGCACATCATAAGCCTATCCCATGCACTTACGACGCAACTAACCGAACAGAAAAACGAGCACTATTTCGACCTAGTACTCATTCATTGTTGTTATGTCGGCTGGTAGGCCCCAATATATTCAGTTTCAATGTAAATGGAGCTGGACAATTGGCGAAGAAATACAGAGTGCGGCTAACCGAAGAAGAGCGTAGTTATTTGGAAAGCTTGGTGCATAAAGGAAAAGTGGCAGCCCACAAAAGGCTTCATGCTGAAATATTGCTCAAGGCCGATAGTAGTGCCTGGGGTGATCAATGGCAGGATAGCCAAATCAGTGAGGCCTTTGGCATCTCAACGCGAACCGTGGAACGGGTCAGGCAGCGCTTGGTTCAAGAGGGATTAGAGTCGGCCTTAGAACGAGCGAAACCGAGCCGGGTTAGAAACCGTGTGATTGATGGTGAAAACGAAGCCCATTTAGTGGCATTAGCTTGCAGTGATGCGCCGGATGGCTATAGCCGTTGGACATTACGCTTGTTGGGGCAACGTATGGTGGAACTGGGCTACGTGGAAAGCGTATCGCATGAAACGATTCGGCAGACGTTAAAAAAAATGAACTGAAACCCTGGCAAAACAAAGAGTGGTGCATACCCGCCCAAGGGAGTGCGGAATTTGTCTGTGCGATGGAAGATGTGCTGGATGTTTACAAGCGTTCCTACGATGAAGACCATCCACTGGTCTGTATGGATGAAAGCAGCAAACAGCATATTAAAGAGACACGCCAACCGCTACCGGCCAAACCGGGCTCGGTCGAAAAGTACGATACGGAATATGAGCGCAATGGCGTCAGTAATCTGTTTATGTTCTTTGAGCCGTTAGCAGGCAAGCGGCAAGTCGTGGTGACAGATCAAAGGACCGCCGTGGACTGGGCGCATCAAATACGCAACTTGGTTGATGTTATCCACCCTCACGCCAAGCGCATTACCCTGGTGATGGACAACTTAAATACCCACACCGGCGCATCGCTCTATAAGGCGTTTGCGCCCGAGGAAGCCCGGAGAATTTTGGATAAACTAGACATCCACTACACCCCCAAGCATGGTAGCTGGTTGAATATGGCAGAAATAGAATTGAGCATTTTGTCCCGGCAATGTTTGGAGCGGCGCATTCCAGACCAAGAGACTTTAAAAAAGGAAGTCGCCGCATGGCAAGATCAACGAAATGCTATCGCAAGCCCCATGCAATGGCGATTTACTAATGAGGATGCGCGGATAAAATTGAAAAAACTTTACTCGACAGTACAAAAATGACTGGGTACTAGTATATAACGCTAAGCTATTTTCACCCATTGAGTTTGGACATCTGCTAAGGCTAAGTCCATACTCAAACTAGCCGGTGTCACTTCTCCCGAACGAAGGTTTCCAAGCGCTTGCCCACAGACCTTGACGTGGGCATCGGCATACAATTCAGAGCAAATAACGGCGCGTTTGGGAAAGCTGATCGGTTTTCCCTGCGTATTCCAAAATCCCTTGCGGGATTTCCATAAAATACTGCCAATCGAAAAAAAGCTGTAAGAATAGTTTTGCTGTTTTAAAGCATTTACGGCAAGTTCCCAACGCTGATCCTGCGTCAGCGCATGATTCCTGCGTATGCGAATGAGATGATTATGAGCATAATCGAAAACCGAAGCCACGCAAACACCTTTGCGCGTAGCTTCGCACAAAGTTCCGGAGCCAATATGAACGGCGGCATGTTCCCAACGCGCATCATCCTGAGCATAGCCTCCTTGCACTTGAACACTACGAATGGCTTTGCCAATGATACCCGGCTTTAATGCGCTGACAAGAACAAGATCGCCTGGCAACCAGGCATTGAAATCCGGGCAAAATCCCCAGTCGCGAAGGTGTTTTGGAATCGGATAATCCGGCTTCCAGGCTTTCAAATCAGGGCTACTCTCTGCCGTATCCGGATTCAGGAAGAACTGTGACAAAACGGTGCCCCAACTCAATCTGTATTACGAAATCAAAACAGAATTGACCCTATCTTGATCATCATATTCAAGCGTCACTTGAATGCCAGGACGAAGACCCAGTTCTTCAGCCGTTTGCCCACGATAGCCTTCGATTTTCCCAAAAGAAAAAGCCGCCAGGCTATCCCTACTTTTATCATCCGCGTAAGCGACTCCATTCGATACGCGTACAATCAATGCTTCATCTTTTTTCATTGTCTATTTCCTCCTAATGCTGCCTTCTTTCAGAAATAACGATAAAACTTTGCTATGTTCACTGCTATTGTTGCGGATCAGATAATAGCGAATTTGCAGTTGGAATAGCTCTGTGACAAAGTAATGAATTGCCGGTTCCTAGCAAATCAAAAACCTAATGTTTTGAAGATTGAAGCATTACAGTTTTCAATTACTATTAACGTCTAGATTTCATTGGTCGGGACGAGAGGATTTGAACCTCCTAGCCCTTGCACCCCATAAGGGTAAAATATCGCTTCAAGCCGTCTCTACCGGTTTCACACGTCACAAAAATAGCCTTGTTTTTCCGTAGTTTATTGCGCTATCCGCTCTCAGGCTGTATCATGCGGCTGCATTAAATCTCACAAAAAAAGTTACCCGAAAGTTACCCGGAAATTTCAGGTAAAACCGTACAGGTGAATTATGGCATCAAATCGATTAACCCCGTTAGCCTTTAGTAAACTTAAAGCGACCGAACAAGAACAAGCCATATCGGACGGCGGCGGCTTGTTTATCCGCATCCGATCAATAGCCGACGGTGGCGCTCTTACTTTTCGGTACTGTTACCGGATCGATGGTAAGCAACGCTGGAAAAATCTGTCTGCAAAAACCCTTACAGCCGCGAGAGACGAACGCGACAGTATCAAAGCGCAGGTTAAAAAGGGAGTCGATCCCGCGCTGGAAAAAAAACTTGAACAAGAGCGCCAGCGGCAAAAGCAGCTAGAGGAACAGGCCGAGCTTACCAAACAGCAGGCGCTTATCACCGTTCGCGACCTGTTCGAGCGTTGGGCGGCGACCGACCTGCAAAACCGTAAGGACGGCGGCAAGGAAATTAGGCGCATGTTTGAAAAAGACGTGTTGCCGATTATTGGCGGCCTTGCCGTGGCCGATGTGAAGAAGGGCCATATTACCGAGATCACCGATGCCCTACTGTTGCGCGGCGTCAACCGCATGGCAAAGCTGATACTGTCATTGGTGCGGCAGATGTTCCGCTTTGCCGTGGATCGAGACATTATCGAGTTCGACCCCACCGCCAGCATCCGCAAGGCTAAGATCGGCGGGAAATCCGTTGAACGCGACCGCGTGTTATCGGAGGATGAAATCCGGGCGCTATACCGGCAACTGCCCGACGCCAACATGATTCCTTCAACCGAGTGCGCCATATGGATCATGCTTTCGACGTGTTGCCGCGTGGGCGAACTCTCGAAGGCGAAATGGGAGCATATCGACTTCACCGCAAAGACTTGGCTGATTCCCGACGAACACAGTAAGAACGGCAAGCCTCACACGATTTATCTGTCCGACTTTACCCTGGCGCAGTTCAAACGGCTAGCGGAATTTCGGGAGTCCGACATTTGGCTATTCATGGATCGAACCAAGACAACCCACGTCTGCGACAAATCCATATCGAAACAAGTAAACGACCGGCAGACCGCCCGCGACCTAAGCAACCGCAGCCAGCACAAAGACGCCTTGCGTCTGACTGGTGGAAAGTGGACTCCGCACGATTTACGTCGCACAGGGGCCACTATCATGGGGAATTTGGGCATCTTGCCCGACGTGATTGAAAAGTGCCTGAATCACACAGAGCAGAACAAAATGAAGCGGGTTTACCAGCGGCAGGAATTGAAAGCAGAACAGGCGGAAGCGTGGCGCAAGCTCGGGGAGCGACTGGAGCTTTTGGCTCGGGCGGATGGTGGTAACGTGGTCACATTCCCAACAGCCGCGAAAGCCTAATAATCATCCTCGGCAACAGCAATATACAGCCGACTACAAACTATATTTAGTGATTTTTGATTAAGAGGGAGACTTGTAGAATCAATCAGTTAGAGAAAGCCTTCTCTTTTTACTCTGACCGGATCGAAATTTTTTTTAAGAAACGCAGAGAAAACAGCCTTAGGTATGTAAAATACTATCAATGCCTATCGGGCAGAAGCATAGAAACTCCCGCAGGCGCGCTAACGTCCACGGGAGCAGTATTGCATTTACATCAAATTAACTTAAACCACGCAATGCGTGATTACCGCTTTTGTAGTATTTTTGCGGATTTTGACACCCAAGCGACAACTTGGGCGTATTCATTATGATTCATTCTGAGAATGATTGAATAGCCCTTTCGAGGGCAAAGCAGACTCAGAATCAAGCGTTACGCGTAGCCTATTGTACGCATACGTTCGCGCATGTCAAGAAAGGCAAAGCGGACTCAGAATCAAGCGTTAAGCGTAACCCCATATCAGACATGATTTTGGTGGCTATCGCTTTTGAATGTGCGGCGAATTGTCGCGCCTGAACCCCGCAAGTAATGCTTACAAAAGCGCATCATGTTTTGCGTCCTAATTCGGCTAGATGCCGAAGGATAAAAAGATGGGTGCTCACATCACCAACACCTCCCCAATGATCTTGCGGCCAAATGCGGCTGCACAAACCCTAGGCGTTTCAATCGCGACATTCTGGCGAATCGTCAAGCGCGGCGACCTGCGGACGGTCAAGATTACGGAGCGCAGCACCGGCGTGCTTCAAGCTGACCTCGAAGCTTACATCGCGCAGCGTATCAGCTCAAACACTGCCGCATAAAAAAACCCCGTAACCTTCTACCAAAGGCCGGGGCTTTGCGGTCTATCATTGCCAAATTGAACAGTGTTATTTTAACAGATAACGCTTTTGGCGGCGATGACTCGCACCCTGGCAAAAAGGAGTTTTGCCATGATAGAAAACCAATTCACAGCCGCGGCAAAGGCCGCTGGCATCAACATAACCGGCGCGATCATTGCCGACGGCGCCCTCCACCGTTGCCACCTGGACGGCCAGAAAGCCGGATCGAAGAACGGCGCTTATATTCTGCACCTTGACGGCCTCCCGGCAGGCTGGGCGCTGGATTACAAGACCGGCCATTCCTTCACATGGCGAGCAGACGGCCAGCGGGCGCGGTTATCCGATGCAGATCGGGCCGCCATTGCAGCCGAACGCCAGCGCCGCGAGATCGAGCGCCAGCAAACACACCGAACAGCCGCCGAGAAAGCCCGCTTTATCTGGGCCAAGACGCAGCACATTACAGACCCAAGCCAACACCCTTATTTGATGAAAAAGCGCATCCAGGCAAACGGGGCGCGGCTGAGCTCTTACCAAGGCCGGGCGTCTCTGGTCATTCCTATCCTTGGCGAATCCGGCTTAACTTCGCTCCAATTCATCGAGGCCGACGGCAGCAAGCGGTTTTTGCCGGGCGGCGAAATAAAAGGCTGTTCCGTGGGTATCGGCATGTCTGGCGTTACTCAGGCTGAACCGGGGCGGATTCTGATAGCCGAAGGTTTTGCCACCGGGGCGAGCCTGCACGAATGGTTTAAACAGCCTTGTATTGTGGCGTTCAATGCCGGGAACCTGGAGCCAGTCGCCAAGCGGATCAGGGCGCTATATCCGAACCATGAGTTGATTATCTGCGGCGATAACGACGAATCCGGCACCGGCCAGAAAGCGGCGCGGGCGGCGGCGCTGGCCGTGGGCGGGCGTTATCTGTTACCGCCAATCGTGGGAACTGACTTCAATGATGCAATTAATACCTGGAAGGACGCGGCGAGCGTGGAGGTAGCGTAATGATTGAATCACTAGAAAAGTTCTCTGGTTCCCCAAAAAACCAAAATTTCAATACTCCGCCATTCGAGTCTTTACCGAATCATGGCGAGGCGAAGCCGAAAGAATCGCGCAATCCCTTGGATATTGAAAAATCCAAGGGAACCGAGGGAACCGGGGTAACCACCAGCAACGGCGCGGCTTTCAGCGGTTCCCCCGAAAAAAACACAGAGGGAACCGGGGGAACCACCACTGATTTAAACGATGCAACCGACCCGCTGCATGATAGCGGCGAAGACCTGGAAAAGATCGATATTGAAAACTTGAAAATGCCTTGTTTTTTGGTCAAGGATGATTGGTTTAGCATGGGCGGCAGTAAGTGCAAGCCGGGAGTCTGGCATTGCAGGATGACGGAAGGCACCGAAACGAAACCACCGGCTTTTATTCCGGCGCGAATTTGTTCTCCCCTTTACATCGATGGACTGACCAACACCGAGGACGGGCAGTTATTCGGGCGTTTGCTGAGGTACCGTGATTCTTTAGGCCGCTGGCACATGTGGGCTATGCCAATGGAGCTATTGCGCGGATCGTGCGAAGAATTGCGCGGCGAATTGTTGGCGTCTGGCGTCGAGATCGAGCAGCGCAACCGGGCGCAGCTTGCCGATTATCTGCAATGGGAAACACCCAAAAAGGTTATCACGGCGGCCACCAAAACCGGGTGGACTCAAAACGGCGGCGCGTTCGTGCTAAAGGATTGTGTTATCGGCGCTGACAATGTGTATTTTCAAAGCGAAAGCCCATTATCCGAAGGCGCGGCGCGTACCGGCGGCAATTATCACGAATGGCGGAAAATGGCCGGATTCTGCGAAGGCAACCCGGTTTTAATGGTTTCGCTTTGCGTCCCGCTGGCCGCGCCATTGCTGGCGAAAGTCGGGCGCGATTCCGGCGGCGTTCATTGGATGGGCGATAGCAGCATAGGCAAAACCACGGCGCTTTGTGTCGGTTCTTCCATATGGGGCGGCGAAGACTTCAAGCGCACTTGGCGGGCGACCGGCAACGGTTTGGAAGGCGTAGCGGCGCAATTATCAGACACCTGTTTATGTCTGGACGAAATTAACGAGGCCGACCCGAAAGAAATCGGCGCGATTGTTTACAGTCTGGGCAATGGCGTAGGCAAAACGAGAGCAAGCCGGATCGGCGCGGCGCGGCGCGTTCACCGCTGGCGCTTGACGCTGTTATCGACTGGGGAGCGATCCATTGGGGCCATGATGCAGGAAGGCGGAAAACAAGCCAAGGCCGGGCAATTGGTGCGATTACTGAATATTCCGGCGGCGCGACAATTTGGCATATTCGACACCCTGCACGACTTCAAGGACGGGCGGCAAATGGCCGACTATTTCAAAGCCGAATCCGCCAAGCATTTCGGGCACGCGGGCGTTAAGTTTGTCGAGCATATCATCAATCAAGGCAATGCAGACTTCGGCGCGATCCTGGCGCAAATCGAAACACAGTTCGGGCACACCGATAGCCAAGCGGCGCGGGCCGCTTCCCGGTTCGCCCTGTATGCGATGGCGGGCGAGCTGGCAATCGAGGCCGGAATATTGCCATGGGAACAAGGCGCGGCGCTGGACGCCTGCAAAACGATGTTTACGCAATGGTTGACGCTACACGGATCGGGAGCGACTGAGGACAAACAAATCCTGCAAGGGATCAACGATTACATTCTAAAATTTGGCGATACCCGGTTTACTGATAAGGGAGGCGAGCACTCGCCGAAAACCGAGCGGGCCGGATGGTACACGGACGGGCCGGGCGGGCGGGTTTATATGCTCACTTCGGCGGCATTGAAGGAGGCGGGCGGCAATTATGATTTTAACCGGGTTCTCAGCGCATTGGATGGCGCGGGCTGGATTGTCGAGCGAGACAAAGACAAACGATCGAAAAAAACCACGATCCACGGCGAAAAGATAAACCTGTATTGGGTTAAACCCGATGAGGACGGCGGCCATGCTTGAAGGATTGCTTTCGACACTGACTAAGCCGGTTCCCCCGGTTCCCCCGCTAAAAATTCAGAGGGAACCGCTGGAGGGCGCGGATTTACTGGAGGTTCCCCCGGTTCCCTCGGTTCCCCCAGAAAAAACGAAAACCAACGCAGAAAACACAAAACCAGCCGAGCCAAAAACAAACCCCGCCATCACCTGCAAGACCTGTATTCACTTCGAGAGCTACCACGCCCACGGCGGCGGTGCTGGTATATGCAAGGCAGATGTTATGCCGTTCGGCGCGTGTCACTGGGCCGATGACTCGCACCAGTGCGACAAATACTTATCGAGCGCCAGCAGCGAAGCCGCCCACAATGCCGAGGGCCGATACTTCAAGTTTTTGATAACCCGGCAGGACGGCACACAGTTCTATTCGTGCTCAATGCCAAGGATGACAATCAAGGAAGCACGGGAGCAGTACCCGGACGCCACAAATATTAAGCCCGTCGAGGGCGAGGATTACGCCGATGAGCATTGACCCGGAAGAAATATTAACAAATGCTAACTTTTACTAAATGGATCACCCGTATGCTTACTATCAAGTAATAAGATCATGAAGTTACCAACACAAACAGAGCGGCAAAGAATGCGCATCCCGGCTATGCCTTGGATGAATGGCTCAATATAGTATGGCAAAGTGCGATAAAAGTGCGATATTCAGCAAGTCGCACACGCCATTGCCTTGCGGCCCAAGGCTGTTGAGAAATGTTGAGATTCTCAGCAAGTCGCATATGCCATTGAAATGAATTTACTATAAATTACTAAATCGTGACCGCGCCGAGACTGCATGGGCGAAAACCTGACATTCAAGCCAATGTGATAATGTAACATCGACACCAGAGAGCCGGGGCAACCCGGCTTTTTTGTGTCTGGCGCAAAGAGTACGCAGTTGGCAAGTGAAGCGGTACGAGCTTGATACGAGTGTGTGAACAAAATACGAGAGCGTGAACAAGAAAAAGCGGGATTTCCCGCTATTCAATCAAACAACGGAATCCTAAACTTTCACTCCAGAAAACTCCAGGTTTAAGCCGGGGCAATTCGGCTTTACAAGGTGGTGAACAAAAAAAGGATCAAGATTGCTGACAAATGCTGACATTCAGGCCGAGTACGAGTCAAAGTACTGCAACCTTGCCTGTAACCATCGCCTCCGCAACATTCAGGCCGAGTACGCACCGAGTACGAACCGATAATACTAAGTTTTTACTAGGTTTCACTCTGGCGGATCGGGAGAGATGAGCAACTCATTTTTACGAAAAGTTACCCGAAAGTTACCCGGAAACCTGATTTTTGATTTTTGATGATTACATGGACTTTCTAAGCCCTTGATTTAAATGGTCGGGACGAAAGGATTTGAACCTTCGACCCCTTGCACCCCATGCAAGTGCGCTACCAAACTGCGCTACGCCCCGATGATTTGACAATTGCCCTGGCTGAGCGCCATCGCAATTCAGAAAGAAAAAACTATATACGGCTTTTGAGAAAAGTCGAAGAGGATAGATTATATTACAAAGCGCTTTATTTAAGCAATTCCAGAATGTCTTCGAGTTCGACGACCATTTGCTGGATCAATTGCTTGGTGCGCGTCGCATCTTCCTTGTGCTCGTCGCTGGTCAGATGCGCCCTGGCGCCGCCGATCGTATAGCCTTGCTCGTACAACAGCGAACGGATCTGGCGGATCATCAGCACATCGTGGCGCTGGTAATACCGGCGGTTGCCGCGGCGCTTGACCGGACTCAGTTCGGTGAACTCCTGCTCCCAATAGCGCAGTACATGGGGTTTGACTGCGCACAGTTCGCTGACTTCACCGATCGTGAAATAGCGTTTGGCCGGTATGGGCGGCAATTCGTTATTATGACTCGGTTCCAGCATAAGCTTCTACCCGCGCTTTGAGTTTTTGACCAGACCTAAATGTTACCACACGCCGGGCGGTAATGGGTATTTCTTCCCCGGTTTTTGGATTTCTCCCCGGACGGCTGTTCTTGTCGCGCAGTTCAAACTTGCCGAAACCGGACAGTTTGACCTGTTCGCCGCGCTCTAGAGCGGTTTTGATTTCTTCAAAAAACAGCTCCACGATGTCTTTGGCTTCGCGTTTGTTAAGGCCGAGCTCTTCGAAAAGTTTTTCAGCAAAATCAGCTTTGGTTAATGCCATTTAATCAATCCCTCAACTTCGCACCAATTTTATTTTTCAAGTTTTCCAAAAGCTTAGATACTATAGCATCGATTTCGGAATCTGTCAGCGTCTGCGCATAATCTTGCAAGGTCAGGCTCAGGGCGATGCTTTTATGCCCCGCCTCGACGCCCTTGCCGCGATATACGTCGAACGGTACGACGGTTTGCAGCGCAGGTTCCTGGAGTTCGCTAACGCATGCTGTGATCTGCTCGGCCGTCACCTCTTCTGTGACGATCAAGGCCAGGTCGCGCCGCACCGACGGATATTTCGACAGCGGCTTGAACCGCGCCTTTGGTTTCGCGAGCAGCGCATCCTGATCCAATTCGAACAGGAAGACCCGGCACTCGAAGCCGAATTGTTTTTCGAGATTAGGGTGCAGCATGCCGATCAGGCCGATCCGCTGACCATTCGGCGCCAGGATCTCGGCGGTCTGGCCGGGATGCAGGGCAGGATGTTCGCCCGGCACGAAGCGCGCCGCAGAGCCAGTCAACGCAAACAACGCCTCAATATCGGCCTTGATGTCGAAGAAGTCGACCGCGCGCGCCGCCTCGCCCCATTGTTCGGGATGCGCGCTGCCGAGCGCGATGCCGGCCAGCATCTTTTCCTGCAACACCTTGCCTTCGGAGCGGATGAAACGCAAGCCGGTTTCGAAAAAGCGAACCCGGTTTTGCTGGCGGTTCACATTGTGTTCCGCCGCCTTGATCAGGCCGCACCAGAGCGTGCCGCGCATCACCGACAATTCGGAAGAGATCGGGTTTTGCAGGCTGATCATCTCGGCACCCGGTGTGAGCGCCTGCTGCGTTTCCGCATCGACAAAGCTGAAGGTGATCGCTTCCTGATAGCCGCGATCGACCAAAAGGTCGCGGGCACGATCCAGCTCCAGCGCCGACTCGGTCGCCTTGTGCAGTTCGGTGCGCACCAGGAGGCGGTTGCTCGGCAGGTTGTTGTAACCGTAGATACGCGCGATTTCTTCGATCAGATCGGCTTCGATCGCGACATCGAAACGGAAGCCCGGAGGGGTCACCCGCCAGCCGTCCGCGGTCGCCTCAACCCCCATGCCCAGACGACTGATGATGCCGGCGATTTGTTCGTCACTCGGCAAGAGGCCGAGCAGCCGCTCGATCCGTTGCCGGCGCAGTGCTATCGGCGCGCGTTTCGGCAAATGCGCTTCGGAGACCGCTGCGCCGAGCAAACCGACGCTGCCGCCGGCGATTTCGGTAATCAATTGCGTCGCACGCTCTATCGCGCGCTCCTGCAGGAAAGGATCGACGCCGCGTTCGAAGCGGTGCGAGGAATCGGTATGCAGGCCGAAACGGCGCGCCTTGCCCGCAATGCTTTGCGGCGCAAAGAATGCGCATTCGAGGAAAATGTTTTGCGTGCCCTCGCCGACCGCCGATTCGCTGCCGCCCATCACGCCGGCCAGGGCCAGCGCGCGCGCGTTATCGGCAATCACCAGCGCTTCGGCATCGAGCTTGATCGTCTGGCCGTTCAACAGGGCCAGTTCTTCGCCGTCCTCTGCCCAGCGCACCTGGATGCCGCCGCTCAGCTTGTCCGCATCGAAAGCGTGCAGCGGCTGACCGAGTTCGAGCAACACATAGTTGGTCACATCGACGACGGCGCCGAGGCTTCTAAGGCCCGAACGCCGGAGCCGTTCCTGCATCCACAGCGGCGTTTCGGCCTGTGGATTGACGCCTTTGATCAGGCGGCCGAGATAGCGCGGGCAGGCGGAGGCCACGTCGACGCGAATGTCCAGCGTATCGCGATGCGCGACCTCGGCCTTCTTCAGCGGCGTGGCTTGGCAGTCGATTTGATTCAGCACCGCGACTTCGCGCGCGAGGCCCTCGACGCTCAGGCAATCGGCCCGGTTCGGGGTCAGGTCGACCTCGATCAGGTTGTCGTTCAGCGCCAGATAGTCGCGAATATCGACGCCGACTGGGGCGTCCTCGGCCAATTCCATCAGGCCGTTCGACTCCTCGGCCAAGCCGAGTTCCTTTTCGGAGCACAGCATGCCATAGGATTCGACGCCGCGCAGCTTGGATTTTTTGATCTTGAAATCGCCCGGCAGCACCGCGCCGATCAAGGCGGCCGGAATCTTCAGGCCGGGGCGCACGTTGCTGGCGCCGCAGACGATTTGCAGCGGCTCGCCTTGACCGACTTCTACCTTGCAGACGCGCAGGCGATCCGCATCGGGATGCTGCTCCATCGCGAGCACTTCGCCGATGACCACGCCGCTGAATACCGCGGCGGCCGGGGTGACCGAATCGACTTCGAGACCGGCCATGGTCAATTGCGCGACCAGTTCTTCGGTGCTGACGGCCGGATTGACGTAGGTTCTTAACCAGGCTTCACTAATTTGCATGACTTATCGACGGCTTACTTGAATTGTTGCAGGAATTTCAGGTCGTTTTCGAAGAACAACCGTAAATCGTTGATGCCGTAACGCAGCATCGCGAGCCGTTCGACGCCCATGCCGAACGCAAAACCGGTATATTTTTCGCTGTCGATGTTGACCGCCTTGAACACCTCGGGGTGGATCATGCCGCAGCCCATCACTTCGAGCCAGCCGGTATGACCGCACACCCGGCAACCGGCGCCATTGCAGATCACGCATTCGATATCGACTTCG